>CAZLTI010000080.1:0-5788 GCA_964562335.1 uncultured Pseudomonadota bacterium | reverse complement strand
CCCTTGCGTACCAGCTATCGACCCCGAATGCGGCAGGCTTCGCATTCGGGTTTTTTTTTGGGCCGACCACCAGTTGCAAAAAACAGGACAACTTGAAAGGAAACGGAAGAGTAGACTCCGATCCGGTCTATTCCAAACGGCGGCATGGAGCGAAGAATTATGCTTTGGACCTCGCCGTTTTGATTTCGGGCGTCTCTCTGGTTTTCGGCATGTGGACGTTCGCGACCGTCGTCGGAGAGTATCCGAGCTTCATTCTACCCGAACCTTCGGACGTTCTGCGGGAGTTGAGGGTCGTTTTGGAGAACGGCCGCCTTTGGCTCCACATTCGGGCCACGCTAACGGAAATGATCGGCGGCCTGGCGCTTGGTTTGAGTGCGGCTACCGTTTTTGGCTATGTTTTTGCGAAGAGCCCCCTGCTGGAACGACTGTTCGGACCCTATATCGTCGCTTCGCAGTCGGTTCCGATCGTGGCCGTGGCACCTTTGCTGATCATCTGGTTCGGAACGGGAAAGGCCAGCAAGGTGCTTATTTGCGCTTTGATCCTGTTTTTCCCCATTCTGATCAATACGATAGTCGGCATTCGCTCCGTCGACGAAAACCTAAAGCTGCTCATGCGTTCGCTGCGTGCCGGCCGCTGGCAGACGTTTCGCTACTTGGAAATTCCGGCGGCTCTTCCCGTATTGTTGGGAGGGCTGAAGATAGGAGTGACCCTGTCGGCAATCGGAGCGGTCGTCGGCGAATTTGTCGGTGCCGACAAGGGGCTGGGATATCTTATCGGTCTGTCCAAAGGAATGTTCAACACCCCCCTCATGTTCGTTGCCCTGATCACTCTTACGGCTCTTTCTCTAACCCTGTACCTGATGGTGACGGGACTGGAAAGGTGGCTTTTGGCCTGGCGAAAATGAATCCGCAACTTGGAAGGGAGCGATCGGATGAAAACCGGTAGATTTTTCGATTTGATTTTCGCATCTGCGATCGGAATTGTCTGTTTTTCGGCAGGCGCCGCGCAGGCAGCCTCTCCGGAGCGTGTAAGGCTGGGCGTGGGTTTTATTCCCAACGTCCAATTCGCTCCCCTGTATGTGTCGCAGCAAAAGGGATTCTACGCGAAAGAGGGTCTGGAGGTGGAGATCGAGTATGGATACGAAAGCGATTTCGTGGCTTTGGTGGCGCAGGGAGAAAGAGAATTTGCCATTGCCAGCGGCGATCAGGTGATTCTGGCACGGGGGCAGGGATTGCCGATCACCTACGTCATGAAATGGTTCGAGCGCTATCCTGTGGCACTGGTTGCCCCCAAGTCCGGAGGAATCGAAGGTCCTGCGGATTTGCCGGGCAAAACGGTGGGGCTTCCCGCATTTTCCGGTGCGAGTTTCGTCGGCTGGAAGGCGTTGCTGTATGCGAGCGGTATCGACGAGGCGCAGTTGACCGTAAAAAGAACCGGCTTTGCCCAGGTGGCCGCGTTGCAGCGAAAAATCGTGGATGCCGCCATGGTCTATATTGCCAACGAGCCGATTCAGCTTCGGGATCAGGGGATGAAGGTCAACGTGATCGAAGTGTCCGACTACATCGGCTTGGTCTCGAACGGGCTCGTAGCAAGCGACCGCCTGACAAAAGAGAATCCCGATCTGGTGAGGCGCATGGTGCGGGCGACCCTGAGGGGAGTGACGGATACGGTAGCGAATCCTCAAGAGGCGTTCGATATCGCTCGCCGGACGATTCCCGAAATAACGGACAGTCGGGCCGAGATGCAACGGACGGTGCTGCGGATTTCGATCGAGCTTTGGAAAGGCAGCCGTCCCGGTTTTTCCGACAAAAAGGAGTGGCGGGCATCGGCGGATTTTCTGTACGAAACCGGACTGTCGGCCAAAAAGGTGCCCGTCGACAGGTACTACACCAATCAATTCGTCGAGTAATCGCGGCATGCCTGCAAGCGAATCGTTACTGGTAGCCCGTTCCCTTTGGAAGTCCTTCTCCCTGGGGAAAAGCGACATTTCGGTTGTCGAGAACATCAGCCTAACCGTCGGCAAGGGGGAATTCATCTGCATCGTGGGACCCTCCGGTTGCGGAAAGACGACCCTGCTGCAACTTCTGGCGGGACTCCAGAAACCGACCAAAGGGGAGGTGCTGTTCGACCGAACGGCGCTTGCCGGGCCGTGTAGGGATATCGGCATCGTGTTCCAGAAGCCCAACCTTATGCCGTGGAGAACGGTGCTCGAAAACGTGAAACTGCCTTTGCAGCTATCTGCCCTGCCCAGCGGCGAGGCGCAGGCCAGAGCTGTAAGGACATTGGAAAGAGTGGGACTGGCCGAATCCGCCGACAACTATCCCAAAACGCTCTCCGGCGGCATGGAGCAACGGGTGGTGCTGGCAAGAGCGCTGGTGACGAATCCGAGGATTCTGCTTCTGGACGAGCCGTTCGCCGCGCTGGACGCCCTCACGCGCGAGCGTCTCAATCTCGAACTGCTAAGACTTTGGCGGGAACAAAACCTGACCGCCATCATGGTCACGCACGACATTCGCGAAGCTGTGTTTTTTTCCGACCGAGTACTCGTGTTGAGCCCTCGGCCCGCCACCGTAGCGGAGGAGTTCGCCATCACTCTGCCCCGTCCCCGTTTTCCCGATATGGAGTACTCGGAATCCTTTGCCGGCCTCTCCTGCAGGATTCGCCGCGCCATCGGAGAGTAACGGTCGCTCTTCCAACAAACCGAACCGCCGACAATCCAGAAAACCGTTGATCTAATGGCTGCCGAATTATAGTCTCGAACAATCGTAGCGTCAGGCTTTTATTGCAAATTTTCCGGAAGCGTCCTGCACAAACTCTCGATAGGTTCAAATAGGGAATGAAAACCATTATTCTTGTCAGGCATGCCAAATCCAGTTGGGAGAACCCCAGCCTGGACGATTTCGACAGACCATTGAACAAAAGAGGAAAAAGGGACGCTCCGTTTATGGGGAAAAAGCTGAAAGAGCGCAACATCCTGCCCGATGTGATTGTCTCGAGCCAAGCGAAAAGAGCCAGAAAGACGGCCAAAGAGATCGCAAAGGCCATCGGCTATCCCAAAAAAAGGATCGTCTTTCATGAGGAACTGTACCATGCCGACGCTACGGATCTGCTGTCTCTAGTGAAAAAGCTGGATAACGGCATAAAGACGGTCATGCTTTTTGGACACAACAACACCTTCAACGAATTTGCCGATCTGCTGCTTGCGCAAAACCCGGTCTATAACATTCCCACAACAGGGGTATACAGTATCGGATTTTCCGTCGACCGCTGGGAAAAAGTGAGCGCGGGAAAGGGAGAATCCAACTTTTTCGACTATCCGAAACGGTATCTGCAGGAACTCGCCCGGCTTGAGGATTCCGCAAACCCGATCAAGAGCGGGTAGGCAGTCCTTTTCCATCTATCGGATCAAGATCATGCGCATTCATTTACAACATATTCTGCCCGACGATTTCGACCGGGGGAGACTGATCGAAGCGCTTGCCGACGACTATACGATCAAAGAGGAGCGATCCGCATCCAATTGGGTTGCAATCTACGATACCTTCGACTGGCGTCTATACGACAAATCCTATGCTCTCTACGGAACCGAGAACAGGCTGTTTTTACGGAAACTGTATGCAAACCGTTCTATCTGCAGTTTCGCATTCGCCTCCCCTCCGGTTTTCGTTTGGGACTTTTCCGAAAGCGAATTGAGAAGACGCCTGGAGCCGATACTAAAAAAGCGGGCGCTACTCAAGCTTGCGAAGGTGCATTGCCGCTCCGTTGTCTATCGCATTTTGAATCCGAATGAAAAAACCGTATCCAGACTGCACTTTGAGGAATTTCGACTTTCGTCCAAAAGGGGCGATCCCATAATGACGAACTATCTGCGGATACAGCCGGTCAAGGGGTATCGCAACTTTTCCCAAAAACTTGTCGGAAGCCTGGGAAGAGCGGGGTGCAGGCCGTACCAAAAGGAGGATGTATATTTTAGGGTGCTTGAGGCGGCAGGGGAAAAACCGGGAAGCTATTCCTCAAAACTGAATATAGAGCTCGATCCCAACATGCGGTCCGACGAAGCGACAAAGGTTCTATTGCGATACCTGCTGCAAATAGTAAAAATCAATGGGGACTACATTAAAAAGGACTTGGATACCGAGTTTCTGCACGACTACCGAGTGGCCGTTCGTCGCATCCGCTCCGCTTTGGGACAGATCAAATCCGTTTTCCCGCCGAAAACGGTCGGCGGATTCAAGAGGGATTTTGCCTTCGTGGGCAAGTCCTCCAATTCGCTGCGCGATTTGGACGTATACCTTCTCAAAGAGACCGCTTTCAAGGCAATGCTCCCTGCCGTATTGAAAGAGGATATCGACCCCCTGTTCGACTACCTGCGAAAAAAACGAAGCAGAGCTTTTCGGCAGGTGGTCAAAAACCTGGAATCGATAAAATACCAACAGATAATAAAAAGGTGGGAGGAGTTTTTGACCGAATCGCAAGAGGATGCGGCAGAAGAGGCGAACGCTCGATTTCCGGTGATCGATCTGGCGCGAAAAAGCATCTTCAAGCAGTACCGGCGCGTGATTCGAACCAGCGTCCCGATCTCCGAAGCCGTAGAAGACCAGGAACTCCACGACTTGAGATTGGAATGCAAGAAATTGCGGTACCTGATGGATTTTTTCTCCGGATTGTTTTCGGCGAAAAAAATCGACGCGTTTATCGAACAGTTGAAAACGCTCCAGGACTGCCTGGGGGATTTCAACGATTCCTGCGTTCAGGAGGAGTATCTCGCGGCCATTGCCGAAGAGCTGCCGGCGACCGATCAAAAAACGCAAAGAGCGCTATTGGCGATCGGCAGCCTGATCGGATCGCTGGATAGGAAAAAACGCTCCGTCAAGAAGGCATTTCTCCAAATTTTCGCCGAGTTCGCGTCGTCCGAGAATAAAAGGGAGTTCCATAAACTTTTCGCCTCATAACCCAAGCAACCTCCGAAAAAACCGACCCATAGGATCGCTTTATGGCCACATTCGCACTGTACAGCAACAAGGGAGGAGTCGGAAAAACCACCACGGCAGTCAACCTCTCCTATCTGGCGGCACGGTCGGGGATCAAAACTCTCATCTGCGACCTCGATCCCCAAAGCTCCACCTCCTACTATTTTCGGGTAAAACCCAAACTAAAGCCCGGTGCGAAAGGGTTCAAAAGATGGAGAAAGTCGATCGGCGATAGCATCAAAGGCACCGACTACGAAAATTTGGATCTGCTGCCGGCCGATTTCACCCACAGGAATTTGGATGTCCTTTTTTTCAATCGGAAACGCTCGAATCAAAGGCTGCGGAGAATCGTCAAACCTCTTGAGAAGGATTACGAACTGATTGTTTTCGACTGCCCGGTTACCGTCAGTACCCTGGCGGAAAATATTCTCAATACCGTCGATTTCGTTCTGGTACCGCTGATTCCCACCACGCTTTCGGCAAGGGCCTTTCGGCAGCTGCTCTCCTTTTGCGAAAGGGAAAAATATAACCAGAAGAAGATATACGCCTTTTTTTCGATGGTCGACAAACGAAAAAAAATGCACGGCAACACCATGGCGATCATGCGCAAGAAATTCAAACGCATCCTGCCGAACACAATTCCCTATCTGTCGGCCATCGAAAAAATGGGGATCGAACGCGAACCGGTACCGGTCTCCCTACCGCGTTCGTCGGCTTCGGACTCCTATCGGCTCATATGGGCAAGTATGCGAAATATTGTCCTGCCCTCGGCAAACGATCGAATTTGACGGCTCCGCAAAGCCGCATGCGCTCTCCG
>CAZLTI010000079.1:0-12462 GCA_964562335.1 uncultured Pseudomonadota bacterium | reverse complement strand
AAGCGGTAAAAAGTCCCAGAACCGTCATTCCGCGCAATTTTCGACTTTTTACCGGTTCATCAGCTTTCGCAAGCTGCAAAAACGCCGTGTAGCATGAATTGAGGATAGGTCGTCTTCAGCCCGCTCCGTCCAACGATATTCTACGAACGGCACAAGTTTCGGCCGAATGGCGGGTACAGGCCGATGAACGGTTGCGTCCGTCAAAAATCGAGCGTCTTTTTCAAGCTTTGCGCTTTGCGCCGCGACAGCCCGATTCTGGAGCCGTCCTTCAGCTCGATCAAATAGTTCCCTTTGAATTCCTTGTGGATCGTGGCGACATGGTCCAAATTGACCAGATTCGCCCGATCGCTTCTGAAAAAGCCGCAGTCCGCGAATTTTTCCTCGTAGTAGTTTACGGTTCGGTCGGACATGAAGCGTCCCTCCTCGGTATAGACAAAAACGAGACCCTCCTCGAAGCGGACCCTTAAAATATCGCGAACGGAAATTATTTTGATGGCATCGTGGACTTTGATGGAGATCTTTTCGGTCGCTTTCTTCCCTGCCAGCCTCTCCACCCGGTCGGCAGGTCCGGCACTCTTCAGCCTTTCGGCAATCTTGTCGACGGTCTGCCTGAATCTTTGGCGGCTGACGGGCTTCAACAGATAGTCCAACGCGTCGATATCGAACGCCTCGGCGGCGTACTTGGAATGGGCCGTCTGAAACACGACCAACGGCGGATTTTGTAAAGAGGCGACGGACTTGAAGACAAAAACGCCCGGCATGTTGATATCCAAAAACGCCACATCCGGTTGCAGAGTCACCATCTGCTCCAAAGCCTCCGATCCGTTGCGCGACTCGGCTACTATTTCAAACTGCCGATAGTCCGACAGCAGGTCTTGCAGGCGGTCGATGGCATGTTGCTCGTCATCCGCAATCAATGTTCTTATCATGGGCTCACTCCGAAAGTCGGCGTTCCTCTCTATTCGTTTTCCTCTTTTTGCCGCAACGGTACGACAAATGGACCGATGCGTAAAGATCGGGTTAGGCGAGCGGACGGGAGACGGCCGGATGCGGAGCCGTTCAAAGGGAGATTGCAACCGCTCGTAAGAAATATCTCGGCATTCAATAGTATTTTATGGCGGGGAGCCGACCCGTTCTCTACACCTGAAATCGTAGTATTCAACCCGCATCGTTTTTCGATGCATTTCGGACAATCGAACTCAAAAGGAGAATAGAGATGAAAAAAGCCCTGCACACGATCGCATTCGTTACGCTGACCGTCGTTTTCGCACCCGGCGCATTTGCCCATGACGGTTTTTGGAAGGACGCATCGGGAGACCGCAGGCCGAAATCCTTCAGCGAGGGATACTCCCGCAAAATGAAACACTTCAAAGATGGCGTCGTCTTCTTCCCCGGAGCCGAATTGGGTCTGGGATCGGGAGCGCTATCCGCATCTTTGGGAGTGAACGCTGGCTATAAAAGCGGACTGTTTTTCATCGGCACCTCTCTCCGGGGTCAGATCGTGAATATCGACAAAGCGAACTATCAGTTCGTTCCCTACACGATCAATATCTGCGGGCTAAGCTACTCTGCAATTCCGGAAACCTCCAACTCGGTAAACGACAGGAAACTGAAGGGATGGTCCATAGGCTATGCCATGGGAGGAAAATTGACATTCAGTCAGCTGATCGAGACCGATCCAAAATCCGATACCGACAGGGAGTATCTCCAAGTCAATTTCGGTATCGGGTTTTAACGGTACTATTTCTCCTCTCCCTGCCAAATTGTCAAAACCGATTATTTGTGATATCAAAAGCGGATCTTTACATTTCTGCGAGATCCGCACAGGTCGCACCGAATATGCCCTATCGGTTGCCAGCGAAAATCGGTCGTTTGTCGCGACAAACCAAAGAGGAGAAACCGCATGAACAGGGAACAGGTTACGATAGAAATTGCAGGGAAAAAACACCTGCTTGACGTTGTGGAAGGAACGGAAGGCGAGAAGGCCATCGATATTTCCAAACTGCGGTTGACCACCGGTTACACCGCGTTGGATCCCGGTTTCGACAACACCTGCTCGACAAAAAGCAAAATTACCTACCTGGACGGGGAGAAGGGAATCCTGCGTCATCGCGGATACAGGCTGGAGGATATCGCGCAGAAGGCGACCTTCTTGGAAACGGCGTATCTTCTGATTTATGAGGAGCTGCCCAAACAGGAGGAGTTGGATCGGTTCATCAAAAGGATCAAGCGGCATACGATGCTCAACGAAGACTTCAAACGATACTTCGATGTCTGGCCGCAGACCGCTCATCCCATGGGTCTGTTGGCGGCGGCAGTCGGAGGTCTATCCGCATTCTACGCCAACCAGCTCAATCCTCTGGACCCGGAGCAGGTCGACGCCTGCGTTCACCTGGCCATTGCCAAACTTCCGACGCTTGCGGCGTATATCTACAAAAAGAAGATCGGACAGCCCTTTATGTATCCGCAGGACGATCTGACCTATACCGGAAATTTCCTCTATATGATGTATGCGGTTCCCACCCGCTCCTTCCATCTCGATCCGGAAGTGGACCGCGCCTTGAACCGCCTGATGGTCCTTCATGCGGACCACGAGCAGAACTGTTCCACCTCGACTGTCAGGATGATCGGCAGCAGTCGCATCAATCTTTTCGCTTCGGTAAGCGGGGGGATATCGGCCCTGTGGGGAGCCCTGCACGGAGGAGCGAACCAGAAGGTGCTGGAAATGCTCGAAAACATCCGTAAAGAGGGAGGCGACATTCAAAAGTACATCGACAGGGCGAAAGATCCCAACGATAGTTTCCGACTCGTGGGATTCGGTCATCGCGTATACAAAAACTTCGATCCCAGAGCTTTGCTGATAAAGGACTCCTGCGATTTGGTCCTGAAAAAGCTGGGCAGGGACGATCCTCTGCTGGATATTGCCAAAGAGCTCGAGGCCGCTGCGCTGAAAGACGAATATTTTATCGAGAGAAAACTCTATCCCAATGTCGATTTTTATAGCGGCATCATCTACAAGGCGATGAAGATCCCCGTGGAGATGTTTACCGTTATGTTCGCCATGGCCAGACTTCCCGGCTGGATCGCCCAATGGAAGGAGATGATGTCCTCTCCCGACAACCGCATTCACAGACCGCGGCAGATATACCAGGGAAGCGCTACCAGAGAGTTTATCCCCATCGACCAAAGATAGCCTTGTTGCCCATGCTTGATTGGATCGAGTTGCCCATGCCGTAAATCTTGGTAAAAAATGAAGTATCGTCGATTATACCTGCCTGGTGGGATCTATTTTTTTACCTTGGTGATGGAAAAACGGCGACCCCTTTTGGTGGAAAATATTGTTCTCCTAAGAGAGGCGTTCTGGAGATCAATGAAAAATCGTCCGTTCTCCATAGAAGCAATTGTCGTGCTTCCCGACCATCTTCATACGATCTGGAAACTTCCCCATGATGATTCCGATTTTTCAATACGATGGATGGCAATCAAAAAGCACTTTTCCATCAATCTAAAAGCTTTCCCTACATCCGAATCCAAGCTTAAAAAAAGGGAAAAGGGTATCTGGCAAAGACGGTATTGGGAACACTTAATCAGAGATGAAAAGGACCTAAAAAGGCATTACGACTATATTCATTTTAACCCTGTCAAACATGGGCTGGTATACAATCCAATTGATTGGGAGTATTCGTCATTCAAAAAGTGTATTCAGCAAGGATTGTATTCGAAAAATTGGGGAAACACAGAACCACCGGAAATCAAAGATATGAATATCGAGTAGGATGGGCTACTTGTTGCCCATGCCGAAAAAACATTGTTTTTGATGGGCTACTTGTTGCCCATCCTACAAATTGCTTTTAAACCAGGGACAGAATATGGACTCCAAAAAACCGACCAGTCCATTGATTGCCACTCCCAGCAGACTCATGCCGAAAATGCCGGTAAACATCTCGTCAAATGCCATAACGCCCCAGGCGTCCATGATCAGAAAACCGAGCCCCCTATCGGTGGCAAACGACTCGACGAAAAACAGAACGGCAACGCCGACTCCGGCATTCAGGCGCAAGGCGGTAAATCCATAGGGAAGGGCGGCGGGCAGAAGACCTTCCCGATACAACTGCCATTTTCCCGCGCCAAGCGAATGGATCGACTTAAGATATTCGGGTCGAATGCCCTTCACTCCATCGCGCGTCGCAACCAAAACCTGGTATCCTAGAATAAGGCTGACAATCAGGATCTTGGAGGTGTCGCCCAATCCGAAAATCAGCAGTACCACCGGCAGAAGGACCACCTTGGGAATGGGATAGGTCAACTGCACCGTCGGACTCAGCAGCCGGTCGGCCTTTGGGGAAAACCCCATAACGATTCCCGTAGGAAAACCTACGAGCCAGGCAATGGCAATGCCGCTTAGAGCACGGTATCCGCTTGTGAGAAAGTGTCCCCAGAAGTCCACCGTGAACAGTGCTCCGCCGAAGGCCCCCAGAACGCTTTCGGGGGGCGGAAAGACATTCTCCGTCAACGAAACGGAAAACAGCTTCCAAATCGACAGCAGCACGGCTATCGTATAGATATAGGGTTTGACCGTTCTTAAAAAACGATTCACCAATACTTCCCCATCGTTTTTCTTATCTCTTTTATCATTTCATAGTACCGGTCGGAATAGCGGTGGTTCGGTCGGCAGAAACCGGAATTTTTCCACCTAGCCACAAACCGCGTCGGCTTTCCCGCCATGACGACTATCTCCTGTCCAAGAAAAACCGCCTCTTCGACGCTATGTGTAACCAATAGGTAGGGAACTCCTACCTTTTTCCAGCTATTTAGCAGGGTGTCCTGAAGCTTCTCGCGGGTGATGGCGTCCAGGGCGGAAAACGGCTCGTCCATTACCATCAATTTGGGTTTCATGGCATAGGCGCGTGCGATGGCCACACGCTGTTTCTCTCCTCCGCTCAATACGTCGGGATAGTCGGCTTCTCTGCCCGCCAGCCCGAATTCGCGCAGAAGAAGTCTGGCGGCATTTTCTCTCTCGACTCTGCCCACGCCTTTGATTTTCAGTCCGAGCGCCGCATTCTGCAGATTGTTCTTCCAGGGAAGAAGGCCGTAGTTCTGCAAAATGAAGGCAATCTGCGAAGTAGGTTTCGTAATGCGCCGACCGTCCAAAAACACACTTCCCGTCTCCGGCCGCAACATTCCGCATACGACGTTAAGCAGCGTCGTCTTTCCGCAGCCGGACGGGCCAAGGAGAGCAAGCGAGCGCTCAAGATTCAGATCGAAGCCGAGATTCTCGAACAACGGAATCCGGTCGAACCGTACGGTGACGTTTTTAACCGCGAGCATAGGACTTCGTTTAGCGAATCAGCTTTTGGTAGGAGATCCTGCGATCAAGCAGCCCTTGGCGTTGCATCCACTTCTGGACCGACTCCACCTCTTCTTCCGACGGCAGTCTGGGTTTGGGGAACGTGTAGGCGATGAACTTGGCGGCCAAAAATTCGGGAACCCGACAGGTCTCGACCATCAGCTCCAGATAGTTCCCGGCATTGGCGTTGAGGGAAGCTACGGCTTTGGCGTAGGCTTTGAGAAACGGCTGCCCATATGGCAATTTGGAGCGGTGCAGGTTGAGCACGGTCAATGGAATGTTCAGATGTTCGTCGGTAACGATCGATTTTGCTCCCTTGGATTCGGCCAGCGTTGCCAACGGTTCCGGCAGGAGGGCAGCATCTATCTTCCCGGCCGCCAGCATCTGCATCCGCACGGGCATCTGTTTGATCTCTTTGGGAACGATTTGAAAACCGTCCATTGGGGGACGAGGCTTTAGACGATCCAGCAGATATTCGATTATCGAACCTTTGGAGATCGCCACGTCGATTCTTCCGCTGTTTCTGTTTCGGTTTTGAGACGACAAAACCAGAACGAACATTCTCTGTCCCGGCGTCGTGAAATAGGAGACGGTCAGAAATTTGACGGGTATGCCGCTTTTCACCAGCAGCAGGGTTGCCGGAATGTCTCCGAAAAAACCGTCGAGCCTTCCGCTCTGCATGGCGATATTGCGCTCCATGGCGCTCGAGAAGCGAATCAGTTCTACCTCCAATTCCTCCTCTTTGAAAAAGCCCTCCTTTTTGGCCACTTGTAGCGGCAAAGTATCGATTACCGGCAGAACTCCCATACGTATCGTTTCCGCACACAATGAAGGAGACAAAAAAACGGACAGAAAAATGGTCAGGCCTAAAAACAATCCGGCACGAGACATGGCTGTTCTCCTGGATTGATTCTCATTGGTGGCGGCTTCGGCGTTGTTCCGGCCCCGAAACCGCCTTCTATGACCGGTTTTGCCTCCGTTGCCGAAACTGAGGGGAATCGGAGCGATACCTTCAAGGCTCGATCTTTACTATAGGCACCATCGGCTGGCAACTCAAAATAGTGGATGCTCCTCTTTCGGCACACTCTTTTGCCGCTTTCGGGCGAAAACATCCCCCTCGAATTTGCCTTGGCGAAAAAACTGCGGATCGGAACTTGATAGAATGGGCTGGCCGATCATATGATGGATTCGGGATGAAGAGGAGAGGCAGTGCATGCATTGTTTTTTTTCGATCCCAGGCTGTCCGAAAAAACCGCAAACTGTAAAACCGTCTGACAATAGGAGCCGTATGGAAGACTTGGCAAAGCTGCTTGAAGAGAAGGAAAAGAAGCTAGAGGAGATGAAAGAGAACAAATCGAACGCATTTTGCGTCGACATTCATGGTTCCTCCTCCAATTTAAAGTTTGAGATGGAAATCGAGGAGTTGGAGGATGAAGTGGCGGATTTAAGAAAAAAGATGGAGAGCGGTTCTTAGTGAATATGCAATTCGATCGGGAAATCGACCGAAGTCGAACCAATGCCCTCAAGTGGGAGATCATTCAGGATCGCAACGATCCGGAAAAGTGGATCGAGACGGATGCCTTTTTTGGCCGAAATAGAATACTCCCTATGTGGGTGGCGGATATGGACCTCTCCTGCCCTTCGGCTGTGCAGGTGGCGTTGGAGAAACGCGCAAGGCATCCAATCTACGGATATACTCTGGTGGACGATAGCTATCGTCAGGCTGTTTGCGCCTGGATGGACCGACGCCACGGCTGGAAAGCGGATGCAAAGTGGTTGGTGACGACTCCGGGAGTCATCCCGGCACTGCATGTTCTGGTACGTGCCTTTTCCACTGCCGGACAGAAGATTCTGGTCCAGCGCCCCGTCTACTATCCGTTCTTCAGTGCCATCAAAACAAACGACCGGAGAATCGTCTCCAACAGCCTCGTTTTGCAGAACGGTCGCTATAGCATGGACTTCGACGATCTGGAGCGTAAAGCGGCGGATCCGGAGGTTGCCATGGCGATACTGTGCAGCCCTCACAATCCGGTGGCGCGAGTCTGGCACGAAGAGGAGATTCGCAGGTTTGCCGAAATATGCCTGGCGAACCGCGTTTTGGTAGTATCGGACGAAATCCACGGAGATCTGATCTATCCGGGTCATCGTTTCGTACCCATCGGACTGCTGGAGGAGGAATTGGTCCGAAACTGCGTGGTGTGCACGGCTCCCAGCAAAACGTTCAATCTGGCGGGACTGCAGACGGCCAATATTTTCGTCCCGGACGGCAAACTGCGCAACCGATTTCGAAGAGAGCTAAAAACGATCGGATACATCGGCCCCAGCCCCTTCGGCGCAGAGGCCTGCAAAGCGGCCTACAACGAGGGCGAACAGTGGTTGGAAAATCTGCTGCAGCATCTCGATTCCAACAAACGGCTGATGAAAAGGCAATTTTCCGAACGTATTCCCTACATTCCCCTGATCGATCCTCAAGGCACCTATCTGATTTGGTTCGACTGCCGACCCCTCGGCCTCGACGTTTTGGAACTGAGAACGCTTATGCTGGAAAAGGCGCGGGTGTTTCTGGATGAGGGATACATCTTCGGACAGGAGGGAGAGGGTTTCGAGCGCATCAACATCGCCTGCCCGCAATCCGTGCTGCAGGAGGCTCTCGATCGAATCGTCGCGTCTATTCAGGCCGTTTGGCGGCACGCCTGACGCCACCCTCTTTTCCGTTTCCATTTCAGATGAATTTATGATAGGCATCGTCGATCATATTCCGGTGCTTTGCGCCGTTTCTTCGAGGTAACGAGCGGCCTTTTCGGGTACAACCGGAGTCGTACATGTTTTTTGAAAATGGAAATCCATGAAAAAACTGGCCGTGATCGCGTTGGGCGGCAATGCGTTGCTGCGCGGAAACCAGCTCGGCACCATCGACGAGCAGGAAAGCAACACCACCGAAACGATGGAGAATCTGATCTTTCTGCTTAGGGAGGGGTACGAACTGGTGCTAACCCATGGCAATGGACCCCAAGTCGGAAACATCCTTATGAGAAACGATGCGGGAGAGCACATGTACGATATTCCGCAAATGCCATTGGATATTTGCGTGGCGGATTCTCAAGGCGGCATCGGATACATGATCGAACGTATGCTGAAAAACGTTTTGCGAAGACACGACATAAAAAAGGAGGTGGTGACCTTGGTTACCCAAGTTGTCGTGGACAAAAGCGATACGGCCTTCGACAATCCTACGAAGCGCATAGGAAAAACCTACGGGAGAGATCAAGCGAGTCGGTTGTCGGAGGAAAAAGGATGGCAGTTTAAGGAAGAGGTGAAAGTAGAGGGCGGCTGGAGAAGGGTTGTGCCTTCTCCGATACCGATCCGCATTTCCAACGAAAACGTCGTTCGGGACCTGGTAGAAAAGGGAACGATCGCTATTGCCGCAGGCGGCGGTGGAGTTCCCGTCTATATCGACGAAATTGGGGACATTCGGCCTTCCGAAGCCGTGATCGACAAGGATCTGGCCTCATCTCTGCTGGGGGCTCGGATTGGGGCCGACGAATTCTATATATTGACCGACGTCTCCTACGTCTATTTGAACTACGGAAAACCGAACCAAAAAATCGCCGAATTTCTCGATAGAGCGGATACGGAGAGATATCTGGCAGACGGCATGTTCGGCGAAGGAAGCATGGCGCCGAAGATTCGCGCGGCTCTCGACTTTATCGAAAAGGGCGGAAAAAAAAGCGTGATAACGGAGGCCAATAAACTGGAAGACAAAAGGTACGGAACCAAAATTACCCTGCAGTATGAAGACTGAATCCCCTTTCCGACTGCAATGCCGAATTCACTTTTCATAAAGAGGTGTATATGCCGCAAAACCTGAAAAACCGAAACTTTCTAAAACTTCTGGATTTGTTGCCGGATGAGCTCCGTTTTTTGATCGATCTCGCCGCCGATTTGAAAAAGGCGAAGTACGGAGGATACGAACGGCAGCGATTGAAGGGGAAAAACATAGCCCTCATTTTCGCAAAACCTTCGACAAGGACCAGATGCGCGTTTGAAACGGCCGCATTCGACCAGGGAGCCCACACAACCTATCTGGGTCCCGACGACTCGCAGTTGGGATATAAGGAATCGATAAAGGATACGGCCCGCGTATTGGGTCGTATGTACGACGGCATCGAATATCGGGGATTTTCCCAGGAAACGGTAGAGGTGCTGGGAAAGTATGCGGGCGTTCCCGTATGGAACGGATTGACCGACGAATACCATCCGACCCAAGTATTGTCGGATTTTCTAACGATGAAGGAGTATTCCGACAAACCGCTGCACGACATCGCGTTTTGCTATTTTGGGGACGCGCGCAACAACGTGGGAAACTCGCTAATGGTGGGTGCGGCAAAAATGGGAATGGATTTTAGAGCGGTCGCCCCAAAAAGCTGTCAGCCCTCCCAGAAGCTTGTGCAGGAGTGTTCGGCTATTGCGGAGGAGACCGGAGCGCACATCACGGTTTCGGAAGATATAGACGAAATGGTAAACAAGATCGACTTCCTGTATACCGATGTTTGGATCTCCATGGGCGAACCGAAGGAGACATGGAGAGAAAAAGTGGAGTTGCTGAAACCGTATCAGATCAATAAAGAGGTCGTCGAAAAGACGCAGAATCCCAACATAAAATTGCTGCACTGCCTTCCGGCTTTTCACAATAAAGAGACAAAGATGGGAGAGCAGATCTACCAACAGTTCGGCCTGGAGTCCATGGAGGTTACGGAGGAGGTGTTCGAGTCGGGAGCGTGCATCGCCTTCGACGAAGCGGAGAACCGAGTGCACAGCATCAAGGCTGTGATGGTGGCGACTCTGGGAATTTGAAACTGCGAACTTTTGACCATAGAAACCAAATGGGGACCGAACTGTTATATCTTAGCCACCCCGCTCTTCTCCGGACAAAGGCCGAAGTTGTCGATGTCGGATTCGACGAAGCGGGAAGCTATTGCGTGTTGAACCAAACCCTCTTTTGCCCCCAGGGAGGCGGCCAGGCCAGCGACATCGGTTTTTTGTGGGACGGAGAGGGAAATCGCTTCCCGATTCACAAGGTACTTTGGGTCGACGACGAAGTGCGTCATTACGGCCCCCTTAAGACGGCGGTATTGAACGGGAAAGACAGAATTGTTCTGCATATCGATACCGAAAAACGAACGACAAACGCCAAAGGGCATACGGCAGGGCATCTGGTTCACGTAGTGGTGGAAGAGATCGCCCCCAACCTCAAAGCGACAAAGGGAAGTCATTTCAGTAAAAATGCATACATCCGATTTCTCGGCCTGCCGGAAACGGATACGGAAAATATACTGAAGGAGGTCAATGCCAGCTTGGTGCGGCATATCGCAAGCAGACTTCCCGTTACATCCGAAATTGTGGAGATGTCGGAGATGGAGAAAAAAGCGTCGTTCCCGTTCGAGATTCCCAAAGACAAACCGTTTCGTCTGGTTCGTATCGGAGACTATCCCCCGGTTCCATGCGGAGGAACCCATCTGAGCCACCTTGGGGAGTTGAATGGCGTCGCCGTGGACAAAATCAAGCGAAAAAAGGGCAACACCGTCTGTTCCTACCGCTTTCATTAGCTTTCATTAGGGAATCACCGAAAAATCCGATATTTTGCCGTTCTGCCGAATTGGCAAAAAAATTTCTTCGGCGTTTTTCGAAGGTTCTCCGGTTGTGAAAACAACGCAAGTTTCCCCATGCCTATCGAATATCAACTTACGGCCGTCGCAGCGATCGGCATTCTGGTCGGCGTCGTTCTAACGTTGGCAATCGTCCGTTCCAGAAGCCGCAGTTTGATCGAGCTGGGAAAGTCCGAAGCCAGAGCGGATCTGGCTTTGTCGGAGGAGAGACTTCGGGAGAGGGAGAGACTCGTTTCCGATTGCAGACATCAAATAGACCGAAACGAGCAAAAGATCGATCGACTGGAGGCGGAAAGAAACAACCTCGGCAGAAAATTGGCGGTAGCCTGCAAACAAAACGAACGGATCCCCATACTGGAGCAAAAAATCGAAGAGAAAGAGGCGGCGCTAGAGGAGCTTAGGCACGGCAATGCAAGCCAAAGGGCCGCCATCGCGGAATTGAACGCCCGCAACGAAGAGGAGAAATCGAAACTGGAGGAACAGCGTACCATCTTGCTGCAAGCCAAAAAAGAGCTGACGGATCAATTCAAAACGCTGGCTCAGGAAATTTTCGAAGAAAAAGGAAGGAAATTCACGGAGCAAAATCAGACCGGACTTGGCATGCTGCTCAATCCCTTCCGGGAACAGCTGAAGGACTTTCGAAAAAAGGTGGAGGACGTTTACGTAAGCGAAACAAAAGAGCGCGCTTCGTTACGAAAGGAGTTGGAAACGCTGCAGTCGTTAAACAGGCAAATCGGCCAGGAGGCCGTCAATCTTACCAGGGCCTTGAAAGGAGATATGAAGGTCCAGGGAAACTGGGGAGAGCTGATTCTCGAACGGGTTCTCGAACAGTCGGGCCTCCGCAAAGGAGTGGAATACGAGATCCAAAGCGGATTTCGGGACGAGGAGGATCATCTGCTCAAACCGGATGTCGTCATCCGTATGCCGGAGGAAAAAGACATCGTTATCGATTCGAAAGTCTCTCTGACCGACTACGAAAGGTACTGCTCCAGCAACGACGAAAAAGAGCGCGAAGAGTCGTTGAAACTCCATACCGCTTCCATAAGAAAGCACATCGACAGCTTAAGCGACAAGGACTACTCAAGCCTCAAAGGAATAAGATCCCTCGATTTCGTCTTGATGTTCGTCCCGATCGAGGCCGCGTTTATGGTGGCCTTCCAGCACGACGAGAAGCTTTTTGCCGCAACCTTTAGCAAACACATTGTTGTCGTGACGCCAACGACGCTATTGGCCACTTTGAAGACGATCGAACACATCTGGCGCTACGAGCGCCAAAGCCGGAATGCGAAGGCGATCGTGGAGAGGGCGAGTTCCATCTACGACAAGCTGCGCGGTTTCGTCGAAGATATGGATAAGCTCGGAAAGCAGCTCGGCACGACGCATCGGACGTATGAAGACGCGATGGGGAAACTGACCCGGGGCAAGGGCAACCTGATTAGCCAGGCGCAG
>CAZLTI010000078.1:0-12479 GCA_964562335.1 uncultured Pseudomonadota bacterium | reverse complement strand
GATCGGTTCTTCCAACGTGTAGTTCATCCTCATCAATTGGGAGTAGTTGTTGTCCCTTTTCCCCCTTACGATGTCCTCTATCTGGGCAACCAGATATCGCTTTTTTTGTCCCGACAGACGCGGCATGCCCCTGATTCTTTCCTTCCCGCTTTTTCCGTGACAAACGTTGCACTGTTTATCCGTATAGAGCTGCCTCCCCTCTTCGGCCAGTCCGACCGAGGGAGCGAAACCGAGGACGAACAGAATCGCATGTAAGAACAAAAGAGAACCGAATTTCATCGGAAGACCGAAAAAGAGTCTCATGCCAAAATGCCTGTTTCGGGTCGTGGGGAGGAACGCTCGAAAACAAAACGGGATCGATTCGGCAGAACCGGGCATATTCCCTTGTCTACCCCGAACCGATCAATTGGCGCAAGTAGCCGACCAGTTTCGGTCGATCCCATTTCCGCTCCCCGACGACTCTACCCACCATTCGGTTTTGCGCGTCGACGATAAAAGTCGTGGGAAACACGCGCACGCCGTAGGCTCGATAGATATCTCCCTTTTGGTCCAGCAGGAATTTGAACGTGTAGGGTTTGTCGGAAAGAAACTTTCGCACGCGAGAGGCGGGCTCCTGCACGTTAACGGCGATAATCTCGAAACGGTCGCTGCCGAGACGCTCCTTGAGTTTCTGGAACGACGGCAGCTCCCGGATGCATTGAATGCACCATGTTGCCCAAAAATTGATCAAAACGACTCTTCCGCGATACTCCTTCAGATCGAATATGTCGTTTTGCAGATCGGGCGCCATCAGCTTCGGAGCCTGAACGATCCTGTCCGGCAGGTCGATTTGAAACTCCTCCTCGACGCCGCTTTGTCCGCCGCCAAAGCAAAAATCGATTCCGCCCCCCAAGATCAGAAACATGCAGGCGCAAATCAGTCGAATCGCTCTTTGACCATTTTGCTTCCAAAGCGTATGCCGTCCCCCCATGCAGCGATCGGCCCCCTTGCCGATCTTGTCCCCGCAAGAATCCTCTGGTCTATTTGAATCGATTATTCTATTCTTTCCCATCGTAACGGCTTCCTGTTTTTCGCTTTCGATTTTTTTAGGAACCTTATACTTCTATCTTTGGCTCTCTTTCAAGCCGGGAGCTATTTGAAAAAATCCGTAAGGCTGCATTTCGAACCGTTTTGGCGGATGGATCCAATGCGATCGATCGCCGTAAGCCCTTCCCTATCATACCGTTATGCTACTGCAGGATACGCTGATTAAACTGCTGATCTTCTCCGCGTTGCCGATTGGGATCATGTTCGGTCTGGAGCGCTATGTCCTCTATCGATTGGCAAAATCGCAAAGGGGGCAGGAGTGGGTGCGCTCGAAATATTGGCTTCATCCCAATTTTATTAGCCGATGTCGATATCCGGCCGGATTTTTGTCTCTTCTGCTGTATCATACGGGAATCTGGCTGGATGCGGGCAACCCCGAATCCGTTTGGCGACACGCGGGGATCCTCTGTTTTGCCTTCTGGACGATAAGCGACATCACCGATGGAACGATCGCCCGCCGTTTTAAGCTACATTCCGCCGAAGGGGAAAGCATCGATCCGCTGTCGGACAAGCTGCTGGTCCTGCCGCCCCTCTTTTATTTCGCTCTCATCGGCGTCATACCTCTGGTCCCCGTTGTTGTGTTCCTGCTGATCGATCTGATCGGTCAGTTTTCCCGCTATTTTATCGCCAACAAGGCGGCCAATCTCTTCGGCAAAGCCAAAACCTTTCTGGCCGTCATCACCTTGATACTGATCGCCGCCCAGCAGATGTACTTTCCGGGAGACTCCTGGGAGATTTATGATGTGACCCTGATCGGTGCGCTGTTTCTGGCTTTTTTCAGCATGTTCTTCAAAATCGTACCGAACTATTGGTATGCGAATATCTTGAGTCTCCTAAACTTGATTTGCGGAATCGGGGGCATCGTTCTGATCATTTTCTACCATAAGGTCGGTTTGGCTTTTGCTTTGGTGTTTCTGGGCCAGTTTTTGGACATGTTCGACGGTCGGGCGGCGGACCGATGGGGAAGTACGCCGCGAGGAGAGCTGTTGGACGACCTGGCGGACGGCACGAACTTCGGAGGTTCCATCTCGTTGATCATCTACTATTCGTTCGGCCTCAGTCTATTGGGAGCGGCTCTGGCGATTCTTCACTTAGCAGTAACCTCCTACCGGCTGTACCGGTTCCTAAAAAATAAAAGGCAAAAGGGAATCGCAGGGGGTGTCGAACTATTTGCGGGACTGCCGGCGCCTGCCGGCGCTCTTCTGGCAGGCTCCACGGCACTGCTGCACGTAAACGACGGATTTCGAGTTGCCTTTCTCATTGCGGCTGCGCTGCTGATGATATCCGAGATTCCCTATATTCATTTCGGGCGGGTGATACTTCCGGCCATCCCAAAGCTGGTAAAGGTTTTCCTGCTGGTCATGACTCTACTTATCATTTGGTACGGATTCCAATCCGGAAACCTGCAATTTTTGTACTGGGCGTTTTTCTCAACCGCGATCGCCTATGTCGTGACAGGCCATCGATGGAGACCTTGGAAATCCAGCTCGACCTAAAAAAACGGGCAGACTGCCCAACGCGTTGACGCAAGGAGATAGAGATGGACATTTACGTCGATTCCGCAAACATCAAGGAGATCGAACAGGCCAAAGAGCTAGGACTGGCAGACGGTGTGACGACGAACCCGACCCTGATCGCGAAGGAGGACGGCAATTTTGTCGAAATTTTGCAAGATATCTGTCGCGTGGTTTCGGGCCCCGTACATGCCGAAGTATTGTCGCTGGACTGCGAAGGAATCGTTCGGGAGGGCAAGGAGCTGGCAAAAATTTCGGACAACATCGCAATAAAAATACCGATGGTGCATGACGGTCTAAAGGCGGTTCGCGCATTGAGAGCCGAAGAAATAGACACCAACGTCACGCTGGTTTTTTCCGCCGGACAGGCCATTCTCGCCGCAAAGGCCGGCGCCACGTATGTCTGCCCCTTTTTGGGGAGATTGGACGATATCGGACACGACGGGCTGGACCTGCTGGACAGCATCAAGGAGATATTCCTCAATAACGCCGATCTGAACTGCCGGATCGTGGCCGCCTCCATTAGAACTCCCGGACATGTGGTAGAACTGGCTGCCATGGGAGTCGACATCCTGACGATCCCCTCCAAAGTGCTCTCTCAACTCGAGAGACATCCGCTGACGGATATCGGCATCGAAGCGTTTGCCAGAGACGCGGAAAAATTCAAATAGAATTGGCTCGTACAGTGGATATCAAAAGAGAGATCAGGCGCGTAATCGATCTGGAAAAAAGGACGCTGGAGGATCTGTACGACTCCATAGACGATTCGATCGTAAAGGTCGTCGAAATGATATTGTCGGCAGATGGCAAGCTGATCATCTCCGGTATGGGAAAGTCCGGCCACATTGCCGGAAAGATCGCCGCCACCTTTTCTTCGACCGGGACGCTGGCAGTATTCATGCATCCGGCCGAAGGTCTGCACGGCGACCTGGGAGTAGTCGGCAGGGGAGATATCGTTCTATTGCTCAGCAATTCCGGAGAGAGCGACGAAATGATCGGTTTGCTGCCCTGCCTGAAGCAGCTTCAATGTAGGACGATCGCCATCACAAGCAATCTCGAATCGACCCTGGCCAAGCATTGCGATCTGGTCCTGCACTCGCCGGTAAAGCAGGAGGCCTGTTCTCTCAATCTGGCGCCGACCTGTTCCACCACTGCCGCTTTGGCTTTGGGAGACGCCATTGCCATCGCGCTGATGAAAATCAAGCGGTTCTCCCGGCAGGAATACGCTCTCTATCACCCTGCCGGCCGCATCGGAAAGCGGCTGCTGTACAAAGTCGACGAACTCATGAAATCAGGGGAGCAAAACCCCGTCGTTCATTTAAACGACAGCTTCGATATCGTGGTGACGGAGATAACGCGAGGCCGGGTGAATGCCGTTTCCGTGGTTGACGAAAGGGGGGATCTCAAGGGGTTGATAACCGGCTACGACATCCGTAAGGCTTTCCAGTTTCGCTCCGACGTCAGAAAATTGACCGCCAGGGAGATCATGTTCGAGGAGCCGGTTACCATTTCCAGGGGTGCGTATGCCGTGCAGGCGTATGAGGTGATGAGAAACAATCCCAAACCGTTGCAGCAGATCCCCGTTCTGGAAGGCCGGAAAGCAGTCGGAATCATTACGTTGCAGGATATGGTAAGAGCCGGGTTGTAACTGGAGAGTGCCGCCCGTCAAATCGGCTCGGCGAAGCGACGGCGGCTCGACGGTCTGTTGCGGAGGTCTCTATCCGGAATCCACCATTTCTCGAAGTTCCCTGCCCGGCCGAAAGACCGGAAGCCTTTTCGGACGCACCTTTACCCTTTCGCCGGTCTTCGGATTGCGGCCGACATACTCGTCGTAGTTTTTCGTACTGAACGATCCAAAACCCCTAATTTCGACCCGATCTCCCTCCTTCACCGCCTCTTTGATGGAATTGAAAAAAAGGTTGACGGTTTCCCGCGCGATTTCGGTTTTTTGTTTGCTGTTCGTCTCCTCCGGGAAATCGTCCATTTCCAAAACGAGCTTTTCGATCAGTTGCGACTTTTTCAGTTTCATTTGGCTTTTTACCTCCAAGATGGGCGATCAATGCAAAATCCGATTACCGCATGGGTCGACGACAGACAGCTCCGTCAGATGCCCATTTTTGCCTTTAGTGCCTCCAATTCCTTTACCTGTGAAGTTTTTCCCGGCTCGCCGCCCTCCAGCAGGGCTTGGTTGATTTCGTCCTCTACAGTGGTGCTGGACTTTGCAATTTCGCCGTAGGCCTGGGCAAGGTTTTCCTCTTCTTCGACCTTTTGTTTCATCCGCTCCAACAGCGCCACCGTTCCGGAAGAGTCCACGTCGGAAAGCTGCTTGTTGATTTTGGATGTGGCGGAGGCCGTTTTTGCGCGGGCTTTCAAAGTCACCAGTTCGTTTTCGTACTGATGAATTTTGGACTTTAGAGTATCGATATTTCTCTGTAAAGTAATAACATTTTGGTTTTGCGTATCGTGAGACTGCTTTGCGATCGCGTACTGTTTGTTGCACTCCTCCTTGCGGGCCAGGGCTTCGGTAGCCAGTTTTTCGGCCTGCGACATTTCGATTTTGCCGGACTGTCCCTGCTGCAGCAGAGCCATGGCTTTGCGCTCCCACTCCGCCGTACCGTTTCGGCTCTTCTCCATATCTCTCTGGGCTCTGATGGATATGGCCTTCACTTCGGCAAATCCTTGCAGGGCGCTCTCCAATTGCTTCTTTAAATCTCTGATTCCCTGTTCGGTCATTTTGACAGGGTCCTCCAGTCTATCGATGATGGAATGCGCTTCGGCGTTTCCGAGATTGAACAGCCTTTGAAAAAAACCTGCCATTTCGACTCCTTGGTTTCCTATTGTTGGTTTCCTACGGTTGACGAAGCGGTAAAAAATCCCAAAACCGTCATTCCCTCAATTTTCGACTTTTTATCGGTTCATCACGGTTGGTTAAGCGTCATCAGGCTGCCGGAATATTCGGCCAGACCCATGCTCAAGGCGTTTATGGTGCCTTCGAATTCGTTGTAGTCAAGGTTTTCCAGCTGCAGCGTATCGCGGTAGATCATTCGCGTTCCATCGTCGTTCAACACAAACGCACCGTGAATCAAATTGCGGTTCATTTTCAACAATTCCAGAAAGTGGTGTTTGGAATCGTTTTGAATTTCGTAGATCAGCTGCTCGAATACTAAAATGGGGTATTCGCAGTCGATCACCATTCGGTAGATTCCCTTCTCCTCGTTGCTTACGACGATAAGCTCCTGGTCCTGATCCCGATGGACGATATCCAGATCGAGGCGATCTGAGAAATCTAAAATTTTTTCGTAGTGTCTGCTCATTCAACAACCTATTAAAAGTGTTTTTTCCGCATTGTCGCACCGGTTCGGGACGAGACCATCCCCTATCGATCCGCAATTCGGCCTTTTCGAGACCGCAATCGATCGGTCGTCTCGATTTTCTTCAATGTAATATCAATAAATCCAAATGTCGTTTTGATCAATGAAAAATTCAATCGAATGACGGTAAATCTGGGGAAAGACGAACGCCTTGACTCCCCAACGCCGATTTTGGTAGTCGGTATCCAACAATCGATATCGTTTTTTGCACTGTTCCGAGTACCGGGAAATCCACGTATGCCGTCCGCCTTTTTTTTTACTTTGGGGTGCCGTCTGAATCGGGCCGAATCCGCCGTTATGGCGAGAAGTTTGGAAGAGGCGGGATATTGTATCACGGATGAGCGGCAGAATGCGGATTTGTGCGTGATCAACACCTGCACGGTAACCGACCGAAGCGACAGCAAATGCCGCCAAAGCATCCGTGCAATAGTAAAAGGAAATCCCGATGCGATCGTTGCCGTGGTAGGGTGCTTCTCGCAGCTGGAAAGCGAACGGATCGGGAAAATGGGCGGCGTGGATATCGTTCTGGGAAATCGGGAAAAATTTCGAATTGGCCACTATGCGGAAAGGGCGAGGAGTTCATCGGAGCCGATCGTCGAAGTCGGCGACCTTTCCCAAGACCCTTTTCCCTTCGATGCCGTCGGACATTATCCGGGTTCCACCCGAGCCAATCTGAAGATCCAGGACGGCTGTAGCTTCGGCTGTTCGTTCTGCATTATCCCCTCTGCTAGGGGCAGGTCGCGTTCCCGAAGGATCGACGCCATTCGGCAGGAGGCGAAGGCACTGGGAGATGCCGGTATCAAGGAAATCGTGCTTACGGGCGTCAATGTAGGCACCTACCGGATGGACGGTATCGGTATCGTCGAACTGACGGATCTTTTCGACGGTATAGAGGGAATTCGGCGGGTGCGGATCAGCTCCATAGAACCGACTACCGTGGGAACCGAAATTTTCACCCCGATGCGCAGCGAGCGGAGCAAATTGGTTCCCCACCTCCATCTTCCCCTGCAATCGGGTAGCGACGATGTGCTGAGAGCCATGCGCCGCCGATACACTGCTGCGGAATATGCCGACTACGTGAGGGAGGCCAAGCGCCGGGTTCCCGAAATATGCATCGGTAGCGATGTCATTGTCGGATTTCCCGGAGAGACGGAAGAGAGGTTCGATGAAACGGTCCGCCTTCTGCGGTGCCTGCCGATCCACTATTTCCACGTGTTCCCCTATGCGGAAAGGAGAGGCACCGTAAGCGCCGGGATGGAAAACAGGATACGTAGCGATACGATTTCTCGCAGGGCCGCCCTTTTGAGAAGGCTGAGCGAACGGAAAAAGGCCGCGTTTGTCGACAGGTTTGTGGGAAAAACGCTGGAAGTTCTGTTCGAGGGAAAAAACAGGGGAGATATTTGGAGCGGATACACGGAGAACTATATCCGCGTATCGGCGGAAAGCGTGGCCCCTCTGCGAAACTGCATAAGACCGGTGAAAATCGTCGCCTCAAAAAAGGGGAAGGCTCTCGGACGGCTGGCGTGACTCTCGAAAATTGTCGCTTCGTCAGGGTTGGCAAATCGAGTCGATGGTTTTTCCCCATTTCTCCTCAACCTTTTTGGCTACGTCGGGGTCCTCCTCCAGCACTTTCGGGTACCAGGGTTTCATGCGGCAATCGAAAACGGCCGGACCCCGAATCCCCAGATGAAACCGCTCTACTTGACGGTTGCCGTAGATGTCCGCCGCCGGCTCGAAGCGCGTAAACGCATGCCAAATAAAATCCTCTGCCGATCCGGCGGCCGCGTGAGGATCGTCTAGCAGAAATACCAAGGCAAACCGTTGAATCGTAGGTTCGCGCACCAACTCCTGCGCAAGATCCGGCTTCAGCCGATAGGGGTCTCCCTTGACGCAAAGCACTCCGGGGCAAAAAAGCGTGGCCGAAGAGAATCCGCAGTTTTTAAAGTTGCCGTTCCAGGAGGTTTTCAGATCTCTTTTTTTGTCGCCGACCCCCAGAAGGATCGCTTTGCTGCCTTCGTTTACCCTAGGGCCGGTGTAGTCGAGCGTATCCTGCGAGGTGTTGGACAGAACGTACAGGTCGGTGCGCAGGTCGGCGCGCTCCAGCACTGTCGTCAACAGGGCGCGGAAGTCCCTGATATCGCAATCCTGGTCGGTGGCGAGCAAAAATTTGGTCATGGAAAGATGGCCTTCGCTGAGAATGCGCAGAGCGGCCGTAAAGGCCTCCCTGCGATACCGGCTTTTGACGACGGCTCCCGCCAGCGAGTGAACGCCGGATTCCTCGTAGGCCCATACCTGTTTTACGTTGGGCATCACAAGAGGAAACAGCGGCGCCAGTATCTCCTGCAGATATTCGGCGATATAGTGGTCCTCCTGCGGCGGTCTCCCCACAATCGTTGCCGGATATACGGCGTTGTTGCGGTGGTAGATCGATTCCACCTCCAAGAACGGATAGTCGTGGCAAAGGGAGTAGTAGCCGTAGTGATCGCCGAATGGTCCCTCCGGCCTCCTCAGTCCGGGCGGAATTCTGCCCTGCAGGGAAAAGTCGGATTCCAGCACGAGCCCGATTCCCAGATCGTCCGGTCTTGCCACCGCCACTTTCTCTCCCATCAGCAAAGAGGCGAACAGCAGCTCCGGCACATCTTCCGGCAGCGGCGCAATGGCGGCAAGAGTCAATGCCGGAGGACCTCCGACGAAGATTCTGGCCGGTAGAGACATGTTCTGCCGTTCCGCTTCGAAGTAGTGAAATCCGCCTCCCCGGTGTATCTGGATGTGCATACCGACACGGTTGCGGTCGAAAAGTTGTATGCGGTACATTCCCAGGTTGCTTTTTCCGGTGACGGGGCTTTCGGTATATACTAGCGGTAGCGTAACGAAGGCGCCGCCGTCTTCTGGCCATCCTCTGATTTGCGGCAGTAGGGTCACGTCGGGAGGGGAGATGCGGTTTGCCAAAACCGGTCCGGTTTTTCTTTTTTTCGTGCCGATCCGCAACCCTTTGCGCAGCAGACGGCGGGCATTCCAGAGCTTTCTTGCGTCGGGCGGCATTAGATTCGCGACAGTTTCGGCCAACTGTAGCACAAAATCGTGGGGCTCTCTGCCAAATGCCAGTTCCAGCCTCCTTTCCGAACCGTAGAGATTTGTGGCGACCGGGAACCTGCTTCCCTTCACATTGGTAAAAAGAACGGCGGGACCTTTTCCGCGGCACACCTCCCGCTGAATCTGCGCCAGTTCCAAATCGGGTTCGACGGGTTCCTCCAATACCCACAATTCGTTTTCGTCCTTCAGCAGTTCGACGAAATCTCTCGTGCAAAGCAGCCTTTTCCTCTTTTTGGCCATAACGATTTCAGGGAGTTTCAGCTTTTTCCTTTCGGCAGAAATCCGGCGGTCAGCACCAGCAGGAAACCTACGCTGATCAGGTCGTCGGCCAGGTTGTTGACAAAGAACCCGGTTTCGTAAAAATGAAAATGCATATAGTCCGTTACCTGCTTGCGAAAAACACGATCGCACAAATTTCCCAAGGCTCCCGCCAAAATGAGTGCAAATCCCCACTTTTCAACCCGATTCAGCTGCAACCACCTCTTGTAGACATAGAGAGCGAGAAAGACGATCACGACTGCGGAAACCGCCGCAAGTAAGGGAGCACGTATCCAATCCGGCAGATCGGATAGAAAACTGAAGGAAACTCCCCTGTTTTCCTGATAGGTGAGATGGATGAAATTGGGAATAATTTCGATATAGGATGAGGAGGTCAGATTGGCTCGCACCCAGTGTTTAATCCATTGGTCCAGGCCGACCAAAAAAAGTATGACGACAGGATAGAAAAACATAGGGCTGTAGATAGAGATAAAGGCGACTCCGCCGTCCGGTTGCAACCTCGGCGGGCGACTATTCCGCGGAAAATCGGACTCCCGACGATTTCATTTCGGCTACTGCCCTGTCGACATCCCCCGGATTCAGCTCCACTCCACGGCATCCCTCCAGGACAACATTCGTATCGAAACCTTGGCGAACCGAATCCAAAGCGGTAAATTTGACGCAATAGTCGGTAGCGAGACCCACAATGTAGAGCTGTTCGACGCCCCTCTCCTTCAGATACTCGCTCAAACCCGTCGAAGAGCGGTGATCGTTGTCGAAAAAGGCGCTGTAGCTGTCGATTTTTGGGTTGCTGCCCTTGCGAAAAACTCTTGCGATTCCGCCGGTGTCCAAACCCTTGATAAATTCGGCGCCGAAGGTATCTTGAACGCAGTGGACGGGCCACAGAATTTGGTCGATGCCGTTTAAGTCGACGATCTGGCCGGGTTCGAGGTTGTGGTTGTCGGCAAAACTGCCGTGATCGGCCGGATGCCAATCCTGCGAAGCCACCACGAGGTCGAACCTCTTTTGCATCTCGTTTGCGAAGGGTATGATCCTGTCTCCCTCCTTTACCGGCAGCGATCCGGTAGGCGAAAAGTCGTTCTGGATATCGACCAAAAGAAGAGCTTTCATCGGTGTCTCCGAATAGTTGTTGGCTACCCCTTCCGACGGGCTTGGATGGTCAGTTTCATCTTCTGGTTGAACAACGACTCCTCCTCGCCTACCGGATACCGATGCGGATTCACCAGGCGCCGAATCGTCGGATGCAACCGCTTGAGTTCGGTCTGCGTTTTTTCTCTTATTTTCTCCAGGGAGGGACTGTCGTAGATTTTGCGCCCCTCCCGAAAAACCGGAACCAGTAGATCCGCATAGGGCTCTTTTCCCGTAAATACCTTCTGATGCGTTATGTCGAACGGATCCACCATTTTGCACCCGTCCGCGATATTTGTGTCGATATCGTAAATCAGATCTGCAAGGTAGCGCTTTTGTGTGGCGTATCTTCTAACTTGAAGAATTCCTGGAGTCGTTACCTTAATGGTCTGTTCGGATATTTTTATTCTGTATGCCCATTTGCCGTCCGGATTTTTAATTGCCGACAATTTGTAGACGCCGTCCAGTGCCGGCTGATCGAAAGAGGTGATCAGTTTCGTTCCGACTCCCCAAACGTCGATTTTTGCCTTTTGTATCTTGAGGCTCTGGATAATGGCTTCGTCCAGCTCGTTGCTGACGACGATCTGCGTATTGTGGAAACCGTTGTCGTTCAGTATTTTGCGCGCCTCGATGCTCAAATAGGCCAGGTCTCCCGAATCCAGACGAATGCCGCGCAGTTCGTATCCCTTCTTTCGCAGTCTTTTGCCGATTTTGACGGCGTTTTTGACTCCCTCCAAGGTGGAGTAGGTGTCGACCAGCAGCATGCAGTTGTTGGGCATGATATCGGCATAGGTGGCGAATGCTTCGATCTCGCTTTCGAAAGCCATGATCCAGCTGTGCGCCATCGTACCCCGGACGGGCAGCCCGAACAGCTTGCCCGCCAGCACATTCGATGTGCCGCCGCACCCTCCGACGTAGGCCGCCCGACTGGCGCTTAGGGCGCCGTCTATGCCCTGCGCTCTTCTGAGTCCGAACTCCAGCACCGTATCCCCTTGGGCGGCATGGCAGATTCGCACCGCTTTCGTTGCTATCAGGGTTTGAAAATTGACGATGTTGAGGATAGCCGACTCCAGCAGCTGGCATTGCGCAATCGGTCCCCGGACGCGCAAAATCGGCTCGAAAGGAAATACGGGCGTTCCTTCCGGCATCGCGTCGATGGAGCAGACGATCTTTAGCTTTTCGAGATACTGAAGAAACTCGTCGTCAAAAAGGGGCCTTTCGTCCGTGCCCGTCAGGGATGCCAAGTAGTCGATATCTGACGAGTCGAAACGGAAACCTTCGACGAACCGGATCAAATCGGCCAGACCGCAAACGACACAAAACCTGCCTTGAAAAGGGACGGTGCGATAAAACATATGAAAGACGCTCTCTCTCTCTTCCATGCCCGCTTTCCAGTATCCGTACGCCATCGAAAGCTGATACATGTCCGTCAGCAGACCGAAGGAGCGGCAGTTGGAGTTGCCGGATATCGTTTCCATTGTAGTTTCACGGGTGGGGATCGGGGCAGATGTTCCGCATGCGGAACGCCGATCTCTCGAACGGCTGTCGCCGTTTCGTTTCGAGGCTCGATACGGTCGGTCGACGATAGAATACCCGAAACGTTGTGACAAGCCGATTGTCGATGTTTCCGTAACGACGGTCGTTCCCGTGCCGGCGGGAATCTATTGGTTCATATCGTCCGTCAGTGCAAAGTCCAAATGTCATTCCCGCACTGAATTTGCGATACTTTGAGCAAAGAACAGGAATCTAGCCCCCGTCACTCCCGCAGAGGCGGGAGTCTTTTGCATTCGCGCCGGAGAAAATCCGGTTAATCAATGTCACTCCCGCACAGGCGGGAATCTAGCCCCCGTCACTCCCGCACAGGCGGGAATCTAGCCCCCGTCACTCCCGCAGAGGCGGGAGTCTATCTGGCCAAAATTCACGACGAGACTTTCATCTCCCTGACACTAAATTTAAAATCATATTTTATAGCATAAAAATAACGTTTTAAAAGAATATTTTTTCAAAA
>CAZLTI010000077.1:0-12610 GCA_964562335.1 uncultured Pseudomonadota bacterium | reverse complement strand
ATGCTTCGGTGCAGATATCCCACGTCCGGATCGCATTCGTGGATGATTTCGCCGTCGGTCTTGATTTCGAAGCGGATCACTCCATGGGTGGAAGGGTGCTGCGGCCCCATGTTGATGGTGATATACTCCGTCTTCAAAACAGCGGACATATTCTATTTCTCCGTCGGCATAAAGCGTCTGTCCAGTTCGGACGGCGAGTTGTCGATATCGCCGTAGCCATTGGGGGCGACATAGTCCTTGCGCAGGGGGTAGCCCTCCCAGTCCTCCGGCAGCATGATTCTTCTCAAATCGGGATGGCCGACGAATTCCACTCCGAACAGATCGAACGTCTCCCTTTCCAGCCAGTCGGCCGCTTTCCACAGCGTTGCGACGCTGCACACCTGCGGCCGCTCCAGGGGAACTGCCGACTCCACCGTCAGCCGATGTTTCCGCGAGTAGGAGAACAGATGCCAAAACAGCCGCATCTGCCCGGTTTCGTGGACGGCCGTCTGGTTCATCAACGTGTTGAAATCCAGTTCCGGTGCACTCCTTACGTACTGCAAAACGGGAAAAACGGCGTCGGGGGGGATTCGCACGCTAGGTTCGGGACCCTCCTCCAGCAAAACGACCTCCGCCTGCACGTTCTGTCGAATGAGGGCGAAAATATCTGTCGTGTCCACGATACTCCTTAAGTGCGAAAACCAGAGTTTCCCTATTTTTTGCGGAGGTATTTTTCGCTTTTGATTTTCTTCTGAATGTCGATCAGTGCGGAGATCAGCGCTTCGGGACGCGGGGAGCAGCCGGGAAGATACACATCCACCGGAATGACGCGGTCGACTCCTCTGAGCACGGAATATCCTTTTTGAAACAGTCCTCCGCTGTTTGAACAGCTTCCCATGGAGATGACATACTTCGGCTCCGGCATTTGGTCGTAGAGCTTTTTGACGCGGCTGGCCATCTTCAGCGTCACCGTGCCGGCCACCAGCATCAGATCCGACTGGCGGGGCGTAGCGCGCGGTATCGCCCCGAAGCGATCCAGGTCTCCACGCGGACCGCCGGTTTGCATCATCTCGATCCCGCAGCATGCCAAACCGAACGTCATGTAAAAGAGAGAGTTGGCCCTCGCTCTGTTCAAGAGAGTGTCGACGGTAGACAGCAACACACCGTCCGATCCGATCCGGTGCACTAGGGATTTCATCGCCGCTCCGCCGATTCTCTTACCCAGTCCAGACCTCCCTGCGACCAGGCATAAACGAACCCGACCAGCAGGATCGAAACAAAAATCGCAATTTCGGCGAAAGCCAGAACTCCCCAACCGCTTTGCAGCAATTCCCTGAATACCGTGGTCACGGGATACATCACCGCAATCTCCACGTCGAAAATAACGAAAACGAACGTCACCAGGTAGAATCGCATGTTGAACTGCCTGACGCCGCCGCCGATGGGCACCTCGCCGCATTCGTAGACGGAGCTTTTTGCGGGGTCGGGATTGTCGGGTCGAATCAATCTGCCGATGGTCAGCGTGACGAACACGAATCCGAATCCGATCAGGAAAAAAACCAGCACGCTGGAAAACTGGAAAGCCATAGGGGAATTCCCTCGAAATGGGAACAGGATGATAAACAAAACGCGGCCGGACTTCGGGGCAGCCTCCGTGCGGCTCCATATTACGGCACGACCAAATTGTATTTCTGCTTAGCCCAAAATTTTATTTATGGCAATTTTAAATTGCAATCGGGTGACGGCATGTCGCCTGTTGTCCGCTGGCGAAATCTCGGGAAACGGTTGACAGACGATCCGGGGAAAGACCATCCTGTGCCATTCGAAAGGATACAGCCGAGAGACATTCGTAAGACCGTCAAAATGGGAGAAATCGGAATGATCGTAGTGGGAGAGCTGATCAATGCCAGCCGGAAAAAGATGGGCGAAGCCATTCGCAGGAAGGATGCGGACGCCATCGGGAAAATTGCCGTAGACCAGTTCGAGGCGGGAGCGGACTATATAGACGTCAATGCCGGAGTCTTTGTGGAGGAGGAGCCGGAATATCTGAAATGGCTGGTGACGACGGTCCAGCAGGCGGTACGGGCGCCGTGCAGTATCGACAGCCCCAGTGCGGAGGCGATTCGGGCGGCAATGGAGGTTCATGGAGGAGAGGTGCCGCCAATGCTAAACTCCATCTCCCTGGAGAAGGAGCGCTTCGAGGCTCTGGTGCCGATCGTTGCGGGAACCGACGTGAAGATCGTGGCACTCTGCATGAGCGACGAAGGAATGCCGGAAACCGCCCGGCAGCGTCTCAAAATTGCCGAAGCGCTGATCAACGGTATGGTAAAAAGGAATATCCCCATCGGGAACATCTATGTGGACCCCCTCGTTCAACCGGTTTCGACCAATCAGCAGTTCGGGATCGAATTTCTCAACTCCGTCAGGGCGATCGTGGAGGAATTTCCCGGCGTCCATACGATGTGCGGACTTTCCAACATCTCCTTCGGATTGCCCAACAGAAAGCATCTGAATCAGGCGTTCGCCATCATGGCGATCGCCAACGGGCTGGACGGGCTGATCGTCAATCCGCTGGACGGCCGCATGATGGCAAATCTGATTGCAGCCGAAACTCTGGCGGGTAGAGACGGATTTTGCATGAAGTATCTGAGGGCCCACCGCAAAGGTCAGTTCGAACTGTAGAAAACCCGAACCCAAAAAACAGGGAAAGAACCTCTTGGAGGAAGCGCATGAGTGACAATCCGATCTATAGGGAGGCAAGGGAGCATCTGATCGCTCAAGACAAAACCAAAGTCGAAGAGATCGCCAGAAGGTTTATCGAAGAGGGCGGGGATCCGCTGGATATCATGAACAATGCGTTTATTCCCGCAATCGGCGAGGTGGGAGACCAGTTCGGGCGCGGACAGCTGTTTCTGCCGGAGTTGATTTTGGCGGCCGACGCCATGCTGGCGGCGACGGAAATCGTCAACGGCGCACTGGAGGGGAGCGCGAACGTCAGGGAATCCGCCGGTACGGTCGTCCTGGCGACGGTGAAGGGCGACGTGCACGATATCGGAAAATGCATCGTGGTCTCCCTGATGAGAGCCAACGGTTTCTCCGTCCTCGATCTCGGACGCGATGTCGACGTGGACAGCATGATCGAAGAGGCGGTAAAGGCGAAAGCGGAAGTGATCGGAACCAGCGCCCTGCTGACGACCACCATGAAGCAGCAGCAGAATCTGGAGGAGGCCCTAAAGTCGGCCGGACTCAAAGGGAAGATCAAAACCATGGTCGGCGGCGCTCCCGTCACTCCGCGCTGGGCGGCCAGAATCGGCGCCGACGCGTATGCCGAAGATGCTCAAGACGGCGTCGGCAAACTGAAGCAGCTACTTGCATAAAAACGGCGCTTGCCGTTCCTGCCGCCAAGTCCGTTTCTCCCGATTCGAAAGAGTGCCATGAAGGAGAAATTCCCGCCGAAAAAACTGAATCGGATCCTAAGGGATGCGGCCGACGGAAAGACCCTGTCGCACGATCAGGCAGCCTGCCTGCTGAGGCTAAAGCGGCAGCGGGACATAACATCTCTCCACCGGACGGCACGGGAAATTCGCAGTCGGCACTTCGGATCCAAAGTGTTCCTCTACGGATTCCTCAATTTTAGCACATACTGCCGCAACGACTGCCGCTTTTGCGGCTATCGCAGATCCTCCGGATCCCGATCGCGCTACCGCAAGGAGATGCCGGAGATCGTCGAATGCGCAACGAAACTGGCGGAATCGGGCGTTCACCTGCTGGACCTTACCGCAGGAGAGGACCCGCTCCTTTTTAAACAAAACGGAGCCGGCTTCGGGCGAATTCTGGAGCTTGTCCAAAAGGTCAAAGGAGCGACGGGACTGCCCATTATGGTCTCTCCGGGAGCCGCCCCGGACGATACCATCGTCCGACTCCGACAGCATGGCGCCGACTGGTTTGCCTGCTATCAGGAAACGCACAACCGCGCCCTTTTCAAAACATTGAGGATCGGTCAGGACTACGATCGGCGTCTGCAAAAAAAGATTCTGGCCAAAAACAGCGGGCTGTTCGTCGAAGAGGGACTGCTGCGCGGCGTGGGAGAAAGTGTCGGAGACATCTTGACATCGCTCGACAGGATCAAAGTTCTGGGTGCGGATCAGGTCCGGGTGATGACCTTCGTCCCTCAAAAGGGTACGCCGATGGGAAACGAAACTCCGCCCGACGACCGGCAGGAACTGATTGACATTGCCGTTTTGCGTCTGATATTTCCCGACCGACTGATCCCGGCCTCCCTGGATGTGAAGGGTCTGGCCGGACTAAAGGCCAGACTCGATGCCGGTGCCAATGTGGTGACATCGATCGTACCCCCCGGAAAGGGGCTGGCCGGCGTGGCGCAAAGGGAGCGGGATATCGAGAACTCCGGCAGGTCGGTGCGAAATCTGCTGCCCGTCGTCGAAGAGTGCGGGCTGGAACCGGCCTCCGTGGCGGACTATCGAAACTGGATCGAGAACCGAAGGAAACTATGAAAAACAAGAGCTACATTGCGGTTGTGCAGTGCCATATCGTCAAGCAGAGATGCTCCGGATACTTTTGCGAAAAATCCTACACGGAGCGTTCCGGCGGTTTCAAAATCTATCCGAAGGAGCGGCAGTACCGCACGATCTATTTGGATTGCGGCGGTTGCTGCGGCAGGGCGATCCTGCGGAAGCTGAACGATCTTGTCAGGATGCTGAGAAGAAGGGAAAAAATCGACAGGAAAAAAATTGCCGTACAGCTATCCACCTGTATCACCAAAGCGAACTACCATGGCCCCCCCTGCCCCCATATCGACACCATCAAGACTCAAATCGGCAGGTTGGGTCTCGACTGCTACGAAGATACGCGCATTTCCGACAGGGCGGAAAAGCGACGCAAAAAGGGAGTCTACCGAAGCTGAGACGCTACACTCGCCCCGCTACGGCGGAAACCCCTCCGAGACCCAGCCGATATCCAGTTCGTCGAGTTTGGCCCGACTGGGATATCCCGTCTCCCTGTCCCAGCCGCACAGCCTGTAGTAACGGTCCATCGAAGCCCTCCACGCGTCGGCATCCACTTTGAAACCGTCGCTTACGCCCCCCGCAAGACCTTTGGCGAACATTTTTTCCGGCAGCGTGTCCCGGTCGCGACCGATTCCCTCCCTCGCGTTGAATGCCCGCAGCATATTCAGGCGACGTTCGCCGATCCGCATCAGTTCCTCCATCGTCATATCCCAGCCGGTTACGGCGCGCAGAATCTCCAGGAGCTTTTCGACATCATATAGCTGCCATGCGGGGCCGTAGACAAAATGGCAGACGTTGGCGCTGTCCATAAAGCTGTATATATGCTGCGTCTTTTGGCAGAAGGCGACAATTTCGTCGTTCAAAACGGGCTCTTTCTGCGGTTTCGTCAGTCCGATCTGCGCCATTCTCTCCGCATAGGCCGCGTATGCCGGATCGTGTTCGCTCGACTGATGGTCGGCTCCGAACGGGTTGGCGGCGTAGATCACGGAAAGACTCGGCTTCACCTGCGGCATGTGCGCGGGCATCTCCTGCCTTTTGCAGCAGATCAGATATCGGTCCGTTCCCCTTCCGATCCTCCTTGCGGCCCTGAACGACCCCTCCGCCAGAACGTCTCCGAATCCCTCCCTTGCGGCAATCAGGGATACCATCTCGACCATTGCCGCAGCATTGCCGTAGCGGAGATCGATACCCCCGGTATCCTCCAGCGTCAATTTGCCCTCCTCGAAAGCCTCCATCGCCCAGGATATCGTCGCGCCGCAAGATATTGTATCCATGCCCTGCCGGTTGCAAAGGGCGTTGGCCCTGCAGATGGCGGCCAAATCGTCTATGCCGCAGTAGCTGCCGAAGGTCGCTATGGTTTCGTATTCGGGGCCGCCGAAGACCGGATCGACCCGAAACGGTCCGTCGGCGATCTCGACTACCCGCTTGCATCGGACGACGCAGCCGTAGCAGGTTCCTCTTCCTTCCCGATCCTGTCTCTTTTTCGCTGCGCCTTTCAGCAATCCTTCATAAAGGGTAGGGCCGTCGATCCTTTTCCAACCTTCGAATACCCCGCTGTTGAAATTGTAGGCGGGAAGCCCTCCCCAGGCGTTGTTCGCACCTATCGTTTCGGCCGTGCCGTTGGTTCCCAACGAGGAGACATTGGACGAGGGAAAGTTCCTTGCGCCCCATCTGGCAAGCTCCTTGAGCCTCTGCCGGTCCGCGACATGCGGTTTTGCCCTGCCCCGTGCCGCAATGGCCTTCAGATTTTTGGCACCCCAGACAGCGCCCATTCCCGTGCGGCCGTTGGCATGGCGCGACCGTCCCAGAATCGCCGCAAAACGCACGCTCCTTTCTCCGGCCGGTCCGATTTGAAGAATTTCCGTCCTTTTCTCCTCCAATTCTCTCTTGATCGTTTCCTCTACCTCCTCCGTGGTTCTGCCCCACAGATGCGACGCGTCCCTCAATTCCGCCTCGCCCTCGCCGATCGAGAGGTACGCGGGTCGGTCCGCCCTGCCTTTGATTACGATCCCATCGAAACCGGCGCCTTTGAGTTTCGCCGGGAAGAAACCGCCACACTGCGAATCCCCGATACAACCCGTCAAGGGAGACTTCGCGGTCACGGTCAAGCGGCTCTGGCCGGAAATCGGCACCCCCGTCAGCACGCTCGCCATCACCGCCGAGACGTTGTCGGCACCCAATGCGTCGGCCCCGGCGGGCATCTCTTTCAGCAGGTAGGCGAGTCCCATAGCACTGCCGCCGACATATTTTCTGTAGAAGCTCTCTCCCGGCGTTTCGACGTTCAACTCCCCGGAGGTCAGATTTACATGCAGTATCCTGCCGTTATACGAGCGTTTCATCTTTTCCCTATGAGATTTTCCGATCAATATGCTCCTCGAGCTTTCGATTGTTTCCGCCATTCGGCGGATTTGCAGACTCGTTGGACTGCTGCAGGCATGATAGAATGGCATACGGTATAACGCAAGTTCCGCCGCTAGGGAGAATGCCCCTGCAATATTTGCGGAATTGCACATGCGAGCCGGATGCGCAATTCGTCGCCACTTCGGTTTTTTATGGGAAAACGTTTGAATTTGCTTGGAGAACTGGTTAAAACCAGTTCAAACAGTCAAGCGCGGCAGGTCCGCTCCTTTCCCAAAGGAGTTCCGCCACTCGAAGTCGGCTTTCGCAAGACAGCGGAGAGACCGGGTGGCATTCGGTTCGCCCGGCGTTGCGGTCGGGCTTTTGAGCTGCATATCGCCAAATTTACGGAGAACAACATGGAATTGAAGACAGTCACGGAAACATTGCTATCCGGCGAGGCGGATTTGCTGAACGCCCAAGTCAAATCGGCGTTGGATGCCGACATACCGGCCAAGGAGATTTTGGACGGAGCGTTGATCCCCGGCATGGATATCGTCGGCGAAAGAATGGAAACCGGCGAAATGTTCATTCCCGAAGTTCTCATGTCGGCTCAGGCCATGTCGGGTGCGGTGGAGATTCTGAAGCCGTTGCTGGGCGAGGGGGACATTGCTGCCGCCGGCAAGATTGTCATCGGAACCGTTCAAGGCGACCTGCACGATATCGGCAAAAACCTTGTGGCGATGATGTTCGAGAGTGCCGGCTTCGAGGTGATCGATCTGGGTGTCGACGTCTCTCCCGAAAAGTACGTGGAATCCGTTATCGCCAACGATGCCAACTTCATCGCGCTATCCGCCCTGCTGACGACCACCATGGAAATGATGAAACGCACGATCAACCTGATCGAAGAAAAGGGTTTGAAGGGAAAGGTCAAAATTTTGGTCGGCGGAGCGCCCGTCAATCAGGAGTTTGCCGATGAAATCGGTGCCGACGGATATGCACCGGATGCCGGCTCCGCCAGCAAATTGGCCAAATCCCTGATAGACTGACCCGCTGCCCGCAGTTCTCCTGCGGAATCCGGTCGTCCGACCGGCGCCTTTTCCGCGCCCGATTTTGCAAGGATGCAGGATTGGGGAGGATGTGAATCGTTCGCCGCAACCCATTCGGTTCCCCATTATGACGCACCCTCGCCGCCCTAGAGACAGATTCCTCCGAATCCTGCCGAGCAGCGTATGGCTGGCAGTCGCCTTCTCCTGCGTCGTCCTGGCCGAAAGCTCGATCGACCCTGCCCTACTGAAGCGATTCCGCATCGGAACCGTCGACAACGAACGGGTAATCGAGGTCAGTATGAGGGATTTGCTTCAGTTGGGACTGGAGCGGGCCACTCCCATGGAGACGATAGCGCTCGATCGGCAGATCGCCGAAGAGAGTCTGTACGCCGCCCGCAGAAGCAACAACCCGACTTTGACCAACTCGGTCGCAGTCGACAAGAGCGTAAACGGCAGCCAGGAAAGCGAGGATTTCCTCAAGTATGCGGACGTGAATACGAGGTCGGTGGACATCTCCTTCAAAAAACAGACGGACAGCGGCATCGCCTACGGGATTAGCATCGAAGAGGCCGCCAAAAAGATCCGCTCCGCCGCTCAAAAGGAGAGCGGCGGAGCGCTCGGCAGCTGGACCGACGTCGGCGACACCCTGAATTCGAGCACGATATCGGCCACCTTCGACGTCCCGCTCTTCCAAGGCTGGGGCGACATCAATCGGCTGGACGACTTTCGTGCCGAAATCGGCCTGGAACAGACCGAAATTTCCGGCAGAAAAAGCACCCGGAATATGCTCGGCAACCTGGCCACGATCTATTGGGATTTGGTGGAGGTATTGAAAACTGTCGAGACTCTGAAAAGCAACGTGGAGCTGTCCAAACAGTTTTTGGAAGACAACCGGATACGGTTCGAACTGGGGGTGCTGGATATCGTCGAAGTCAAGCAGAGCGAAAGCCAGTTGGCCCGCACGCGCCAGGACCTCCTACAGGTGCAGACAAGAAAGAGGCAGATCGAAGATCAGATCCGTGCGGTTTTGAATCTGGAGGAGCTGCCGATGGGATACCTGCCGACGGAGGAGCTGAAAATCAAAAAGGTGGAGAGGGAATTCGCCGAACTGCTGCAGCATATTGTCGAAACGGACGACGACCTGAAACGGCTGGATACCCTGCTGCAACTAAACGGACTCGAACAAAAATCCGCTCTCGACGGCGACAAGCCGGATCTCGATCTCAGCCTCGCCTATCGTTTGAAGGGCTACGGAGAAAGCGTCGACGAATCGCTGGAGGAAACCTCCAAAACGGAAACGAACGGCTATTCGATCAAACTGACATGGAAGATGCCGCTGTTCGATGCCGTGACTCCCCAAAAAATCAGCAAGGCCGTGTTGGACCGTGCGAAAATCGATGTCGACATCAGAAACCGCAAGACGGAACTGCATATCGAACTTCAGGCCGTGCTTCGCGATTTGAAACTGGCGGAAGAGGGCATTAAGCTGGGGGAGATCAGCACATCGCTGGCGCAGGACCTGCTGGAGAAGGAGACCGAAAAGTTCAAGGCGGGAAAGAGCACGAGCTTTCGCGTCTCCCAGGTACGCCAGGACCTGTTGGATGCGCAGAAGAACGAGATAGCCGCCAGGGTCGACTACGAAAAGAAGTTCCTCTCCTTTTTGCTACTGACCAACCGACTGATGGACCACTACCGGCTGTAGTGAACAGCTTTTTATTCAAATGGACGATATTTCGATTGCAGTTCAAGAACGTTACGGATTTTTAAACGATATCGATTGCAATAGTTATAAAAATTATGGTCAGTTAAAAACAAACGAGATAAATGTTGCACGAAGTTGGGAAAAGCAGTAGCGTAACACTAAAAAATCTCATGCGACACATTCCTATTGACAGGATTCGGATCTTTACCCCCGGTTTCTCCACTGATGTCCGAAAAGGAGCTGCCGGAAGAATTATGATAGACCGTGATCCAACGTATCATTAAAGGACTATGGACTTATCCAGACATAAAACTGCACTATTCGTCTTAATGGGTGCCTTATTGCTGCTGATCGTTGCCTGGGCGGTTTTCAGCGGCAACAACGGCCAAAGAGACACCAATTGCCGGGAGAAGGAAATTTTACTAAAAAAAAGAATAAACGACCGATATGGATATCTTCATTTCAGCGTATTAAGAACCGTTTTAAATACAATGAATCAGCATTCGAATGCGGCACAATCTCCAGAAAGCGAAACTCCAAAGTGCTACTCCGATTTTGTGCGGAAATTGGATCAAAAACAGGGAGGTAAAACGATATCGAGTTTCCAAATCGACGAAAAGGCAGTCGATTCATTAGTAAAACAATTCCTTCCTGTTTACAAAATATATCTTGAAAATTCCTCCAGTATGGATGGGTATGTCAGTGGTGAAACACAATTTGAAAAATCCATTTTCAGCTTGATTTCAAATGTAGCCATCGGAAAGGGGTACAAGAATATTGAGCTATATTTTGTATCGGAAAGGGTGAAAAAAATAGAGGGTATCGATCCAGGATCCGACGAATTCGAAGAAAACTTGGCAAGATTTTTCTCCGGATTGGATCAGAAAATTTTTAAAGAAGCAGGAAGAGGTTACACAAACTTGAGTGATATCGTCGGTCATGTATTTAACGAACAGAAAAAAGACGAGAACACAATCAGCATTTTGGTTTCCGATTTCATCTTCGCCCCACGCACCAAAAAGCCCTCCGAAGATTTCATAAACGCACAGAGCGAAAAGTTAAAGATGACTTTTGCCAAGGAGATCGAAAAATCCAATATCGCAACATTGGTATTGCGGCTCGAATCGGAATTCAACGGTGTCTATTATCCCGCTAACTACCATGCGGATAAAAAAACCAGGCAGTTGGAGAAGAAGAGAAGACCGTTCTATCTCTGGATCATGGGGAAACCGACTTCGTTGTACGGCCTAAAGACGGCTATCAACAAGATGACCGATAAGAATAAAGAAGTTCCCGTGTACAAGCTCTTTCTCTACGGCAAAGTACAGGACGAGATCCGGTATCGAATCCTACCCTATACCGATGCGGCCGGTCGATTCAGGATTGATCGAGACATCGGACGGGAGAGGGATGGCGAGACAGTTTACTATGGGATAAAAGACGTTGAAGCCGACAAAGGAACAAACAGGATCGCCTTTTCCATGGCCGTCGACTTAAGCAGTTTCAGCTACCTTGACAGCCGCTATATTGCCGATGCCGCAAACTATGATGTCTCCAGCCAGGACTATCGGATCGAATCTGTTCATGCCATCGATAGATCCCAACTGGAGACCGTCGTAGATAGAAGAGATCGAAAGTTGCTCCAAAAGGGGACCTATACCCACAAGATCGTGATCTCCTCCGTTACAGATTACGTTTCCGAGGAAGTACTCGACATTGCCCTAAAGAGAAGGGCGGGACTGCCAAAATGGGTAGCTAGGTTTAGTTCGGAAAATGACAACAGCATCTCGAATTACGATAGAGAAGAGCTGCGCAAAACCTGGAAGATTCAAAATATCGTAGGGGCAGTCTTTGAAGCCTACCAAGCCAAGTCATGGAATCACCAACGGCAGCAACCCAAACCTTTTTTTTCTCTGTCAATTTCCATACGGAGGTAGAGGATGAATGCAATTATTGCGAAAATCTACGAGCTGGGATATTTCGATACGGAGTTTTCCAACCAGTTCTATCAGGCCCAAGGGTACGTACTTTTGGGCATCATATTGATTGTAGTGCCTGCTCTCATTTGTTTGACATATTATTACCTGATTGATAGCCCCAATCTAAACGGGCTGGGAAACTGGCTCTTCTGCCTACTTGTCAACGCATTGCTTTCGGGCTCGTTTACCGCTGGCCACGCATATCAAATCATAAATCCCATAAGCCTAGAAGGAGCTTGGAAGTTTTTTCTCATCATGGGTGCCGAAAGCTTTGTTCTTTCCTTTCCCCTTTTCTTTATCCTCTCCATATTGTTGAAAAATTGGAGCACCAATTGTCGCAAAGTACCGTTTTAACCATGCCCCTCGACTAACGACCGGATGTTTGCCATTTCAAAGCGCCTTTTCGGTAGTCGACAATCCACCATAAACGAGCAATTCAGACAACTTAAGGAGTCACAATGAGTCGGCTGTATGTATTTGGAATTGGAGGAACCGGTTCCAGAGTGATCAAAGCACTAACGCTGCTGCTGGGAGCAGGCATGCGGTTCAAAAGCAGTTATGAAGTAATACCCATTTTAATTGATCCCGATATTAAGAACGGAGATCTCATTCGCACAAAAGGGATTCTAAACAGCTACCAAAAGATCCGAAATTCGATTGCGGATTTCGAACCCCAAGGAAACCGTTTTTTTTCAACACAAATTCGTTCGCTCAACGAAATCGCCGGAGGAAACGAGGAGGAATTCGCCTTTCGGATCGAAGGAATGGATACAGGGAGAGAGGGAACCTTTCAAGAGTTTGTCGGGTATAGCCATCTAAAAAGAAACCATCTAGCTCTGTTGGAGCTTTTGTTTTCGCAAAGTAATCTCGAATTGAATATGAGGCATGGATTTCTTGGTAACCCCAATGTCGGAAGTGTCGTATTGAACGGTCTGTGGCAGACGGACGAATTTACGAAACTGAACACTTTCGGGGAGGGTGATCGAATATTCATTGTCAGCTCAATTTTCGGCGGAACTGGTGCTGCCGGTTTTCCTC
>CAZLTI010000076.1:0-12752 GCA_964562335.1 uncultured Pseudomonadota bacterium | reverse complement strand
CGAAGGCGGGAATCCAATAAAACCAGTTGACTATAGATTCCCGCCTTCGCGGGAATGACGATCTTGGGACTTTTTACCGCTTCGTCACCCTTTACAATAGGAAAACGCGTATGCAAAAGTTGCAAAAGCGTCCGCAGATGGAGGGGTGAATGCTTCCCCTCCTTCGATCGCTTCGATGGGAATATGAGGAAATACAAAAGACTGTTGCTAAAACTAAGCGGCGAACATCTTGGTGGAAAAAGCGGAAAGGGCTTCGATTTCGACGCCTTCGAGAGACTTGCCGGACAGATATGCGCGTTGCACGATCTTGGCGTCGAAATAGGAATCGTGCTTGGCGGCGGCAATTTTTTTAGAGGTGCCAATAGTCTGCCTATTAAAATGGATCGCGTTTCGGCGGATCGGATTGGAATGCTGGCAACCTCGATGAATAGCGTATGCCTGAAAGAGGCTCTCAAAAACTGCGGCAAAAGAGCGGCAATCTTGACGGGAATGGAAATTCCCGGAATAGGTCAACGGTTTAGCAAGGAAGAAGCGATCAAAAAACTGAGGAAGGGTCATATTCTGATTTTTTCCGGTGGCACCGGCAATCCCTTTTTTTCGACGGATACGGCCGCAGTTTTAAGGGGATTGGAAATCGAGGCGGATTTGGTGATTAAGGGCACCAAGGTGGACGGTGTCTATGATAGGGATCCCGTTTCCTTTCCATCGGCCAAGAAATTCGACCGGTTGAACTATTCCGAAATTTTAGAAAGGAATCTTAAGGTGATGGATGCCGCTGCGATCGCACTTTGCAGGGAAAACAAGATGTCTTTGCATGTGCTGAACATATCGAAAAAAAACGATCTTCTGGATTTTATCGAAGGAAAGAAAATAGGCACTTTTATCGGACCTTGACATTTCGTCGTCTATCTTTTGCTCCGCTATTTTGTTCCGAAACGCCCCGAAAAAGGTCCTCCTCCCCTCCCACTTTCTCGCCAGTGCTATTGCAGGTTTTTGCCGTTGCCTTTGCCAAGCTCCTTTCAAGTCGATCAGTCAGTTTTTTCATTGTGAAATCGCAGTTTCTTGCCATATGGTTTTTTATTGCTCCCTAGCAGATTTCGATCCGCTGTAGCTCCGGATGACAGGGAGGATATCCAAGTTGGAGCGAATCGAGAGGACAGCTCGGCAAAAATCGATATCACTGCCACCTGTACAGATCCTGGGTGGCCTGCTGGAGGCACGAGAAAAAAACCGTAACGATAGAGGTGGAATATGTTGGCAGTCGTGAAAAAAGCCCGTACTGAGGAGGAATTGTTCTCCGTGCGAGGGAAGGTACCGAAATACCTGCTGAAACTATTGAAAGGCAAATACGGTAGGAATTTGAAGATATACGAGGAAAATGGAGACGCTCTAGTCGATATCGCCAAAAGCGATTGGTACAAAAAGATGGAAAAGGAGATGACGCCCGGCAAATTTTTACGCATCTACCGCGACAATCTGGGACTCACTCAAAGAGAACTCGGAAAAAAAGTGGAGAGGGACCCCAAAAAAATTTCCGACTACGAAAACGGTCGTCGCAGTATCGGCAAGGAGCTGGCTCGGAAGTTGTCGCAGCTCTTTGGCGTTCCCATGGACCGCTTTCTGTAGACGGAATTCGAAAGCAAACGATAGAGACTTGCGAGCAATTGGTTATCCACCAAAGGTATCACAGGGGACAGATCACGATCATGGGAAAAGTCTGTCGAAATTTTTCACTTTTCAACTCCGAGTCCCTACCAATACTGGTACCTGGACCCGGAATCGAACCGGGACGGCCTTGCGGCCACGAGATTTTAAGTCTCGAGCGTCTACCAATTCCGCCATCCAGGCACGGTTTCCAGTTTGAATGGAGGCGACAATCGGAGTCGAACCGATCTAAAAGGTTTTGCAGACCTCTGCCTAACCGCTTGGCTATGTCGCCCGACGTGGACGGTAGCGCAGATTGGCTTCCGTCGCGAAGACAGCAACGAAGCTAATTTGTATTTTATGTCGTGTCAAGACTAAACGGCAGTCCGTCCCGGAATGGCAGAGAGCGGCGTATCTAATTGTTCCGCAGCGAACATGGCGTAACGGATTCAATTGACACATCGTTGCATAATATCTTAACACAAACAGGTTGCAATCCCTTTTTCCACACGAAACCCGCACGAAAAAGTAAGGTTATGAAGACCTGCCCTTCTACGGTCGAGACCGTTGCCAAGATCGTTGCCCTTTCCATTTCGGTTTGTGGGGTGGTTTCCGGTTGCGATCAAAACGGCTTTCCGTTCAAAAACGCTACAAAGCAAGAGAGAGAGACTTCGGTCGTTCAAACCGAATGGGCGGACGAAAAAAAGCCGTCCGCGATTCAAAAAAACGGATCGGTTGTTAGGAAAGGAGAAAAGGCGCAGGCAAAGAGGGAACTCTCCAATCGACCCATGAAGTCGAACGATTCGTCCAAGAAGAATTTCGGTCAATTTTTTATCCAGGTGGGAGCCTTCTTGAACGAAAAAAATGCCATATCTCTCGCCCAACGTTTTAGAAAAAAGGGATATCAAGTCAAGCTGGTACGGTTGAAAACAAAAAAGAAAATCCTGCATGCCGTAAGGTTGGGAGGATTCGCAGACGAGAAAAACGCAATAAAGCAGGCTACCGAAATCTCCAACAAGGAAAACATGGAAGTGGTGCTGGTCGGGGGCAGCGTCGTGAAACGGGTTGTTCGGCCAAAACGGAAAGAGAGCCCAACGGACGGAAAACCTGTGGAGAAGACCGGAAAGGAGAGAACCGGAAAGACCCTGCAGGAGCAAGTGGACAAAAAGGGGAGAAAGCAACCGGCTTCGATCCGTCCCGGTACCTATTCGTTTCAAGTCGGGGGATACCTAGACAGGAAAAATGCCGAGAAGCAGATGAGGTGGTTGAAAAACAAGGGATACAATGCCTTTATCGTAGAAATGCCGAAATCCGGGGATAACGAAATCTGGTCGACCGTGCAGGTTGGATATTTTAATACCCTGCTGGAGGCGGATGGAGCTGCCACAGCTTTTTTCAACGAGGAAAAAATACCTGCTCAAGTACTTCCCGTCGACGACTTTCGTAATTGATTAGTGCATGCCCGCATAAAATACCGACAATTGTGACGCTCGCCAATTGTTCACCGATACAAAAGATAGGGGAGAAATTCGCATTTCCTTTCGATCCGTATTGACAAAGCATCCCCATTAGTAGCATAATACAGACCCTTCCGAATTTACGGAAGGGTTCCGGGCAATCCGAATCTACGGTTTTTCTTTTCCCTTTCAGTTTCGTCGGGTCTCCGAAATATCTGTTTTTTCAGACAACTATGCGTTCGGAAAAAGTTCTTCCCTTTAGTTGGAAGTCAAAAGAGAGCATGGATCTTAAGATGAACAGCGAAGATATGCAGGAAGAACCCTATCAAGACGGAAGGGTGGTCGTAGGATTGGACATCGGAACAACCAAAATATGCATAATAGCGGCCGAAGTTTCCAAAGACGTGGAAAATGACTTTCGCGTAATTGGCTTTGGCGAAGCGCCGTCGGGGGGGTTGACCCGAGGCGTCGTTACTAACATACGGGCAGCCGTAAAATCGATAAGGAGGGCAGTCGGGGAGTGTCAGTTAAAAAGTGGAATTGAAATCCGCGATATTTATGCCGGCGTTGCAGGGCACCATATCTTAGGAATCAACAATGATGGCGTCGTTGCGGTAACCGGTGATACGATCACCCAATCGGATATTGATCGTGTCATCGAGTCTGCGAGGGCGACCAATTCTCCGGATAAAGAGATCCTTCATACTCTGATTCAGGAATACATTGTCGATGGGCAGGATGGCGTCAAAAGTCCGATCGGTATGGCCGGCAAAAGGCTGGAAGCCAAGGTACACATTATTCTAGGATCGGTAACGTCGGCGACGAATATTGTTCATTGCTGCAACGACGCCGACTTGAACGTTCAGAACATCGTACTTGAACCCTTTGCGAGCAGCATAGCCGTGCTTGAAGAGGAAGAGAAGGAGCTGGGTGTCGTTCTTCTGGATATCGGCGGAGGAACGTCGGATATGGTGATCTACAAAAATGGATCGATCATTCACACCAGCGTTCTTCCCTTGGGTGGAAATCAGGTAACCAACGATATTGCCATCGGACTGAGAACCGCGAAAGTCGAAGCTTTGAGAATCAAGCACGAACAGGGAACGGCCTTAGTCTCCAGTGTGAAGAAGGGAGAAGTTCTAACGCTGAAGGGAATTGCCGGCAGAGAAAATCGAATCGTCCACAAACGGCTATTGGCCGAAGTCATCGAGGCCAGATTTCGCGAGATCTTTCATCTCATCCGCAGTGAGCTGAACAGATCGGGATTTAGGCGGGAATGCGCCGCAGGTATTGTTTTGACGGGTGGCTCCAGCTTGATGAAAGATATAGACGTTCTTGCGGAGGAGGAGATGGGAATGCCGGTACGAATCGGGGCCCCGACGAACATCAAGGGGTTCAGAGAGCTGGTGGAGTCGCCCAAATACTCGACGGCAATCGGTTTGATCAAGTACGGAATCGATAACGATCTGGAGACGACCTTTATTAACGGCAACTCCGACAGGATTCTTTCCGGTGTCACTCAAAACTTCAGAAAATTGATCAAGAGTTTTTTTGGAATCTTTTGATGGTTTGTCCTTGAGAAAAAACAAAAGCACAGTCGTCACATATCGCATTGACTCTAAACGGAGACTCAAATGGCAGTGAACATAATCGAAATGAAATCGAAACCGGCTAACAGCGGCTTGCCCACAATGCGAGTGATTGGCGTCGGGGGCGGGGGCGGAAACGTAGTTAATCGAATGGTTAACGACGGAATTGAAGGCGTTCATTACATTGCGGCCAATACGGACATGATGGTTCTGAACTCTTCCAAAGCGGATGTCACGATTCCTATGGGGACCAAAATTACCAAAGGTCTTGGAGCCGGCATGAAACCGGAAGTGGGAAAGATGGCGGCGGAAGAGGATATCGATACGATTAAAAGCGTGTTGGAGAATACGGACTTGGTTTTTATCGCGGCCGGAATGGGAGGAGGAACCGGAACGGGTGCCGCCCCGGTGATTGCCGAAATTGCCAAGGAGATGAAAGTGCTCACCGTTGGAGTGGTCACCACTCCCTTCGACTTTGAGGGCAACAGAAGAGCCGAAATAGCCGAAGATGGAATTGAGGAGCTCAAAAAGCACGTCGACACCTTGATGGTCATTCCCAACACCAAGCTGTTGGACATCGCAACTGCCAAAACGACGATGAACGAAGCCTTTTGTATAGCGGACGACGTTTTGAAGCAGGCTATCAGCGGAATCACAAACCTGATCAATATGGAGGGCGTCATCAATCTCGACTTTTCCGACTTAAAAACGGTGATGCAAAACAAAGGTCGCGCAAGAATGGGTACCGGAGTGGCAAAGGGCAAAAACAGAGGTCTGGAAGCCGCAAAAAAGGCGATTTCCAGTCCCCTGCTAAGCGACACGCCCATTAGCGGTGCCAGGGGGGTGATTATCAATATCGTTGCGGACGAGAATTTCCCGCTGTTGGATGCGAAAGAGGCCGCGAAATTCATCGAGAGTTCGGCCGATCACGATGCCGATGTCATTTTTGGCTTGGTTAATAATAAAAAGATGGAAGACGAAGTGATCATCACCGTTATTGCTACCGGCTTCGACAATCCGCCGGAAGAGGAGGAGATTCGTCCGTCAAATGTGAAGCCCCTGAGAATAGTCGATAGTCTGAAACATCAGGATCCGGAAAACGCCAAAAGGATCAAAGCGGGAAAATCTCAGGAAGGATCGGATGGTACGGGCATTCAAAACGAAGAGTCCATTCCCGGCCGAAAAGTCATGGAACTCGATCCGCAAGAGGTCGGACTGCAACCTGTGGAGGACGAGTTGCACTACCCGAATCAGTTTGATTCTCCGGTCGATTCCGATGACGAACCAAAAATGGATTTGCGACATCTGGACGTCCCCTCTTTCATGAGAAAAAAGCGTTTGAAATGACGATGTCGATCGGAAAACATGCGTTAGTGCCGAATCCGCTTAGATGAAGAAGAGACTTGTGCCGTATCTTGCTTCCGGCATGGCGACTGGGATAATTGTCTGGGCATGCCAGGAGTTTCTGTTTATTTTGGCAGACGACGGAATCGTTTCCAAAAATCTTCTGTCCGCATTGGCCGGTATGATGTTGGGAGGCATTACGGGTGCCGTACTCTGCAGAATGGAAGGTTTCTTGGTGTACAATGCTCCTTTGGCCAGAAGGGGTACCGTTTTCGGTGCCTCTTTTGGCGGCTGTAGCGGACTGATCAGTTTTTATCTGGTCGACTATATCCGGCAATATCTTCCCGAAGTACTTCCCCAAAACGCCTACTTTATGGAATTTCTGTTTGCATCGCGCTGGTTTATCATTGCGGTGTTCATCGGGATTTCCACCGGCATTGGAAATCGGAACAGTTTGCGTATTTTCCGAGGAGTGCTGAGCGGTCTCGTAGCGGGGTCCGCTTCGGGCGTTCTTTCCTTCGTTCTATTCTCTCAAATTCAAAGTTCTTTTTGGGCACGGGGGCTCTGCATAACCTCGTTTACAACCTTTCTGGCATTGTCTCTGATCCTTACGTCGCGATTAAAACGAACGGAGTGGATCAGATCGCTGAACGGCAAATTCGAGGGAATCGAATTTGAACTCGAAAGGGATATTCACCTTATGGGATCTCAAGTTGACGACGACATCAATTTAGCCAGCTATCAAAATGTGAATTGGACGCACGCCAAACTGCTTAAGTACTATACCGGTTACTCGTTGATAGATAACGATCCCTTCGGGCAGACGTTCGTCAACTTTCGAAATATTAGCGAACAGCCTTTGAAAAACGGCGATATCATTAAAATTGGCAATGCGATGTTTCAGTATTGCAGGAAAGCCGGATAGTGCCCGCCTTCCATGCGGCATTCACCGTCTGCAAGGCAGCCGAACCGGGAACGGTCCGAAAGATTCCTTTTGGCTATTTGCAATCTATCCGAAACAACCTCCGAATTTCTTCCAATGATTTTCACTCTCCGATCGACGTTATTGCAAACGATGTTTATCGGTTTTTTTGCAACGCCCGGAATAGCGGACGGCTATTTCCAAAGATCCAACGAAGAATATACTATCATCCTAATCGTTCCTCTTTTTATTGCTGGAATTTTTCTACTGATCTTTTCGAAAATATGGTTTTTGGCCGGAAAAAAAGCGCGTATGGGTTTTTTGTCCATAACTCCCCACCGTCCCCAGCGTTTCTTTCCGTTGGATCAAAAGACGATAAATATGGATCCGGTCGTCGAAGCTCTGGCTGACGAACATACCAGCGTATACAGCAATCTCAGCAAGTTGACTCTTTCCGTAAAGAAACACACCGTATTTTTGGAGGACAAAAACTACAAGATTTCCATACTGGTCAACCGACGAAGATCCAGACGCTGCTTTTTGAACGACGGAGACATTATCGATATGGGAGAGCTGACGCTAATTTTCAAGTCGCCCCACAAGAGAAGTGCCAAACAGGAACAAAGAGGCCCGTTTTCTTCGGGACATTTGATACCAAGGGCAAAAAGGACTCATGCCAGACAATTGAAGAACGTACCGACACTGATACCCGTCGACGCTCGCAAGAAGACATTCTACGTCACGAAAAATATTACGTTTGTCGGCCGGTCCGAAATGAACGATCTCATTCCTAAATCGAAGTCGATTTCTCCTATGCATGCCAAGATTGAAAAAGTGGGCGGTCGTTTTAAAATCGTCGATCTGGGCAGCGCCAACGGAACGTTTGTAAACGGCAAAAGAATCGACAGCAAATTTCTTAGAGAGAACGACGCAATTTCATTCGAGACCATCAAATATGTATTTTCCCTTACGGGGAAAGTACGCTGAAAACCGGAACAATGAACGAGAAATCCGCAAAAAACAGGGAGAAAACGCCGGCAACCGACCTAAAAACGATCGGTGGCGTTCTGAAATCGAAACGGGAGGAGCTTTCCTATACTTTGGAGCATGTATCCGAGATTACGAAGATCAATCAGACCTGTTTGCGCGACATCGAAGAGGGAAAGCTCGATAGTCTGTCCAGACTGGTTTTTGTCAGAGGCTTTGTCCGGAACTATGCAAAGCTGCTGGGAATGGACAGCGACTGGATGATCGAGGCGCTTGACCAAACATATGCTTTCGACAAATCGAAGTCGGCATCGGGAAAAACGGGTTTCGGCGAAACGACAAAAAACCGCTACGCAAATGCGTATCTGTTCGCCGGATTGGGTACGTTGATTGTGGCCATAGTGGGGTTTCTATATTGGAATTCGAATTCTAACGGTCGGATACTGTCGAATGCCAAAACCATCGAATCCGTTCAGGAAACTGCCGGTAGCGATTCGGCTTCGGTCGGCATTGAAGACATTGTGACAGATAGGACCGTTCAACTTGACGATGCGAAAGTAGAGCCTTCGGAGGAAAAGGAGTCGATGGATACTATCGTCGCCCGAAGAATCTATCCGCTCAACCTGATGCTTGTGGCAAATCGTAGCGACTGGATCAGACTTGCGATCGACAATCAGGAAGCAACGGAAATTCGGATGACGAAGGGACAAAGGCTGGAATGGCCGGCAAACGAAGGGTACAACCTAGTGATGACAACGGGAAGCAGTGCGACGATTCATTTGAACGGAGAGGAGATCGAAGTGGACAGTTCCAATAGAGAGAGGCTGTTTCGAATGAAGCTCAACAAGTTCTCGCTTACCCAATTAAACAACTGATACGGCGTTCCGCAAATATCATCGTATCTTATCTCTATCTAATAAATGACGAAGCAGTAAAAAGTTCCAGAACCGTCATTCCCGCGACGGCGGGAATCTGTAGTCAACTGTAGTTATTGGATTCCCGTTCTTTGCTGCGAGTATCGCAAATTCAGTGCGGGAATGACAGAAGCAAGATTTTTTACCGATCCACCAATTGATAACTATCCAAATTCGCTCCACTTGATGGACGGCAGATAAAATTCGACGGCTTTACTATTATGAAGGCATTGGTATTGGCTGCTGCAAAGAGTAAAAAGCTGGCTCCCTTCTACCGGACCAGACCCAAATCAATGCTTCCGATCGCCGGACGCCCTATTTTAGAGACGATTCTGAGGCAGCTTAAACGTGCCGGAATTTCCGAAGTTTGGATCGTGGTCAACCACCAAAAGGAGTGCATTCGGAAGGCATTCCACTATGGGAAGAGACTGGGACTAACGATCGACTACATAGAGCAAAGGGAGGAGCGGGGAATCGGACACGCAGTATCCTTAGCGAAGAATATACTGGAAAAGGAGAACCACTTCCTGCTCGTGTATGGGGATGCTCTCATGTCCGGCAACCATTTCAGCCACCTGTTGGATCATTTTTTTCGGCTGAAACCTCATAACCTGGCTACGATATGCCATCCCTATTCGGAAGGGAAGTATGGCAATATCTACTTGGGCCACAACATGAAAATCTCGAAGCTTCTGGAAAAACCGGAAGGAGCGCGAATTTCCAACTATATTTTCGGCGGCAGTTTCGTCTTGGAGAAAAGCTGTTTCCCTTTTCTCCAAAACAACGATCTCGATATGGTCAAGTACTACCAAAGTTTGATTGCATCGAATCGAATGATGGCCGCCCTATGGGAAGACAGCTGGATCGACATCAGCTATCCTTGGCACATACTCGCCGCCAACAAAGTGATGATGCGTCCCTGGGCGTCGTCGATCATCCCCGACACCACAGTCGTCGAGTCCAACGTCCACATGGAAGGTGCCGTGCATATCGAGGAAAATGTCCACATCGGTGCCGGAACGGTCATTAAGGGACCCTGCTTTATCGGACCCGGCGTGTATTTGGGAAACAACACCCTTATCCGAAAGAACGCATCGATCGGTCCCAACTGCAAGATAGGATACGGTACGGAGATCAAAAATGCCGTTCTTTTTGGCGATTCGGTCGTGGGTAGGCTTTCCTTTATTGGCGACAGCGTGGTCGGAGCGGGAGTGAAGCTCGGCTCCGGAACGATCACGGTGAATCATATCACTTCCGGTAAAGAGATATACTTCGAAACGGAAGAGGAGGGTCGTCTTAATACCATGCTGCCGAAATTGGGAGCTTTTATCGGCGACAATGCCACCGTTGGAACGGGAAACACGCTAGCTCCGGGAATTGCCATACCTCCGCAAAAGGAAATCGCGGACCATCTGACGGTCACCGCAAAAACTTCTCCCTGTTAAGCTGTCCACTCTGCTTCGAATTGTATTATGTGCGGTATCTGTGCAATAGCAAGCCACGAGCCGGTTGCCGACAAACTGTATTCCTGTCTGCAAAATTTGGAATATAGAGGATACGACTCCTGCGGTATGGCTTTGATCAACGACGAAAACGGCCGTTTTTCACTGAGAAAGAACGTCGGCAATGTCGAGGAGGTCAACTCGATCGAGCGGTTTTCGGAAATGCGGGGAAATATCGGGATTGCCCATACCCGCTGGGCGACCCACGGTGGCGTCACTCGGGAAAACTCGCATCCGCATTTCTCCAACGACCGAAATTTCATGATCGTGCACAACGGCATTTTTTCCAATTACTTGTCGCTTCGAGAGGATCTGAAATCCAGGAACTTCCGGTTTGTCTCGGAAACGGACACCGAAATCTTCGCCAATCTCCTGCAGGATGAATATCGTAGGGAAGAGGGGCTTGAGGTCGCATTTTGTAATGCCCTAGACAAACTGGAAGGTTCTTTCGCGATAGCGATGGCATCGGTCCACGATCCCCAAACCCTCTATGCGGCAAAGAAGGATTCTCCCTTAGTGGTCGGCTTGAGCGACGGCATAAACTTCGTAAGTTCCGACATCAACGCTTTTATCGCCGATACCCACGATACGATTCTGCTGGAGGATCACGAGTATGTGATCATGACCAAGGATCGGACGGTCGTTAAGCGTCTTTCCGACCGAAGCGTCGTGAACAGGCAGGTTATTCGGGTGCAGTGGGATAGACAAACGGCGCAAAGGGGAGGTTTTTCGCACTACATGCTGAAGGAGATTTTCGATCAGCCGTTTACGATCAAATCGGCACTTCACGTTTCGGAAGAAAAGATCGAGAAAATCGCCCGCAAGTTTATCGGAAAAAGGCAATCCTATGTTGTGGGCGTGGGAACTACCTACTACGTCTCCATGATAGGGACCTATCTGTTTTCCCAATATGCGGGTCTGCATGTTCCAGCGGTATCGTCCGACGAATTTCCGTTGCTGATACCGGTGAGTAGAGAGGACAATGTGCTGTTGTTCTCCCAGAGCGGCGAAACGTACGACACGCGAATGGCGATTCGAGCGGCCAAAGAGAAAGAGGCGGAAACTTCGGCCATTGTCAATGTCGTCGGTTCGTCGATCAGTCGGATGGTAAACGACTGCATCTTTCAGGGATCGGGACCTGAAATCTGCGTCGTATCGACAAAAGCTGCCGTTTCGCAAATCGTGATACTTTGGCGAATTGCACTGCGGGTTGGAGTGCTGAACGGACACATCGCAAAAAAGAGAGAGGAAACCTATATTTCGCACCTCAAGGAGTTGCCGGATATCGTTGAGAAGGTGATCAACGAGGAGTCCGGTTTTATCCGCAATTTGGCGGAGGGGACCAGTCACGTAAAAAACTGGCTTTTTATGGGAAGAGGGATCTACTACCCGATCGCCATGGAATCGGCTCTAAAAATGAAGGAGGTAACCTACCTGCATGCGGAGGGGCTTCCCGCCGGTTTTCTGAAGCATGGCACGCTGGCAATGGTCGACGAATCTCTTTACAGCCTGTTCTTTCTGCCTTTCGACGACGGATCGGATTTGTACAAAACCACGTTGATGGCGCTTGAGGAGGTAAAGGCCCGAAACGGCAAGGTGGTTGCGTTTTGTACGGAAGACGACCGAAAAACCAAAGATCTTTCGGACCATTCCTTTATCGTTCCGAAAACGCACCCGGAGCTAATTCCCCTTATCGAATTGATTGTCGCGCAGCTTTTCTCCTACTATTCCGCACTTCATCTGGGATTGAACATCGACAAACCGCGAAATCTGGCCAAATCGGTAACGGTAGGATGATGCAGAGTCTTCGCGGGTTCAAGCTTCATATTTTCATCTGGATGACACTCTCGTCAATACAAGACAATCCTACACCGAAGCGCAGACGGCAGCTTTCGACAGTGTGTTTCGGGACGTGGAGGAGACAAAACGGCGTTCCTGCCTGGAGTTGCTGTATTGGCTATGCCGACGGTTCGGTTCCGGACGCCCGGAACAGTACTTCGGAGCCTTTCTTCGATGTGCGGATTTGTCCGTCGAGGACGAAAACGGAATTCTCGATTCCCTGCTTGAATCCTATAGACTGGCTTTCTACGAAAAAATCAGGCCGCTGAAAAAAGTGAAGGATACCTTGGAACGCCTGAGAGCAAACGAATGCACACTGGCGATCGTGAGCAACGGATTGACTGCTTCGCAGGAAAAGAAGATGTCGGTTGCCGGTCTGGACTCCTATTTTCCCAAAGAGGCGAGATTTTTTTCCGAAAGCTTCCCGCCCTCGTTGAGAAAACCCTCCCCCCATATGATTTCAATGGCCTGCAGCAGACTGGATGTGGAAGGGAGCCTCTCCGTCTATTACGGGAATGAGATCGACGATATTGTGGCGGGCAATTTGGCAGGTG
>CAZLTI010000075.1:0-12848 GCA_964562335.1 uncultured Pseudomonadota bacterium | reverse complement strand
TCCCATCAGGTCTTGGCGCACATAGCGAACGTAGTCTTCACCGGAGTTATTCCCGACGTAGGTGTTGATGGCGGACAGCCCCATCGCCACTGCACCGGATCGGTCCAGGCATGCCTTGTCGACCAAAGTTACCTTGATCCCCTGCGGGGAGGCCCACCGATCCGCCTCGTAGGCGCAGCCACAGCCGGCCATTCCGCCGCCCAGGATCAGAAGATCGGTTTCCACTTCGACTATTTCGGGCTTTTCGCAGAACTCGAAGTTGTTCACTTTCGGTTCCATCTTGAAATCTTGCGTTTGTTCCATTCCTTAAAATCTCCAAAATAGGTATCATGCAACGAATCGATATCCGCTACGAATCGAAGCGACTCTGCACCGTATCGGCGGTATCGAAAGAAAACGTCCGATCGGGCGATCTATACCGGTTTTTTGTACTCGACACCCTCCGCCTGCTGGGTAAAGAGACCCGGCTCCTTGATTTTGGCCAGGTCGGCTTTCGCTGCGCCTACTCCGGCAAAAATATCCAGTTGCCCCTCCACCGTCGTTCTGATCGGGAACTTGAAGCGCTTTATCATTCCGTCGCGGAACTTGATCGTCCACATGATCGTATCGGAGCCTCTCATCGGAATACAAGCCGCTCCCAGAGGCGCAATATCGGCGTAGCAACGAACCTCGATCGCCTGCTGCGGGCAGATTTTGACGCAGTTGTAACACTCCCAGCACTGAACAGGTTCCTGATTGACGGCCTTCATCGACTCTTTGTTCAACGTCATGAGATCGTGGGGACAAATGTACATGCAAGCAGTCTTATCCTGCCCCTTGCAACCGTCGCATTTTTCGGCAATTACAAAACTTGGCATTTAAAACCTCCTAACGAGTTTTCGATTTGGAAGAACATTCCGCGTCAAACGAAATCGACTTCCTTGAAAATCTGGGTTTCCCGAATTTGACGAAACGGTAAAGTAATGACAATTCGTGCAATTTTCGATTTCTTACCGGTTCGTCAAATTTGCTGATCCAAAAAAAACGACGCAACAGTAGATTAACGGCTTTTCTATGTCAACAAGGTTTCTGAAGAAAAAAACCACCCGAAGTCGATCGCGGTTGTCGTCGACAATCTATCGGGAGCGAACGGGCCAGATTCCGATTTTGGCACTTTCGAAGGAACGGGAAGGTAGCGTAGGAAGCATCTGCCACAGGCTTTTTGGGAAGGGACTACGTTCGGCTGAGCATCATTGGGAATGCGGCTTCGGTCTGCGGAAGTTCGGTTTCGGTTTGATCGGTCCCTCGCCGAACAAAGCGAAATTCAGCCATCGAAAGCCAAACTGCAGAAGGTTTTTTTCTTTACTTTCAATAAGTTGAACTGTCTTTTGGTCTATATCGAATCGTTCCAGAAAGGAGCTGTGAAAAACCATTTTGCGGAATGTATCCAGGTCGAAGCAGGTCATGATAAAAATATTCATTTTTTGATCCCTGTCATCTTTTAAAGAAAGTTTTTTCAGTTTGGCTACAATTTCCAACCAGGGGCGATTGAGCTCGTCCAATTCCAAGACCCCTTGATCCTTTTTCCAGTCCGTTGCGCTCCATTTCCTCTTTTCAAAATGCCCCTTGCACATATCCTCTTTGACGATAAAACAGGGGATCCCACCACTGCCCTCTTTGGGATCCTGGGTTGCCGTTCCCAAGGGATAGTTGCGGCACACTGCCGGTCGACTGCCGTAAATTCGACAGCCATCGTCGCCGAGAAACACGCAACGATCCTTTTTCTTCCCGTCACTGTGCATTTTGAGTTTCACCAGAGGAATATCCGTCCCTTTCAATTTCTGCAGAAAGGTATAGTCGGCTAAAAATCTATCCGATGGGACCCCCAATCGGTTTTTCATAAACAGCACGTCGAAGGGCGTCAGAATCACGTCGATGCTGCAGCAGCATACATTAAAGCAGGATATTCCTGGATAGCAGGAAAATGTAAACGTCTCGTTCTCAGGTATCGGCTTCAAGTCTAGTCCCTTTTCTTCCGGGATTGTCCTGTCGTTCGTTTTTTTCATCCTGGGTAGTCGTTCGAGTGGTTAAAGAATATTGGAGGCCAGTTCGGCCAATTCCGACCGCACCCCATGTATCAGATTGACATGTCCGGCAAGTGGAAATTTCTGGAACTTTTCGATCATGTGGGAAAGTCCGTTGGTATTCGCATCCATATAGGGATTGTCGATTTGATGCGGATCGCCGGTCAGCACCAGCTTGGTTTTATCCCCCGCTCGCGTCACGATCGTCTTTAGCTCGTGCGGTGTCAGGTTCTGCGCTTCGTCGACAATCATAAACCGGTTGGGGATGGATCTCCCCCTGATGTAGGTCAGCGGCTCAAGTTCGATCAGCCCCGCATCCAACAGGCGCCGATAGCCGCCCGCCTTGCTCGCGGAAGAGGCGGTGAGGGAGGAAAGAAACTCCAAGTTGTCGAAGATCGGCTGCATCCACGGTTCCATCTTCCGCTCGATATCTCCGGGGAGATATCCCATATCCTTGCCCATGGGGAATATGGGGCGCGAGACCAGTATCTTTTCGTACCTGTCCTCCACCAGCATCTGCTCCAAAGCGGCGGCCAGAGCCATCAGGGTCTTGCCGGTACCCGCCTTTCCGGCCAGCATCACCACATGTATGGACGGTTCCATCAGCAGATCGAGGGCAACGGCCTGCTCGCTATTCCTGGCCCTTATGCCCCAGACCCCCTTTTGAAACTCCCTAATGGGTCGAAGGCAGCTCCCGCCGCCGTCATATCGGGCTATGATGCGGTCGGACCTGTCGTCCGAATTCCGCAGGATGACGCTTTGATTGGCATAGTAGGAATTCCGGTCCGTCTCCAGCCGCGAGCCGTTGCGCAGCAGCTGCATCTCGTCCGCCGCCGCATCCAGGGTTTTGATGCCTCCGTAGAACTCCTCCAGATTGAGCAGCCTCTCTTCGTACGGAAGCACATCGACTCCGGAAGCCGAAGCACGGATGCGGAGGTTGATGTCGTTAGTCACCAAATAGGTACTGCCCGAACAGGAGCGGCCGACCGTCAACGCAGCGGCGAGAACTTTGTTGGAGCTCTTCTCCCGATTCAAACAGGTCGGGAAGGAATCGCTCTCCTCTTCCGCCACGAATACGCTCAATAGGCTGCCGTTGTCCAGGGGAACGCCTTCGGTCAGGGATCCCCTTGCGCGCAGACCGTCCAAAAGCTTGGATACAATACGCGCACTTCTTCCGGTTTCGGAAAAGTCCTTTTTGAACCGGTCGATCTCCTCAATCACAAAAATCGGAATAATTACATGGGCGCCCGGATAGGAATGGATAGATTGCGGGTCGTACAACAGCACGTTCGCATCAAGAATGTAGCGTGAATTCGACCGCTCTCTCCTGTTTGGATGCAATGGGCTCCGACCGGTCTGCAAGTGGTTCATTTTACGCAACAATTGACGAAGCGGTAAAAAGTCCCAGAACCTTCATCCGTTTTTCCGTATGGGCGGCCGCTTCCAAAAACTGCGGTCGCCGGTTCTTTTGACAGGACAGGAGGTTTTTGTTATCGTCCGACATTGTTCCCGATGCAAACCATCCCGCCCCGAAGAGCAGATATGGCCACTATGATCGCCGAACTGTACGAAGCCGGAGCTTCGGAAGAGAAGGCCCGCAAAGCTGCCGAAGCCTTGACCGACTACGAAAACCGTTTCAATCGGATCGATTTGAAGCTGGTTAAAATCGAGGGAGATATCGTTTTTCTCAAATGGATGCTCGGCCTGGTAATTGCCGGTATCTGCTCCCTGATCGCCAAGGCCTTTTTCGTCTAGTGCCGCACTCCCCCACTCCTTTGCTGGCGGCAGGTAGGGCACGCCGTTGATTTTGACGAAATTTCTGCCGGTCATCTTGAGGAGGATCTTTGGTGGACAGCTGTCAAAAGAAATGAGATAAGAAAACCCAACCGATGTCAATCGTTTAATCCCTTGCAATTTCGCGAGCTTCGGAAGCGTGGCTCAAATCGTCGCACCCGCTTCCAGCAGCGGGATTACGGGATGTCATGAAAATTCGCAGGTAAGAGAGCGCAACACATCCCAACCGAAAAAGGGGAGGAATGAAAAGGATACGCGACGCCGCTTTTATGACGGCGATTAAAACTCCATATCTGGAAAACAGGAAATTCGATCTGGCAACCTTCGACCGACTCGTAGAAAAGCAGATCGAAGGCGGAGTCCAGGGACTGATCGTCGGCGGAACCACGGGAGAGGGACAGCTGATGGACTGGGACGAGCATATCATGCTGATCGCGCATTGCGTGGTGAACTTCTCCCGGCATATAATCGTCGTCGGCAATACCGGCAGCAACAATACCCACGAAGCCGTCAAGGCTACGGAACAGGGTTTTGCCGTGGGCATGGACGCGGCACTTCAGATCAATCCCTATTACGGCAAAACATCCAAAGATGGACTGAAAGCCAATTTCGAGAGGCTGCTGGATATCGGTCCGGCGATTATCTACAACGTGCCCGCACGAACCGCGCAGGACATAACGCCGGATATCGTGGTGCCTCTGGCGAATCACCGCAATCTGGTGGGAATGAAGGAGTGCATGGGAAGCGAACGCATCGGCTATTACGAGGAAAAGGGAATCGCCTGCTGGTCCGGAAACGACCATTCGAGTCACGAGAGCCGTCACCGTTGCAACAGCCACGGAGTCATCTCCGTAACCGGCAACATCCTGCCCAAAACGATGCGATCGCTAATGGATCGGCGCAACGACGAACTGAACGGAAAACTGGCCGAACTCTTCGCATGGCTGTTTTGCGAACCCAATCCCGTGCCTCTAAATACCATCATGGCAATGATGAAAATCGTCAAACCGGTATTCAGACTTCCCTACGTTCCCCTTGGGCGGGAGGCTCGGCAGCAGGGGCTTGCTATTTTCAGCAAACTGCAATTGGACGACATCTACACGGAAATTGCCGATCTCAACGACGACGATTTTATCGTGCTGTAACCCGACCCTCCGAAATATCGCTTCGCGCCGAGAAGAATTCTCGCCGGCCGCTGCTTCGACGGTAGCTCTTTTGCATTAAAAAACGCGATAATGAGCTTTTGATCGCGTTTTTTAGAGGTTCCCTAGAATTACTATTGGCATTCTCCTATCCGCCCTTCTCCTCCAATGGCAAACAGGCATCTGCGCCTTGCCGTTTTGGTTTTTGCCCTCCTGCAAATGCCGGGTTGGACATACGCCCAGGAACAATGGGGAAACATGCATATTTCCTACATCAGGGAGGTCGACAATCAGCTATCCCTCTCCGATTTTGAGATGGGCAGTACGGAAACCATCAGAGATCGCGAGGGTCACGGCTCCGCGATCGGTTGGTTCTTCGCGAACGACGGCAAGTCCTTTTTTCTGCTGGACGTGGGATACTCTCAAACAAGGTACAAAGGGGAGGTGGAGGACGGAGTGGACGTTACCTTCGCTCCCAAAGCCGGTACCGGCTACGAACCGCTTTCGCAAAGCCGCAATATCGTCTACGACGTCGATCTCCATTTCGACAATCCCTATGTAGGCATCATCTATACAAACTGGGCATTGACACTCTACGGACTGCAGTATGGGCACTTTCCCTTGCCATCCACCTATGGATTCGGGCTGATATCGCAAAACGCCCGGGGGGGCGTGAAAATTCGAACGACGGAGGGAGTCGAAATTGCCGAAGCGACCTATAAATCCGGTCTGCAAAGATATTTTCTGATCGGATACAGCTTTAACGTCGAGTTTGTCTATGTTTCCATCGTACTTCGGCATGTCACTTCGCCGGAGCTGGAGATCACGGATTGCAACGAAGAGGCGATTGGCCAAAGCGCCTGCGATCGATTTCGCGCAGCAAGCGGCAACCGAAACCAGGCCTCGACAATCTTCACCGGGGGGTTGCTATCGGTCGGAATTATGTTTTAAGTCTATTTTCGGGAAAAAACTAAACGGGGAACGGAAATGATGGGAAAATGGATTCGCTGCTTGCTGTCCGCTGCATTGTTGTCGAGTTTCGGATTCAGTCTCAAAGCGGAGCTGCCGGAATACGATCTCGGAATATACTACCTGTACGAGGTCGGCAACCAGATCCAGCTCTCCGACTTTGAAATGGGCAGCGACGAGGAAATCAAAGACAAGGACGGCAACGGTCTGGGAATCAACTGGGTGTTGAGAAGGGGAAAACTGGTCATTCTGGAACTGGACTTCGGATACAGCCATACAAGCTACAAGGGAGAGGTGGAAGACGGAGTCGATGTCTCCTTCGCGCCGCAGACGGGGTCGGGATACGAAGTTTTGTCGAGCAGCAAGAACGTCACCTACGATTTCGATCTGGAGTTTGCAAATCCCTATGTGGGTTTGAACATCGGCTTTGGCAACATTCGGATCGGCGGCGGACGAATTTTCCAATCCGCCAGCGGCGAGGTCAAAATCTATGCGGAAGATTTCGAGATCATCAGGGCCGAATATGAAACGGAAACCCAGCTCTACTACCAGCTGGGTTTCGAGCTTCACCTGGAAAATCTGTTTTTCAAAGCGTACTACAGAGGATTCGAAGCGCCGAGCCTAAAAATCACCTACTGCAACGAAACGGCTTTGGGTTCGCTGGTTTGCAACCGCATCGAGGGAGCCACCGGCAACCGAAACAACCGTTCCACCACTTTCGGCGGAGGACTTCTCCAGTTCGGTCTGTACTTCTGACGACCGCTACCCCTTCGATGGGGAGGAGACTCGGCCCTTCGGCAAAAACAGGCTATCTCATGACAAACATCGATTTCGATCACCTGACGGGCATTACTCCGTTTTTGGCAATGGAGATCTTCGCAAAGGCTTCCGAACTCGAACGTCGGGGGCGCGACATCATTCATCTGGAGTTTGGAGAGCCGGATTTCGCTACGCCTCCCGTCATTGCCGACGCGGCCATTCGGGCGATTCGCAACTCTCAGACGCGCTACACGGATACTCGCGGAATCGACTCCTTCAGGGAGGCCGTCGTCCAAAAATACAGAAAAACCTACGGAGTGGAAATATCCGCATCCAGTATTCTCACCTCCAGCGGCAGCTCCATTTTGTTGTATATGGCTATGCGTCTGCTCGTTCCTCCCGGAGACGAGCTGATCGTCACCGATCCCTCCTACGCCTGCTACGCCAACTTGGCGCGAATCGGCGGAATCAAGACGGTCGAGATCGAACTCCGCCTGGAGGAGGGATTTCTGCTGGATGTATCGAAGGTAAAAAAAGCCATCGGCCCCAGGACCAAAGCTATTTTGATCAACTCGCCGACGAATCCCACGGGTATCGTCTTTCCCGACGAAACGCTAAAGGAGCTGGCCGAGCTGGACATCCCCATCATATCGGACGAAATCTACGGGGATTTGATCTACGAAGGACCCAAAAGCAGCATGCTGAACTTTACCGAAAACTGCGTCGTGTTGAACGGTCTGTCGAAGTACTACGCCATGACGGGGTGGCGGCTGGGGTACATGATTCTCAATCCCGCATGGGTGAACGTGGCCAGCTACCTGAATCAGAATATGATGATATCGGCATCCCAGTTCGTGCAGCAGGCAGGAACGGCCGCCATCAACGACGCCGATTGCGCATGCCGAAAAATGGCACTGGAGTTCGACAAACGTCGGAAGTTTCTGCTCAAGCGACTAAAGGAAAGCGGATTGGACCCGCAGTATACCCCGAACGCCGCATTTTACGTACTGTTCCGCTATCCGAACCAAAAAAGGGGATCGTTTGACGTTTCGCTGGACATACTGGAAAAGACAGGCGTCGCGCTGACTCCAGGAATCGATTTCGGCAAAAACGGAGAGGGATTTCTGCGATTCAGCTACGCAAATTCGCTGGAAAACATCGACGAGGCCGTAAAGCGCCTTCAGAGATATTTCCTGCCGTAGCCGCTATCTCCGCATGTCGACGTTCGGCCGGATGGCCGGATAGATAAACTTCCAGTTGATTTCAAGCCGCTCGTTCGGAAAGGAGTCCGGGAGGGCCGGTCTTTCCAACGACCCGATCAGCGCCTGCACTACCCGGAGCTCCATTTCGGCGGACAGCCGAGAGGGGAACACCCTGTACTCGATCAGCTTTCCCGCCCTGTCCAGCCGTACGCGTACCCAAACATGGCCTCCTTCCGGCATCTTCCCCAAGGTATAGTCGAGAGGGGCTCTCCACCACTTGACGATATCCACCGCCCAGTTTTCCATATACCGTTCGAAGGGCCAGCGATACGTATTGAGCGAATACTGAACCTGCTCCTCGTTGGTCCTTTCCGGTTCGACTCCCCGAAAGCTCCTGCGGACCTCTTCGGGGGCATCGTCGCTTTTTCCCCTCCTTTCCGTTTCCGGCAGAAAAAGCAGAGAAACGGCGGGAATCTCTTTTTCCCGCTCCCCTTCTTCCTCCGCAATCCGCAGCTTCGGCAACTCCTCCGCGACTCTAGCGGCCCGCTCTTCCTGGGCGAACGGGGGAAAGGCTCTTTCGGCGCCCTTCTTAGGAATATCCGCATTCGCAACAGGCCTGTCCGGCCTCTCTGCGAAAATACGGTCGATCAAATCCTGCGGTATGCTCTCTTTCTTCTCCTTGTCCGAGGCTCCTTCCGCATCGGCAACTCCCGCATCTTCGGATTCCGGTAGAATCAAGCGATCTTTTGCCGATTCAAGGGACAGGTTTTTTTTGAAATCCGGCAGCTTTTTTTCGATATATTCGATGTCTTCGTCATTTGGCGGCTTTTCTTCGAACGGTTCGGTCTCCGTCCGTTCCCGCTTGCGGACAGTCTCGACCTCCGACTCTTCGACGATTTTTTTCTCCTCGGCCAGAATGGAATCCTGAAGTTCGATCTCCAGCCCCTCGTCGTAGAACCTCGGCCGCAGGTTTCCTTCGAGCCATTGCGAAAAGGGAGAAACCGCCGCAATGTGGATTGACAGAGAAATACAGAAAGAGAGGAACAGCCACGTACGATTACGGGTTGCCATAAGTGCCGAAAACGATCTTCCGAAACCGATTCAATTTCAAAATGTCCAAAAGCCTGACCACCTTTCCGTGCGTTATATCCCTATCGATATTCAGGACCACCTTCCGGCTGCGGTCGTATTGGCCGGACTGGAGTTCCTCTGCGACTCGATCCCAACCGAATCTCTTCCCATTCATAAACAGCTCTTCCCCATCCCGCACGATAATCACCAAATTGGATGTCGTGGCAACGCTGCTGGACGACTTGGACTCCGGCAGATTGATACCGATCGCCTTCTGATTGGCAAACTGCGTGCTCACCGAGAAGAAAATGATCAGCAAAAACAGTATGTCGATCAGAGCCGTCAGATTGATTCCGCTTCTTCGTCTTCCGGTTTCGAATCGTTTCATGGTTTTAACGGCGGTTGGTCGTTGCCGACCATCTGTTTTTCGAACTCATCGACGATCAAATTGATATACTCTTCGGCCTTCATCAAAACAGTGTCGATGTGCCTCGAAAGCAGATTGTAGGCTACAAGTGCCGGGATGCCGACAAACAGTCCGGCTACCGTCGTGAACAGAGCTTCCGATATTCCCGACGACAGGGCCTCCATTCTGGCCTCTCCCATGGCGGACAGTTTCGAAAAGACCTCCACCATCCCCAATGCCGTTCCCAACAGGCCGAACAGGGGCGCCACACCCGCAATGGTATCCAGAAGAACCATCCCGCGTTCAAGCCTGTATCTTTCCATCCTCGACAGGTCGCCGATTCTCTCGTTCAACTTGCCGCTTCGCATGGGGAGACTTTTTGTCAGAGGCGACAATATATTGTCGAGGATCGAAGCCTTTCTTCGGCCGGAAGAGCGGTCGGTAGCGACCCCTTGCGCAAATCTCTTTCGCCAGAGCGTATAGTCCCTATAGGGAACCAGGCGACCTCTTCTCAATACAAACATGCGCTCCAAAGTAATCATCAAAACGAATATCGAACAGACGACAAGGGGAAACATCATGATTCCGCCTCTGTCGAAAATGACCTTCAGTTGTTCCAGCATAACGCAATATCATCGGAATAATTAAGGAACCGTCTGCCGACGGACTGTGAAGGAGGAATCCTACCAACTTGCCTTTGGTACACTCAAGCGGAAAGTGAAAATTGTGAGCCGACCGCAAGAAGCGAACCGATGCGCACGCTTGCCAGATGCGGCACAAATCGCTATACAGAGCCGAGCCTGGGCCGTTCGACTCGACCGAACCGACAATTCGATCCGACGGGCGTTTTCTCCTTTCCTGTCGCATTCGCTCCTCTCCCAAGGTGTTATGCGTTTCCTTCCGTTAGCCCTTCTGTTGGCCCTTCTTGTACCGACGCGGCTCCTATCCGCCGAAACGGCCCTTACGCTCGATACTATCCGCTACCCTATTCGACTCTATCTGCAAAAGGACTACTATCGGACGATTTCCGAAATTCTGAGACTGGAATTCGTCTATCCCGATCAAAAACGGATACGGCACTTGCGGCCCTACCTGGCGAAAAGCCATTTTCATCTCAACGAATTCGACCAGGCACTGCACATTGCCGAAGATACGCTGCGCAACGGCAGCCGCTATAGCAAGTCCGTCAGAGAGGAATTGGCTTCCCTGGCCACTGTCGTGCTGCTCAAACGGGGAGACGACCTCAAGGCAAAAGGCCTGTGGGAAAGGGAGATAAAAGGGGAGCCGGATCCCGCCTTCCCGCTGGAGAGCCGGGTCCGAGGCCGAATCGATCCAGGTCGTGCCCGCCTATATTCCGCTTTGCTGCCTGGATCCGGATTGCTCCTCAGCAAAGAGTACGGCAAAGCAACCGTTTCCTTTCTTTTGAACGGACTGTTCCTTGCGGGCTGTTACGGCTACGCCCGCAAAGAGCAGTGGGGAACTGCGGGACTGCTGCTTTTTTTCGAAATCGGCTGGTACAAGGGCGGAATACGTGCTGCCGAAGAAAGTGCAGTCAACTACAACGACCGGTTGACAAAGCTATACCAAAACGAATGGATCTCGCAAAATATCGGAGACATCCGATAGCACCGAAAAATGCTCAACTCTTCATTCGAGCATAGGTTCTTCTGCAGGCGACGGCAAAATCTTCGGGATAGAGTCTCGAGACCCAGCGTAGTTGAGCTTCGCTAAAGGTGCCGGGAGCCTCCGGCAGTTTCGGCAGGAAGTCGTAGATCAAATGCTGTCGGGAGGCAAAATTGGTAAAGCGTTTGGCATATTCGATTGTCGTTACCATTCTGGCTCCCAACGCCTCCAATATTCTCTGGACATTCCATATGGCCATATCGATGGCGTTTCGGCACTCGATATCGGCTTCCAGGATATTGCCGACCGCCTGTTTGGTCATGATTTGAAGTTCCCATTGGGAGACTTGTGCCTTGGGAACAAACGCCATAACAAAATCGTCCTCGAAGACCACCAAGTCGCTTTCTCCCTCCCTTTGATCCGTTCTTCGATTGCTTTGGATTGCCGACAGGTAGTTCTCGAAAAAGTGTCGGTTCGTCTTCTGAAAATAGTCTTCGATAAATTCCGTAATCAGGTCGCCGCATGCGTAGGTTCCGATGCCGGTTTCGCTTGAAGAGCCGTCGCTACAGTAGGAGGAAACGCTTTTCGGCGTCATCGCATACTGCTGGTGAATCTGCTGATGGGAGGCGTTCAGCCGGTAGCTACTGGGAGCGAAGTCAAAACCGAAATTCCATCCCCATATCGTGCCATCGTACTCTATCGCTTCGCCATGGCGGGATTCCCGAAGCTTTGCCGCTATCGACCCTCTTATGGATTCCAGCTCCTCGGCCGAAAGTGCCTTCCCGCGTTCGGGAACCGGCAGACTCAGCTGCTCCGCCAACCGGACGAAGGTACGCTGATAGTACAGATGCCGCAGTCCCCGCATATCGTTTGCGGTGAGCGACCGAATCCGATACCGAACCGCATCGTCCGCCATGTTGGAGGCATAGTGCCCGCCCGCTATATAGCTGTTGCGTCTTAAATACTCGTACACATGGCTTCCCTTCCCCGCCTCTTCCCATTCGCCGACAATTTCGCTGCCGCCCTGCGCTCCCGGTTTGAGAACCATTAGGCGTTTGTAGCGGTCGGGAAGATAGGGGTTGTTGACCAGCGTTTCGAAAACGGCATGGTTTTTCAATCGCGGCTTTATCTCCCCCTCACCCCTCTTTTCATATCGGACTCCTATCGGGTCTCCGGTATCGGGATCGACGACGAATTCGCAACACAAGTGGGCGATGCGCACCAACTCTGCCGGATCGGCGGAGTGGGCGGCAAGAGTCAAAAGCAGAGCATCCGGCAGCTCGCTCAACGTCCGGTCGAGCAAGGTTTCCTCGGACAGGCCCAACTGCTTCGAAACCCTCCGCAGAGCTTTGCCGAAGGAGATGGTCGGAGCCTTCGGCAGACCTATTTCATGCGGATTTTTTGCGGCTCTATCCGCCCACCTTCGATCGATATAGGTCGTTCCACGAAAGGGAAACGGGTTGGGAATTTCGTACACCCACTCCGCTTGGGGAACCGCTACCTCCCCTGCCGGAAAGTTTCTGCCGTTGTCGACGGCAGTCCCGTCCGGCAGAGCTCCCAAAGTTTCGACACGCTCGTTTTTTCTGAAATTCGAGACCGTATAGGAGGGCTTGTGGATACCGTAGACAAAACATCCCCGTGGACTCACGCAGGTTCTTAGCTTCATGACAGGTTTCCTTATTTTGGCCCGATTCCTCAACCTAACCTCCACTATCTCTCTCGGCAAAGGGTAATATGTACTTCCAAATATTGCCATACTTTTACTGCTTCGTCAATTTTGATGAACCGGTAAAAAGTCCCAGAACCGTCATTCCGCGCA
>CAZLTI010000074.1:1468-12933 GCA_964562335.1 uncultured Pseudomonadota bacterium | reverse complement strand
CGCTGGACGGACATATGGCAAAAAAAGCCGGAAAGGCCTCTTTGAGAGACGGCGGCGAGCCGGTTCGCTCCGGTCGATGGCAGATCATGATCAACGGCGAGTCCTACAAGGTCGTGGTGGGCGAAGCCGCCAAACTCGCGCTGGAGAACAACCGAAAAGCGACGGGTGTCGATCAGAATCTGTACGAACGCGTATTCGTCGTGAAAATGCTGAACGACAAGGACGATCCGAAGAAGGTCGCGGGTGCGGTAGGCTTTAGCGTTCGCGAACACAAACTGTACGTTTTCAAGTGCAAGACGGCCATGCTGTCTACCGGAGGCTGCGTCAACTTCTTCCGGGGAAGGGCGACTGCCGAAGGTCAGGGACGTGCTTGGTTCCCAGTCTGGAACGCCGGTTCCAATTACGCCATGGGTGCCGAAGCGGGTGCGGAACTTGTCCTGATGGAAAACCGCTTCGTACCGGCCCGCTTCAAAGACGGCTACGGACCTGTCGGCGCTTGGTTCCTGCTGTTCAAAGCGAAAGCGACCAACGCGCTGGGCGAGGACTACTGCCAAACGCATGCGGAAGCCTCCAAAAAGCTGTACGGCCAGTATGTCGAAAATATCGGTACCTGCATGAGAAACCATATGATGTTGGAGGATATGAAGGCAGGCAAGGGACCGATCTACATTCATACCGACAAGGCGCTGCAAAAATTGGGCGAGACGATGGACAAGAAGCAGATGAGGCATCTGGAATCGGAAGCTTGGGAGGATTTTCTGGATATGTCCATCTCCCAGGCGGGCGTTTGGGCGGCCAACAACATGGCTCCCGAAAAGGTTCCTTCGGAACTGATGCCCTCCGAACCCTACCTGCTGGGATCGCATGCCGGCTGTGCGGGCCTTTGGGTTTCGGGTCCCGGCGATTTCGGTCCGGAAGAGTACAGCTGGGGCTACAATCGGATGACCACGGTGAAGGGTCTCTTTTCCGCCGGCGACGGTGTCGGAGCCTCCGGCCACAAATTTTCGTCCGGCTCCCATGCGGAAGGGCGCATTGCCGGCAAGTGCATGGTTGCCTACGTTATGGACAATCCGGAAATGCCCAGCTTTGCCGAAAGCAACGACGAGTTGGCCGCCGAGATCTTTATGCCGATGGAAACGTTTGCCAAGCATAAGGATTACACGACGGATCCCCACGTCAATCCGCACTACATCAGGCCCGCCATGCTTCAAATGAGACTGCAAAAGATCATGGACGAGTATGCCGGCGGGGTAAGCACCTATTATATGACCAGCAAGACGATGCTGGAGCAGGGGCTGCGGTATTTGAAGATGACCAAGCAGGACTCCTTCCATATGGGTGCCGAAAATCTGCATGAACTCCTGCGGGCTTGGGAGAATTTCCATAGACTGATCGCTGCCGAAGCGCATGCGCGGCATATTTTGTACAGAGAGGAAACCCGATATCCCGGCTACTACTATCGCGGCGACCATCTGGCGATCGACGACGAAAACTGGAAGTGTTTCACAAACTCCACATATGATAGGAATACTGGCGAATTCAAGCTCTTCACGAGGGAATATCATCAGATCGTATCATAGCCCGTTTGGAATCGGAAAAACCCGCTTCGACCGAAGCGGGTCTCCTGCGGCAGGCCAATTCGAGCGGCGCACGCATAAGTCCTGTTTAGGCTTGGCGCCGCTCCGTCTTTTCGTACATTCGATCATATCAACAGTTCGTCATTCCATAATAGGCCTTTTGCGAAGACGCCGGGAGTCGATCCCGCCCAGAATGGAACCATTGACGTTCATGATCGATCCGACCTAACCACAAGGGAATCGAATGGCACAAAAAAAAGGCAAAATATTAGTGATCGGCGGTGGAATCAGCGGAATAACCACTGCTTTGGAGGCAGCCGAGGTCGGCTGCGAGGTCATTCTTGTCGAAAAAACCCCCTATCTTGGCGGAAGAGTTTCCGGATTCTACCAATATTTCCCCAAACTATGCCCCCCTCTCTGCGGACTGGAGATCAACTACAGACGATTGAAGTCGAACCCAAAAATTCAAACTCTCGTAAATTCCGAAGTGGTTTCGATTTCCGGCGAAGCCGGATGCTACCAAGTGAAAATAAAAACCAAACCGACTTACGTCACAGATAGTTGCGTGCTCTGCGACAAATGCACGGGTGTTTGCCCGGCGAGCCGAACCAATGATTTCAACTACGGAATCGATACCACAAAGGCCATATATTTGGGACATAAACTGGCGCATCCGGCAAAATATGCGATCGATCGGGATGTCTGCGAAGATTCCTGCGAAAGGTGTGTCGAGGTGTGCGAATACGGTGCGATAGATTTGGGGATGCGGCGGGAAAGCGTGACGGAAAGGGAGGTGGCTTCCATCGTATACGCCACCGGCTGGAAGCCCTACGATGCGGCCAAGCTGCCCAACATGAACTTTGGAAAGCTGCCCAATGTCATCAACAACGTAACTATGGAACGCTATGCCTCCGGCCAGGGTCCGACTGGGGGAAAAATCGTGCGCCCTTCCGACGGAAAGGGAGTGGAATCGGTCGCATTTGTGCAATGTGCCGGTTCGAGAGACGAAAACCACTTGGCGCACTGTTCCGCCGTCTGCTGTCTCGCCTCCTTGAAACAGGCGAAATATGTGAGAGAGGCCAACCCCGAAGCCAAGGTCTACATATTTTATATAGACATTCGGACACCGGGCCGCTACGAGGATTTCGCGGCGAAAATCCAAGAGGACAAGAACATCGTTTTGATCAAAGGAAAAGTGGCAAAAATAGAGGAGGGAGAAGAGGGCAAAGTGGTCGTGGAGGCTGAGGACATTCTCGAAGGCAGAAAGGTACATATCGAGGTCGATCTCGCTGTACTGGCTACGGGGATGGAATCCAGCCAGGCGGATGCCGCCCTGCCGGATTTCGTCCGCCTGGACGAAAATGGCTTTGTTGCTCCGCATTTGCAGAAGCCGGGAATCCATTCTGCGGGAGTGGCAAAGGTTCCGGCCGATGTGAGCAGTTCCATTCAGGATTCGACAGGCGCCGCCTTAAAGGCTATTCAAACCGTAGTGGGGAACTGAAACATGGAAAAAAAGATAGGTGTGTATATTTGTTCGGGATGTGATATCGACAAAGCGATCGATGTCGAGGAGCTCTCCAAGGTGGCGACTGGCGAATGTCGTGCTCAGGTATGCAAAACGCACTCGGCCCTCTGTAGCCAGGAGGGGTTGCAGATTATAAAAGAGGACGTGAATAAAGAAAGCGTTAACCGCATTGTGATCGCCGCCTGTTCCGAACGCTACTGTGTCGACAACTTCGATTTCGGTACGGACAAGTTGGTCTGCCGAGCACCGATTAGAGAGCTTGTGGCGTGGACCATGGATCGGCGGGATGAAGAGGGAAACGTTTCCGAAGATACGCAGATGGCGGCATCGGACTATGTACGTATGCATGTGGCCAAAGCGGGGATGATCACCGTTCCCGAACCCTACGAACAGGAGACGAACCGGGACATCCTGGTTGTGGGAGGCGGCATCGCCGGTATGACGGCCGCCCTAGAGGCGGGCAAAGCGGGATATAGGGCGAATCTCGTCGAGAAGGAGGAAAGACTGGGCGGCTTTGCACTTGGTTACAGAAAAAGATTGGCCTCGGAAGCGCCCTACGCCGGACTGGTCGACAACGACATCGACGATATGGTCGCGGAGGTCGAAAAACACCCGAATGTGACTGTGCACAAGGACGCGACTGTGGAGTCGATCGTCGGGGAGCCCGGCAACTTCCAAGTAAAGTTGCAGGGAGATTCCGAGGCGGAGTTTGCTTCCGGCGCCGTTGTTTTGACGACGGGCTCCCGCCCTTACGACGTCGGCAAATTGACCGGCTTGGGTGCCGGATGCAAAAACGTCGTTAGCAGTACGGAGTTCGAAAAAATGGCGGCCGAAGGAAAAATAGAAACCGGTCCGGGAAAACCGGCCAGGAACGTCGTCTTTATTCAGTGCGCCGGCTCGTTGGACAGCGAGCATCTTTCCTACTGCTCCGGCACCTGCTGCATGCGTTCTCTCAAGCAGGCCTCCTATGTAAGGGAAAACGACAAGGAGGCCAAGGCTTACGTAATCTACAAACATATGCGGACGCCGGGCCAGTACGAGGACTTCTACAAGTCGATGCAGGACGATCCCGGAATTTTCCTGACGAAAGGGGACGTGGTCGGTGTAGAGGCCAACGGTTCCGGGCTTTCCGTCGATGTGGACAATACGCTGATCGGCGACAAAATTCGGATCGAGGCGGATCTGGTCGTATTGGCGGAAGGGCAGGTCCCCGCAACTCTGGAAGAAGAATCAGCCCTGAATTTGCAGTACCGGCAGGGATCCGACCTTCCGGAGCTGGCGCATGGATATCCCGATTCCCATTTCGTCTGTTTCCCATACGAAACGAGAAGGACGGGCATCTATGCGGCGGGTACCGTACGGCAACCCATGGATGCCAATTTTGCGCGAAGGGATGCAACGGGAGCCGTTTTGAAAGCCATTCAAACGGTGGAGCAGCTGCGCGTCGGGAAACGCGTCCATCCGAGAGCGTTCGATTCCACGTTTGCGAAAATCGATCTGAACCGATGTACGTCCTGCAAGCGGTGTACGGAAGAGTGCCCGTTCGGCGCCCTCAACGAGGACGAAAAGGGAACGCCGGAACCGTTTCCTGCTCGGTGCCGATCCTGCGGAACCTGTATGGGAGCCTGTCCCGAGCGTGTGATCTTTTTTGCCGACTATAGCGTGCAGATCGTTACCGAAATGATAAAGGCGATCGAAATTCCCGACGAGTTCGACGAGAAGCCCAGGTTTTTTGTCTTTGTCTGCGAAAACGACGCATCGCCGGCGTTGGACTTGGCGGCTCTAAACCGCATGAAGCTCAACAAATATGTCAGAATTATCCCGTTGAGATGCCTTGGCGGCACCAATTTGATCTATGTGTCGGACGGTCTCTCGGTCGGTATCGACGGAATGCTGTTCCTTGGCTGCAAGCATGGCGACGACTATCAGTGCCACTACGTCCGCGGAAGCGAATTGTGCAACGAGCGGCTGAGCAAAGTTCAGGAGACGATCGACCGCCTTGCACTGGAATCCGAACGTGTCCAGCAGTTCGAAATCAATATTGGAGATGCCGGAAACCTGATGAAGATTATCGACGATTTTGTCGAAGAGATCGATGGCTACGGCCTCAATCCATTCAAAGGGATGTAGCCGTCCGTTTGGAAAGTTCGCCGTGTAGACAAAGCGGACTTTCCAATTTCAGTTTGATTCATTACTACCGTTTTTAGGAGATTTAGCGAATGTCGGACCGAATGAAAGTAGATGCGGATTTGCAATTTGTTCAGGGGGTGTTGGACTCCGGCGGACAGGACCTGAAGAAATGCTATCAATGCTCCACCTGTACCGTGGCGTGTCCGCTGACTCCCGAGGGAGCCCCCTTTCCCCGAAAAGAGATGATTTCCGCACAGTGGGGAATAAAGCAAAAACTGATAGGAAGCATGGACCCGTGGTTGTGCTTTCACTGCAACGACTGTTCGGATCAGTGCCCGAGAGGCGCCAAGCCTGGCGATGTGATGGCGGCAGTCCGCAATATGTCGATCAAGCATTTTGCCACGCCGTCGATTGTCGGCAGTCTGACAGCATCGCTGTCGGGCGTACTGCTTCTGCTTCTGCTTCCCATGGCAATCATCGCCGCAGTAGTCTACGGAGTGAACGTGGGGAGCGGTTTCAAATTCCTCGATTCCAACGAAACGATCGTGTTTTCGAAGATGCTTTCGGTAACGGCCATCGATATCATTTTCTTGACGACGGTGGCCTTCTCGCTGTTATGCGCCTACCGTAGTTTGCGAAAGTTCGTTCTATGTCTGCAACGGAACTATCCCAGGTCGGAAGATGGGGAAAGCCTGAGCGAGGCAATCAAAGGAACGATTGCCGATATTCTCACCCACAAGCAGTTCAAGGAGTGCGGTGTCAATCGAAGTCGAAACCTGGCCCATATGCTGACGTTCTACGGATTCGTAGGCCTGGCCATTACCACCGCGTGCGTTGTCCCGATTCACTACGGACACGTGTTTGGCCTGTGGGACTTGGATACGCCGCTGCCCTTTTTCCATCCCGTCAAGATACTTGGCAATGTAAGTGCGGCATCGGCCTGCATCGGCATCTTATGGATTTTCGGCAGACGGCTTACCAACCCGGCGGTCGGTGCGTCCGTCAGTTTCGATTGGACGTTCATCAGTATTGTAGCCCTGATCGTCGCGACGGGCATTTTGGCTCAGGTAACCCGCGTAAGCGATCTCAATCCGCTCGCCTACGTGGTGTACTACTGTCATCTGGTGTTGATCTTCTTCCTGTTTGCCTATGCTCCCAATTCAAAAATGGCGCACATGTTCTATCGAACTGCCGCGCTGATATACGCCAGATATTCGGGCCGCAGCAAAAGCATCGGCACATATCGGCTGGAGGATAAATCGGAGGCTGTCTCTTGATGCATCGACGCACTTCTCCGTTGCCGAAGGAGATTCCGCCGCGACGACCTCTTTGGCGTTTTTCGGAGATTCCTGGATTCCGTTTGGCTTCGACGGAGCCAAGCGGACCGTTATTTTAAACTTCATACGAAATATTTAAACTAGGATACGAAATGGCAAAATTGATTGCACCGCATGGTGGAAAGGGTTTGACCTGCGCTCTGCTGGAAGGGGCAGCTCTCGAAGAGGAAAAGAAAAAGGCCGAGGGGCTGAGGAAGCTTCCGATCACCGCTCGGGAGAACGGCGATCTGATCATGATGGGAATCGGAGGGTTCAGTCCGATTACCGGTTTTATGTCGAAGGAGGATTGGAAGGGCGTCTGCGAAAACTTCCTGCTTGCGGACGGCACCTTCTGGCCGATCCCCGTGACTCTTTCCGCATCGAAGGAGGATGCGGACGCTATCGCGGTAGGCGACGAGATCGCGCTGCAAAACACGGACGGTGAGGTGATGGCGACCATGAAAGTCTCCGAAAAGTACGAGATGACGGAAGCCGACAAAAGGTGGGAGTGCGAAAAATGCTACGTCGGCGAAGGCGAAGACAGCCAAAAATTCTGGGACGTGGCTTTGGAGGATCATCCGGGTGTGATCATGGTGATGAACCAAAAGGGGGTTAACCTGGCCGGCGAGGTGAAGGTCTTGAGCGAAGGCGACTTTCGCAAGAAGTTTCCGGGCGTCTACATGACACCCGCAGAAGCAAGGGCGCAATTCGAGGCCAAAGGATGGAGCGACATCGCCGCTCTACAGCTTCGCAACCCGATGCACAGGTCTCACGAGTACCTGGCGAAGATTGCCGCCGAAGTATGCGACGGCGTATTCATCCACTCGCTCGTGGGCAATCTGAAGCCCGGCGACATACCTGCGGATGTTCGCATCAGATGCATCGAGGCGCTGATCGACGGATACTTCGTCAATAACAACGTCCTGCAGGGCGGATATCCCTTGGATATGCGATACGCCGGACCGAGAGAGGGTCTGCTGCACGCCACCTTCCGGCAAAACTACGGGGTTTCCAGGATGATTGTCGGACGCGATCATGCGGGAGTCGGAGATTTCTATGGCATGTTCGAAGCGCAGACGATCTTCGACAAGATCCCGAATCCTGCCGAGCCGGGAAAGGCCCTTCTCTGCCAGCCCCTGAAGATCGACTGGACCTTCTACTGCTTCAAGTGCGACGGTATGGCCTCGCTAAGGACCTGTCCCCACCAGAAAGAGGACCGTGTGATCCTGAGCGGTACGAAGCTCAGAAAGGCCCTTTCCGAAGGGGCGGCGATTCCCGATCATTTTGGTCGAGACGAGGTTCTGGCGATCTTGCGCGAGTATTACGAAAGCCTGACGGAAAAGGTCGAAATTAAGATGCACGGCGCTGCGGAGGGTTAATATCCGGTCGTCGGAAAATTCATAACGAAACGCGGACCGATCCGATGCGAATTCTGCGGCTCGGGTTCGCGACAACAGTTCAAAGGAGACTCTCACCATGTCAATATATGTGACGGGACACAAGAATCCCGATACGGATTCGATCGCGTCCGCCATAGCATACGCCGCCTTGAAAAGGGCGCAGGGGATCGATGCCGTGGCAGTAGCTCAAGGCGCTCCCAATCCGGAAACGGAAATGGTTTTGGATCGGTTCGGATTCTCGGCTCCAGAGATAAAAACCGATCTGGCCGGAAAACGGATCGCCTTGGTCGATCATGGCGATCTGGCACAGGCTCCGGACAGTTTGGCCGATGCCGAACTGATGGAGGTCGTCGACCACCATAAGGTTGGGGATATTACTACGAATGGCCCCATCTTTTTTCTTACCATGCCGGTGGGATGTACCGGCACCATTTTGAAGAAGCTGTATGACGATGCGGGTGTCGCCGTAGACAAAGACGTTGCCGGCGTTATGCTCTGCGCCATTTTGAGCGATACGGTAATGTTCAAATCGCCGACATGCACGCCTGCCGATAAAAAGGCCTGCGGCGAGTTGGCGGAGATAGCCGGAGTGGACGATATGGAGGCTCTGGCAATGGAGATGTTCAAGGCGAAGTCGGCTGTCGATGGCGTTCCCGCCAAGGATCTGGTCTTTAGAGATTTTAAGGACTTCGATATGAACGGGAAAAAGGTGGGAATCGGCCAGCTGGAATTGGTCGATCTCTCCCTGATCGACGATATGCGGGATAGTCTCTACGACGCCTGCAAAGAGGTCAAAGCGGAGGGCGGACGTCACTCGCTGCTGCTGCTTCTGACGGACATCATGAAGGAGGGGTCGGACCTGATGGTCGTTACCGACGATGCCGCGATTGTCGAAAAGGCGTTCGGGAAAAAATTGGATGGGCCAAGCGTCTGGGTCGATGGAATGATGAGTCGAAAAAAGCAGGCCGTACCTCCTTTGCAAAAGGCCTTCGAATAGTCGTTTGCCGAGGAGTCCGCTTCGGCAATGGGCTCCTTCGCTCCCGGCAGAAGTGTCGTTTCGACAAACGTCGGGCACGCGGTACGGGACGCCGGGAACGTTCGTTTCGATCGTTGGCAAAATCGGCAGGGACAAAGTGAGCGGAGAGGCCGAATGCGGTCAAAAATGTGCTTGCTTTTCCAGACACAATAAATTAGTACTTTCTCATGATCGGAAAGCAAGAGGTCTTACATTGTCCGGCCTTCCCGCAGTCTTGCGGATTTCCGCGAGTCCGGTCGGGCAATGGAAGACCTCTTTTGGTCCCCTTCCGGAGCTTTCCGAAGTGTAACGAGTTTGCCGTAGGCAGGATTTTGGCGGCGCAAATAATACGAACTGGAGAGAACGATGGGTTTTGAATTGAATGGAAAAACGTACGAAACCGATGAGGACGGATACCTGGTCGACATCAGCCAGTGGAGCGAAGAAGTGGCGGACTATTTCGCCAAGGAAACGGAACTTGAGGGATTGACGGAAAAGCATTGGCAAATCGTCAATTTCCTAAGGGATTACTACCAGGAGTTTCAGATCGCTCCCATGATAAAAATTCTCGTCAAGGCGATCGCCAAAAGCGAAGTGATCATGGGGGAAAATACCGGAAACAAAAGAGCGGCTTCAAAAATGCTGTACGAGCTTTTCCCCCTTGGACCGGGGATTCAGGCGTGCAAAATAGCGGGTTTGCCGAAACCGACCGGATGCGTCTAGGCGACCTCCGGTAGCGGCGGAAAGATTATCGGCGACAAACGGGTTAACACGGGGAGTCCGGACGGCTCCGCTCTTTCGGCGCTCCCCCAAAAAAATTGGAGAAGTGAATGTCTGAGACACCGAAACTTGACGAACTGAAAAAGGGACCGTGGCCAAGCTTTATCAAAGAGATCGAAAACATGGCGGATACCAAACCGATGGCGAAAGATCTCCTAGGCCAACTTGAGAAGTCGTATACGGAAAAGATTACGCACTGGAAACATGGTGGCGTTGTCGGGGTAAAGGGCTACGGTGCGGGAGTTATCGGCCGATATTCGGACAGCCCGGATACATTTCCCGGTGTCGCCCATTTTCATACGGTTCGGGTGAATCAACCTTCCGGGCTGTACTACAGCTCCAAAAAGCTGGGAGAGTTATGCGATATCTGGGATAAGCACGGATCGGGACTTTGGAATCTGCACGGATCGACCGGGGATCTGGTGATGCTGGGAACCAGAACGGAAGAGCTGGAACCCATCTTTTCCGCTATTACGGAAAAGGGCTGGGATTTGGGAGGATCGGGATCGGATCTCAGAACTCCAAGCTGCTGCCTGGGAATGTCGCGATGCGAATATGCCTGTATCGATACGATGGCTATCACCAACGAAATAAGCCACAATTATCAGGACGAACTGCACAGACCCGCCTTTCCCTACAAGTTCAAGATCAAGGTTTCCGGATGTCCGAACGACTGCGTATCGTCCATAGCCCGATCCGACTTGGCGATTATCGGAACCTGGCGGGACGATATTCGAGTCGATCAAGAGGCTGTCGCCGAATATGTCGACGGGGGCTTCGACGTCGTCCAGGACGTTCTGCTGAATTGTCCCACCAAGTGTATCTCCTTCAGGAACAATCGGATAGAGATCGACGACGACAATTGCGTCCACTGCATGCACTGCATAAACGTCATGCCGAAGGCATTGCGTATCGGAACGGACACCGGCGCCGTTATTCTGGTTGGAGCGAAAGCTCCGATCGTAGAGGGGGCTCTGATGGCATCCGTAATGGTTCCTTTTATGAAAATGGAGGAGCCGTATGATGAGTTGAAGGAGCTGATCGAGGAGTTCTGGGACATTTGGGATGAAAACGGAAAGAACAAAGAGCGAATCGGCGAGTTTGTCGAGAGAATGGGCAAAGGCGAGTTCGTAGAGGCCGTCGGCCTGAGTACGATTCCGGAAATGGTAAAACAGCCGAGAGAAAACCCCTATATATTCTATGACGAGTACTTTGCCGAAGAGGATTAGTTGTGGTTTTCCGAAAAGATTCGCATTGCAATCCATCATTAAAAACAGCGGAGATTTGAAAAAATGGGTGAAGGAAAAAGAATAACCGATATCGGGGCTCCGGACTACCAGGAATTGATGCCGCCCGTAATCAAAAGAAACTACGGGAAATGGAAGTACCATGAAATCCTCAAGCCGGGTGTCCTCGTCCATGTTGCCGAAAACGGGGAAAAGGTCTTTTCCGTCAGGATCGCTTCCCCCCGACTGCTGAGCACCAAGTCGATTCGATACTTTCTGAGCGTCGCAGATAAATATGGAGAGGGCTTTCTGCGTTGGACCACCAGAAACAACGTCGAATTCTTGACCGACAAAGAGGAGAACGTCGATCCGATCATCAAGGAGGTCAACGACAACGGATGGCCCGTCGGCGGGACCGGCAATTCGGCCTCCAATATGCTGCATACGCAGGGATGGATACACTGCCATACCTCCGCGACCGACGCTTCCGGTATCG
>CAZLTI010000074.1:0-1458 GCA_964562335.1 uncultured Pseudomonadota bacterium | reverse complement strand
GGCCGTTATGGACGAAGTGTATGAGGATTTCGTCGAGCAGAAACTGCCAGGAAAACTGAAGATGGCCCTGGCTTGCTGTCTGAACATGTGCGGAGCCGTTCACGCCTCCGACATAGCGGTTCTCGGCATTCATAGAAGACCGCCGACGGTGGTCCACGAGATGATCGGTACGATATGCGAAATCACGACGACCATTGCCGCATGTCCGACGGGCGCCATCCGCCAGGATTTTTCCGAAGGGGGCGGCAAAACGATGAAGATTGTCGAGGATCAGTGCATGTACTGCGGAGCCTGCTACACCGCCTGTCCGAATATGCCGATCTCCGATCCGCTGAACGACGGCGTCTCGATCTGGGTGGGCGGCAAATGCTCGAATGCCAAGTCGGCTCCCAAGTTCACCAAACTTGCGGTTCCGTTTCTTCCCAACAATCCGCCGAGATGGCCGGAGGTCGTCGATGCCGTGAAGACCATCGTCAAAGTGTACAGGGAAAACGCAAGGAAGTACGAGCGTGTCGGTGAAATGATCGAGAGGATCGGCTGGCCGAAGTTTTTCAAACTGACGGGATTCCAGTTCACCAAATATCACATCGACGATTATAAACTGGCCACCACCACCTATCAATCGTCGGCACAGTTGCGCCGAAGCTAGGAGACTACTATGTCAGCAGATTTGGATGCCGTCGCGGAGGACATGTTCAGCATGGTCGAAGCGGGAAAGGGCAGCAAAAAGTACAAGCCTGGAGATCTCTTCAAGGCGATGATGGATAAGCACAGCATCTCCAAAAAGGAGTGCAAAAGCGCCATCAGAATTCTGATCGATTCCGAACGTCTCGTGTATACCTACTTCAACGGAACTTTTGTCGAAATTCCGGGGATCGAGGGTGCCGCCATGGGGAACGATTAGGCTGGATGCCGCCGTTTGCGAAATGTTTCGAATTACCGAAAAAGCCGCTGCGCAGATCAAGCTTTCCCGGGAGAAGCTGGGAGAGGACGCCCTTCGGCTGAGAATCTCCGCAAGGTATAGCCCGAAGCACGGAATCGATTACAAAGTGGGATTCGACGACGTTTACGAGACCGATATCAAATTGGAAGTCGATGGCATCGAGATCGTCTATGATCGGGATACGGAGAAAATGATCGAAGGAATGGTTGTGGACTACCGAGAATTCGATGGCAGAATGCAAATTGTCTTTGAAAATCCGAACGACGTGATTCCCGAAGACGGCAAGTCCGACGAAATTTCGGAACCGTGACTCTTCGATTTTCCCCATGCGCGGCATTTCGAATGTCGAAAGTGCCGGACGGGCCTGTTTGGTCGAACGTTGTTGTTGACATGTGACGATGAGGAAGCTTTCGTAGTGAACTCAAAACTGACGAAGCGGTAAAAAGTCGAAAATTGCGCAGATTGTCATTCCCGCACTGAATTTGCGATACTCTGAGCAAAGAACGGGAATCTAA
>CAZLTI010000073.1:11895-13030 GCA_964562335.1 uncultured Pseudomonadota bacterium | reverse complement strand
GTTTGTTAATCCCTTCCAGGCGCGATGCCAGATTGACGCTGTTTCCGATAATCGTATAGTTCATCCTGTCGTCGGAACCTAAATTACCCACAATGGTTTTTCCCGTGTGAACGCCGAATCGGGTGACCAGCGGATATTTGCCCTCTGCAACCCACTGGTTGTTCAGTGTGACCAGCATATTCCGGCACTCCAAGGCCGATTTGCAGGCTAGGAACGGCGCATTCTCGTTTTTGATGGGAGCCCCCCAAAACGCCATGATCGCATCTCCGATGTATTTGTCGATCGTTCCGCCATTCTTCATTATAATGTTCGACAGACGTTTCAGATATTCGGATAGATGCCCCATCAATTCATTCGGCAACATGCGATCCGTGATAGAGGTAAACCCTTCGATATCGGAAAAGAAGATGGTTAGCTCCAACTCCTCTCCCCCCAACTTAACTTCCTGCCCATGCTCCACCAGCTGTCTCACCAAACTGCTGGGTACGTATTTCTTAAAGGATTGCAATCCGTTCGTAGCCGATAGCAACGCCTTGTTCATGATATCGACCTCCTTTATGGAACTGGAAACCGTCTCGACTTCGTCCAGGTCGAATCGACTGATTTTTTCCGTTTCCCCCGCCAGCTTGATAATAGGATTGCTGAGCGCGTTAATAACAAAGTAAATAACAATGAGCGACAGGCACATAAACAAAATTGCGGTAACTGTCGCTGTGCGGCCTAGCTGAATAAGCGGAGCCGTAAGATCCTTTTCCGGCAGTACGATAAAAATCTCCCACTTGGAAGCAAACGGAGCAGGAAACGGGACGGCATATGTGATATACCTCGCACCCTGGGTTTCGGAAACGGAAAAATTGCGTTCGGGGTAGAGAAACAGCTCCTCTATTGTCAAAATATTGCCATCGTAAAGGCCTGCAAAAAACCGAGAAAACCAGTGTTGAACTCTTTTCGCGCCTTGGTTTTTTTGATTCCGACGGTAGGCGGAAAAAGCATCCCTGATCCATTCCCTTTGCAACTCCGAAACCTTGGAGAGTCGCCATTTGCCTGTCTTTTGGTCTTTTCGTAAAGTGTTTTCCTTATTGGCAGAAGCCAATAAATCGTTATTTGCATTGGCAATGAATATCAGGCCATTTTT
>CAZLTI010000073.1:0-11724 GCA_964562335.1 uncultured Pseudomonadota bacterium | reverse complement strand
AATCGGATAGACTATGTAGCGGACTATTGACACAGGCGACGGCAATCATCTCTCCCTTCTCGTTCACAACAGGATAGGTGGCCGAGATTCCCGGAGTTTGCGCAGTCGTGAACACGTACACATCCGTCCAGTAGATTTTGGGCTCCGCTCTCGTGTTTTTATACCAGGGTCTAGTGCGAGGGTCGAAAGTGGGCACTTTCTCTATGGTATCCAGTAGATTGTACTGTTCGTCACGGTAATACCACTGTTCTAGCGGTACCTTCCCCAAGCGGTTAATTGTGCGGGTAGCGTATCTGGGTTCTCTCCTCACCTGCACGTAGTTGCCTTTTTCATCCGCAACAAAAATGGACTGCACCTGAGAAAAATTGAGCAATTGCTCCCAAGTGTATCTCCATATGGTTTCATGCATTTCGATAATATTGGAACCACCGACCAAATGACTGATCGCCCTCGTTTGCAAAGCGGGCGTTCTTACATAGTGATTGGTCCTTTCTATGATTTTTCCAGTCACCTCTCTTACTACGCTATCGGAGAGATCGAGAATGATTTTCGTAGAACGGTAGTAATAGAAGAAGCTCATTCCAAAAATGGTCATCAGAATCAATATGGAGAATATCCCCATAATACGATACTTGATGCTTCTTTTCTTTGGCTTGCCAAATTGCCAGAATCTCATCGAAATTTCCTAGTATGGTGTGATTTGCAATTCTGGATATAGGCTTGCAAGGTTTATCATCTTCATCCGCTTCATGCATCCGATAGACGAAGCTGCCGGTCCACTCCTAAGTATGCGGCGTTTTTTCTCTAGGGCCGATTGTCTGAATCCCTTCGTAAATCTTACGTTGACCCTGCCCGGTTTCGCGACGCTATTCCTCGCCAACAACACGTTTTCCGAAGGCTGGAGGGGAATAGAAAAAAAAATTTTCGCTATGGGAACTTCGTATCGACCATTATCCTTAGGGCGTTATCGTCGCAATGTATTGCAGTCGCACTGCTTCAATCGAATTTTACCACTTGCAAGAAAACAAAGCTTATTCGAGCGCAGGAGAAATCTGGAAGGCGTATGTCCATATATATTGGGACTGTCTGTCTCCATTTCCTATTGTACTCTCTTTAAGACCGAACAAATCCATTATTTCCGTTAAGAGTTGCATATTGCGAGAGAATGGGCAAGCAAGTTTCGGGCAAATTCTTTATAATTCCTATGATTATGTACTATTGACGCCCATTCGGAAAATAGTATTATGAAAGTGCTTTCAGTCGTCAGGAGAGTTTTTCGGAAATTTCGATATCCGCTGGAACGGCTTTTTTTCGTGCCGGCTGTCGTTTTCCCCCGAAATTCGATCGTGAGAATCCGTTTCGGGATATCCGACTTCAAAAAAAACCGTCCAAAAAAAGGGTTCGGCAAGTAAAAACAAAAAGCGGTAACACGATAGCAATGGATGCATCTTTGCACTGCCCAATCCAACCCGATAGACGGCATGTCTTTTGTATTTATAAAAACAAAATATTCTAGGGAACCTTCGAAACGTACCGAGAGGACGGTCCGGCCGATTGGGAGATACCGCTCGGACTCCACGCCGGCACTCGACTTGGCCGGATTGATGCTCCCTAACTGGCTGCGGCGTAGACAGATATCGAGCTTTTCGGAAGTTTCTCAATTCTTGAAAGATGCAATCCGATTTGGATCGATCAATTCGAGCAGATTGAAGCGATGTTTCGATTTTCCCTGCAAACGGCACTGGAGGTACGAAAAAAGCAGGAGAAAATCAGGCTGAAGGAGTTGGCCGAAAAAATTGCGATCGAACAGGAAATAAAGCAGACCATCGCGGAAATTGAAGAGCAGACCGCATATGCGGAACGGGATGTGAATTCCAAAAAGAACGATCGCCTGTTTACGATTGGTCAGCTACGGCATCTGACCTCGTTTAAAAAAAGGAAAAAGCTTGAGCTGGCCGACCATTCCCAGCGGCTTGAGCTGGCAAAAAAAAGGGTGGAGGAGAAACGCAACAACCTAGTTCAGGCCAGCAGGGCAAGAAAAACGCTGGAAATTCTGCGGGACAGGGAGGAGCGGAGATATTCGGAAAAAAATGCGCGAATCGAGAGAAAGCAAGAGGATGAAATTGCCGGGAACCAATTTTTTCTAAACAGGGGAAGTCTTTAGGATTGGAGGTGCGGAGTTGTCCATCAGGGGAATAGTCGTTGCTTTAGTTTTATTTATTGGAACCGGAAACGCGGCGGTATGGGGCATGTCTACGGTAAAGGGCTGGGTCAACGAAATTCTGCCTGAAAATTTTCAGTTCAAAGACGCGACCTCCGACTCGGCGGATCGAAAAGAGGAACCGACGTATACGAAAAGTCAAATCGAGGTGCTGACCGCATTAAAGAGAAGAGAAGAGGAGTTGCGGAAACGGGAAGAGACTCACCGGAGAAAAGCAAACGAACTGAAACTGCTGGCTCAGCAGATAGAGCAGAAGCTCGACCAAATGAGAAAACTGACGGCGGAATTCGAAAAAAAACGCCAGTCGCGAAAGGAGATGGACGAGAAGGATATCTCCAGAATGGTAAAATATTACGAAACTATGGACCCGGAACTGACGGCGGTTTTCTTCAACCAGATGGATCGGCTGACCGCCATGCACATTCTGATGAGAATGAATCCCAGAAAGGCTTCTGCGGTCATGCAGCTGCTCGACCCGAAAGTCGCCGTGGAGATTACGGAAAAGGTAAGCGGATTCAAAGCCGGCGAATTGGAATCCATAGGAAAATAGACCTTTAATAGAGACCGTTCCATTCGGGTCTTCAAGGACGAAGACCGTGCCAAATCCAGGTAGGGAGAGATCATGAATGTTACGCAGACCGCATCGCCCCCCCCAAGCAATTCCTCCCAAAATCCAACGAAATTCGATCTCGAACCGACATCCCGGAGTCCATTCGACGGGCATCTGATCTTGGAGAAAAGCAAATTGGATCTCTATGCGATGGAACGCGAGGAGTTCGACAAGGAGGAGATATATTGGCAGGAGGTAGAAGAAAAAAGGAAAAGGGACAGCGCGGAAAAAAAAATGCAGACTGAAATGGCGACGAACATGCTGTTTTTCCGACATTGGGAAAGCGATCATTGGGAAAGCGATTTGGCAGGAGAAGCAAAGCAGTTTAAAAACCTGGCAGAAAGGGAGGCCATTCGGGAGAGGATAGACGGCAGAAAGGCGCATCCCCGCACTCCCGTTATCGTTGCGGAGAAGGAGGAAACTCAAACCGCAGAGATCCTTTCGGCTCCGACGGCCGGAAAGATTTCCGCCAAATCCGCAAAAGGTGCTCTCAAAGAAGCGGAGGCCTTCCCGATGGTCGCGTCCGACAAAGCTCCTACCCATTCGATCAATGAAACTGCGGACAGAGGCGGTCAACTCAAACACGATGCGGGCAGATCCTCGGCCAATCCCGTCGCATCGCAGGCTATAGCCGACAAACCGCAAAATTCGGCCTACTTTTCTCATCGGCAGGGAGGGGCGCATAGCGGCAAGGGGCGATCCGGACCGGCAGTCGCCAAAGGAGAAACGACTCTCAATACCGCCGGTGGAATTCATAAGTTCGATTCTATGCTGCGACCAAAACCGTTCCCGGAATCCTCCTCCCGCAGCCAGGTGGATGTAAAAGAGATTGCAGGAAAAATAAAATTGATGATCTCCACAAAAAAGAGGGAGATCGTCATGCGCCTGACGCCGGAACATCTCGGAAAACTGGAATTCCGACTGAAAAAGGAGGGCGATCATATGAGCGGTCTGATAAAAGTGGAAAACCATTCCGCAAGGAAGATATTGGAAGCCGGAATTGCGGAACTTCGGCAAACGCTGGAAAGCCAGGGCATATCGATCGAAAACTTCACCATACTAACGAACGAAGAGCAATCGAGCTCCCCACCCGCCTTTTCCGAAGGCAAGGGACAAAACCGGAATTTAGACGAATCGGGCACTCAAAATGCATTTTCCGACGAGGAGCCAGCGAAAGAATCGGCCTTCGACGAGAGGGAAAACGCAAGCCTGCCGGAGCGGGGAACCAGTATCTACGTTTGACGGAAAAAAAATGAACGTCGTGCCTCATCCATTCAACTTAAGGAGCAGCCGTGTCGATACCGACGAACGAAAGCATATCGAATGCGCAAACGTCTCTGCGCAATAAAGCAACGGATCCGTCTCAAAAAGCCAACGAGCTCGGAAAGAACGATTTTATGAACCTGTTTCTCACGCAGATGAGCAATCAGACGCCCACGGACCCGATGGACAGCGGTGCCATGATGACCCAAATCTCCCAGCTCGGCAGCATGGAGCAGTTGGAGAACCTAAATGCCGAAATGATAGCCCTAAACGCAACCCAAAAGGACATTGCCAGATTTCAAGCTTTGGGATTTTTGGAAAGGGACGTGCTGATGGAAACGGATGGGCTGGAGCTGTTCCAAGGTAGCGGAAAGCCGGTGTACTACTCCGTGGATCGGGATGCCGAAAGCATTCGGGTAGCGGTGGAGGATTGGGAGGGGCTTCCCATCTATACGCAGCAGTTCGGCCTGACGCCGGCAGGCAAACATCGCTTTGTCTGGGACGGCAAAAACGACGAGGGCGTAGCAATGGACGACGGGAAGTACCAATTGAACTTTCACGCCGAGTATACCGACGGCTCCTCGGCAAAATTGCGGACTTACGATACCGGCAAAGTCACTCAAGTGGAATATAAAAACGGAGAGCCGTGGGTAAAAACGAACAGGGGATCGATTCCGCTGTCGAAAATTACAGCCATCGACAATTCGTCCGAAAAACTATTTGGCAACCTGACTCCTCTGGCGCCGGTCCCAACGCTGCCGCCGAAGGAGATGATCAAGAAAAACTGAAAGCAGACCGAATCGCCGAACCGCAGGGAAGCGGACAACGGGCAATCGGATAGAGGAACCTATGGCCCCGATCAAAAACGCAAGGAGCTGACATATGCTTGGATCACTATATTCGGGAGCGAGTGGAGTAAAGACGCATTCCAACGCCATGACCGTTACCGGCAGCAACATCGCCAACGTGAATACGGTCGGATATAAATACAATCGAGTGAATTTCGAGGATTTGCTGTCGACCTCTCTCATCGGAAACACGGACACCAAAATCGGCAAGGGCGTCTCGATCGGTACCGTTCAGAACGTTCAAACCCAGGGATCTTTCGAACAGACCGAACTGAACACCGACCTGGCGATCGACGGCGACGGTTTCTTCACCCTGCGCGACAGGGAGGGAAATCTGTTCTATACGCGAGCGGGTCAGTTCGAATATGACAAGGAGGGATACCTCACTACAAGGGACGGAAAATACCTCCAGGTGAAGGATGTCGATCCTATCGACAAGAACTCCTTCGGCAATCTAAAAAGAATCAACATTCTGGACCAGCGCGATCCGCCCACTCCAACCGGCGCCGGAGTGCTGGATGGGACCGGCGTCGAAATCAAAGCGAACCTGGATGCCAACGCGATTTCTCCTGAAATGGACCTGGATTTGAACAACGTGGAAACGGGCATGTACAACTTTTCCACATCCGTCAGCGTAATCGATCAATTGGGGAACGAGCATACGCTGAACATCGTATTCGGCAAAATGGAGGATCAGCCCGAACAGATCGATCCGGCCACCCAACAGCCGATACCGGGCAGCGAAATCAAAAACACCTGGCGGTGGCTGGTTCTATCGCCGGGAGAGGATATCGAGGGAGGAGTGCCCGGAACGCTTAAGGCTGTCGGCGGAGGCTTTATTCGGCAACGACGGGCGGCTAGTCAGCGAAATACCCGGAGAGATACGGATTCCGCCTCTCGATCCTACGGCACCGCCGGAATCTCCCCCGAATCCCCCCGAACTGTTTCCGATAGCAAAGGACCCGAATCAGCCGGTCACTCAAATCGGCTTCAATTTTGCCGGGACGGGGGTCCAACAAACGATCGGATTCAAATTCGGAAAGGAAAGCAACCCGCAAGATCCGGCCGATCGCAGAACCGGATTGGACGGAATTACGCAGTTCGCTTCGGACTTTGCGGTTCACAGCGCTTTTGCCGACGGGATGAAATCCGGAGCAATAGAGAACATACTGATAACCGAATACGGGAATATCGAAGGATCGTTCGATTCCGGGAATACCAGGACGCTGGGCCGCGTGATCCTGACCGACTTCAAAGCGGCGGAAAAACTGCTCAAAAAGGGAAACAATCTCTACCGGCAATCCTACGAATCGGGTCCTCCGATCGAAGACGATCCAAAAAAGAACGGTTTCGGCGCAATCCGTTCGAAATCGTTGGAGCACTCGAATGTCGAACTTTCGGAGGAGTTCGTAAAGATCATCGAGGGACAAAGAGCCTTTCAGGCCAACGCGAAGACCGTCACGACCAGCGACGAGATGCTGGCGGACTTGATTCAGATGAAACGGTAGGAGCAAGGTGCGGCCGGGACCCGCCTTCCGCCGATCGCTCCTCTAAAACAGAACGCTAATCGACTTCCCGTTGTGAATCCGTTTGATCGCCTTGGCAAACAGGGGGGCAACGGACAAAACGGTGATTTTCGTACACAGGTCCCTTTTTTCCTTCAGCGGGATCGTATCGGTCACGACCAGCTCGTCCAGCGGACTGGCATTGATATGTTGGATGGCATTTCCGCTGAGTACCGGGTGGACGACTGCCGCAGTCACGTTTTTTGCCCCGTTTATCTTCAAAAATTCGGCCGCTTTGCAGAGAGTTTCCGCAGACGCCACTTCATCGTCTATGATTAGTGCGTTCGACCCCTTCACATTTCCAATCAAATTTTTGGGATATACCCGATCCGTATTGCCGACTCTGCGCTTGTCGATGATGGCCATCGGCAAATTCAGTATGTTCGCGTAGCGTCCCAAATGTTTGGCTTCTCCCACATCGGCGGCAACAATCACCGAGTTTTCCAGATTCCTCTTTTTAAAGTGCTCGCAGAATACTTCCGTTGCCAGTAGTTGATCCACGGGGACATCGAAAAATCCCTGAATCTGCGGAGAGTGGAGTTCCATCGTCAGGAAACGGTTTGCGCCTGCCGTTTGATGCAGACCTGCCATCAATTTCGCGGCGATGGAAATCCTCGGTTGATCCTTCTTGTCGGAACGCACATAGGGAAAATAGGGCAGAACTGCGGTTACGCGCGCTGCGGAGGAGTGCTTGAGGGCATCCAAATACAGAAAGGTCTCGACGATATGTCTGTTTACCGGCGAGCAGGAGGATTGGATGAAAAACACGTCGGCTTCCCGAACATTGTCCTTCAGCTTGACCATCATGTTTTCGTTGCTGAAGGTAAAAACCTTGGAAGGCGACAATCCGATCTTCATAGCATTGCAGATTTTTTCCGCAAACTGCCTATGAGAATTTCCCGAAAATATTTTTAGTGGCCCGCGCATGGCTGGTTACTTCAAGTTTCTATAGCGAAAGGTCCGCTTGTGTTAGGGAGCTTTTGGAATTGGCCGTCGTCGTCGAACATAACGACTCGCACCGGCTTGTTCGAGGCAAGCGAGATGCGTATTTCGTCGCCCAATTGCGTTTCGATGACATCCGGTTTGGAATCGTAGGAGAGAATGCAGTTGTTTCTTTCCGGAGTCGCTATCAGTTCGTACCGGCTGGAGACCACTCCGGACGAGAACTTCAAAATTCTTTTGAGGTTGGGAAACAGCACCTTGAAGCCGAAAGCGTCCAATTCGTTGCTGAAGGAGCTTCCTCCGGCATTGTAGTACCAGGCATGGCTTCCCATTCCCGTGCAGCACAGCAGCCCCGAGCAGCTGAAGTCCTGCTTCTGCCCAAGATAGCGGATATGAAAGTCGCACGTCTCATAGGAGATTTTCTGGCCGAAATAGATGTCGTTGACCGCATATCTTTCGATCAGCCGACCATTTACTTTCGCCTGCAGCCGCTTCCATTTGTCGACGACGAAATTTCCCTCTTTCAGACACTCGAGCCGCTTATTGAAATTGAGCCGGTTTGCCGAAGTCAGCGCTCCGTGACTTCCCAAGCCGTATTTTGGTTTGAAGTCGGAGTTCATCCCAAGAAGAACGGACTCCTGGTACTTCTGGGCGCAGGAGAGAAAGGTTCCGTCGCCACCGCAGCACAGGATCAAATCCTCTTTCCCCGGTTTGATCCTTTCCATCTCCTCTTCCGGCAAATACTCGACATTCAAACCGATCCGTTTCGTAAATGCTCTGACATTTTCGATGAATCGAATTTGATTTTCGTGGCTCTCTATCAGCTGTTTCTGCCTGAAGCGGGTAAGCCTTTTTATGCTGTCGACCGATAGAGCCAGACGGCGGTGGCGATCCAGTTCGGAGGTTTTTATTACGCAGTAGATTTGGCTGAATTTCAGCATTATGGGAGCAGGGGAAAGATATCGATTTCCGGTCGGAATCCGGTTTTTCGCAACTGAATGGAGCGCGATCTCCTCAAGCCGCTACATAATGAAGTCCTTCAGCTTGTCCATAAACGATTTTTTCATAGGAGTGCTGTCCTCTTCCGAAATTGCGGCAAACTCTTCAAGCAGTTCCTTCTGCTGCCGGCTCAGTTTTGTTGGAATCTCGACGATGATTTTCACATACAGATCCCCTCTGCCGCTTCCCTGCAAACGGGCGATCCCCTTGTTTTTCAACCGAAAGATACGTTCGTTTTGGGTACCGCCGGGAACGGTCAGCCTTGCTCTTCCCTCCAGCGTCGGCACCTCCAGTTCGCTCCCCAGAGCGGCCTGGGTGATACTGATCGGAATGCTGCAGTAGATATCGTACTTGTTTCTTTCGAATATGGAATGCTCTAAAACGCTGACGATCAAATAAAGATCGCCCGAATGGCCTCCGTTGGTGCCGGCCTCCCCCTCCCCGGTCAGCTTGATTCGCGCACCCGTATCGATTCCGGCCGGAATGTTGACCTTCAGTTTTTTTCGGATACTTACTCGACCGTGCCCATTGCATTTGGTACAGGGCCTGCGGATCGTTTTCCCTGCCCCCCTGCACTGACTGCACGTAGTCGCCACGCTAAAAAAGCCTTGCTGAATCCTCTGCTGACCCGTCCCGGAGCAAACGCCGCAAACCTCGATGTCCTTTTTGGTTTTGGCCCCGGTTCCGTTGCAGGCATCGCAGGAATCCCGCTTGGGAATAACGAGTTCAGTGGAATAGCCGAAAGCAGCCTGCTCGAACGTAAGGTCCATATTGTAGGACAGGTCGGATCCGGGTTGCCCCCTGGAGGAGGAGCGTCTTGTGCCTCCGCCGCCGAAGAACTCGGAAAACACATCTCCGAAAATGTCCCCGAATCCGCTTCCCTCGAAAGGATTTCCGCTTCCCGATCCCATGTTTTCCGCCGCATGTCCGAAGCGGTCGTACTGAGCCCTTCTTTGGGTATCGGACAGAACCTCGTATGCTTCCGAAGCCTCTTTGAACGCCTCCTCCGCGTTTTTATCGCCCGGATTTCGATCCGGGTGATACTTCAATGCCAACTTCCGATACCTCTTTTTCAACTCGTCCGAACTGGCATTTCGAGAGGCTCCCAGCACTTCGTAATAATCCCTTTTTGCCAAAATGATTCCCTGTCTGCTCTTTTATTATGACGTCGGATCGAATCCGATAAACACGGACAGCCGTGTCGCAACGGAACAGTCCTATATCGACATCAACCGTCGATCGTTTCGGAATCCTAATCGTCGACTTCCTCGAATTCCGCATCGACGACATCGTCTTTGTCTTTGGAGGTTTTCTTCGCCTCCTCGCCCTGGGAGGAGCTCTGCCCCTCCTCTGCCTGCTGCTTCTGCCCCTGCGCCTGATCCGGTCCGGCACTCTTGTAGAGATTTTCGGACGCCTTGTGAAAGGCTTGCGTCAACTTCTCGATCCCCTGCTTCATGCCCTCGACATCTTCGTTCTCCGCGGCACTCTTCAGGCTCTTGACGGATTCCTCAATAGCCGACTTCTCGTCTGCGGCAAGTTTGTCGCCCGACTCCCTTACGGTTTTCTCGCACTGATATATGAGGGAATCCGATTGATTTCTCAGATCGATTACTTCGCGCTTCTTTTTGTCCGCCTCCGCATTCAGTTCGGCTTCCTGCACCATTTTTTCGATCTCCTCCTCGGACAGACCGCTCGATGTCGTAATTTGGATCTTCTGTTCCTTTCCCGTTCCCAGATCCTTTGCCGATACGTGTACGATACCATTGGCGTCGATATCGAAAGTCACCTCAATTTGAGGTACGCCCCTGGGAGCGGGCGGAATTCCGACAAGTTCGAACCGACCCAGAGTCTTGTTGTCGGAAGCCATTTCTCTTTCGCCCTGCACCACATGGATGCTAACTGCCGGTTGACTGTCGGCGGCAGTCGAAAAAATCTGGCTTTTTTTCGTCGGAATCGTGGTGTTCCGTTCGATCAGCCGGGTCGCCACTCCTCCCAGGGTTTCGATCCCGAGCGACAGCGGGGTCACATCCAGCAGGAGAACGTCCTTCACGTCGCCGGTCAGCACGCCTCCCTGAATCGCCGCACCGATCGCAACGACCTCGTCCGGATTTACCCCCTTATGCGGGGTTTTGCCAAAAAAGTCCTCCACGATTTCGACAATTTTCGGCATCCTGGTCATCCCCCCAACCAATATGACGTCGCTGATTTCCGTTTTCGACACCCCGGCATCCTTCAAAGCCGCCTTCATCGGTTCCAAACATCTTGCTATCAGGTCGTCCACCAGCTGCTCCAGTTTCGACCGCGAAAGTTTTATATTCAAATGTTTGGGGCCGGAGGCATCGGCCGTAATAAAGGGCAGGTTTACCTCCGTCTCCATGGAGGAGGACAGTTCGTGCTTGGCCTTTTCGGCCGCCTCCTTCAGGCGTTGCAGCGCCATTTTGTCCTTGCGCAGGTCGATCACATACTCCTTCTTAAACTCCTCCGCCAAAAAATCGATAATCCGCAGATCGAAATCCTCGCCGCCGAGATGGGTATCTCCATTGGTCGATTTCACTTCGAATACGCCGTCCCCGATTTCCAGTATCGAAACGTCGAAAGTACCCCCTCCCAAATCGAAAATGGCGACCAGCTCTTCGTTTTTTTTGTCCAAACCGTAGGCAAGAGCCGCTGCGGTCGGTTCGTTGATCACCCGCAGAACGTTCAGGCCGGAAATCTTGCCGGCGTCCTTCGTGGCCTGCCTTTGCGCATCGTTGAAATAGGCCGGGCAGGTTATCACCGCATCCGAAACCTCTTCGCCCAGATAGTCGTCCGCAGTCTGCTTCATCTTTTGCAAAATTGCGGCGGAGATTTCGGCGGGGGAGTATTTGTCCTTTCCCAAGTCGATTTGGGCCAAACCGTTGGAAGCTTTCGAAATTCCGAAGCTCAGGTTGCCCCTATCCTTCTGCACCTCGCGAGAATCGAATTGGCGGCCGATCAGACGTTTGGCGGCGTATACCGTCTTTTCCGGATTTGTGATGGCCTGGCGGCGCGCCACCTGACCGACCAGTCTCTCTCCGGCATCGGTATAGGCCACTACGGAGGGAGTCGTTCTTGCCCCTTCGGCATTCGTGATCACCTTGGGATCTCCACCCTCCATAACCGCTACGCACGAATTCGTCGTTCCCAAATCGATTCCTATCACCTTTCCCATCTTTTTTCTCCTCTTGAAAATTGATGAACCGTCAAAATTGAATCAAAACAAACATTTCAAACAGTAAAGCCGCTTTTTCGGAGTTT
>CAZLTI010000072.1:7903-13099 GCA_964562335.1 uncultured Pseudomonadota bacterium | reverse complement strand
GGTATAGGCCGGAGTTGTGGCTGCTGTTTTTGAGAAAAAGCGACCGGGAGCTACAGAGTCGAGCACGAATCGACTTCTACAAGGCTACGGGTCGGGGGGGACAGAAGAGAAATAAGACCTCCAGTGCCGTTCGGCTTACGCTGGAACATCTCTCGGTCACTCAATCCGCCTCCAGGTCGCGTGCGGAAAATATCTCCGGGGCACTGAAAAAACTGAGGATTGCCATAGCGCTGGATATCGGCGCCGGATACGGCTCCCGCGATTCGTGGAGCGAATTTCCGCAGGAGATCCACCCCTATTTGCAAAGCGGCTCTCTTGCCATCCACGCCAAAAATCCCATGTTCCCCATATTTGTGGGATGCTTTATCGACGTTTTTGTCCATTGTCGCGGCGATTGGAAAAAAATGGCCGAAATATACTCCACCTCCCCCAGCCAAATTCGCAAATTTCCTGCGAAAAATCCCTTTATGCTGGATACCGTCCGCAAGCTCCAAAATCAATTTCGCGTGGCGACCGAACGGACGGAGTAGTGGGTGGAGGCGGAAGTTTTGGAACCAAAGCAATCTCGCCAAGAAAAGGAGAAAGGGGGGATCGGAACCAAATGCAAAGAGTCGAAAGCAAACGGTTCCGTTGCTACAGAACGAAGGTGGAGCGGCCCATGTAGCGGCACGTTCCGCCTATTTCCACTTGATAGCGGTCTTCTCCAGCCGTTCCTCTCATCACTATTTTCGATGGCCTGCCGATTTCCAGCCCCTGCTCGTTTGCTATTTCGAATTCGCTGCCGAATATTTGGTGTTTCAATAGATATCCGGTTAGAGGCCCCGCTGCCGATCCCGTTGCCGGGTCCTCCATAATGCCTAGGTGCGGTGCGAATAGGCGAGTATGAACCTTCGCTTCCGGATTCACCGTCTCCAGCGTAAAGAGATAGGGTGCCATCGATTTCTTGTCCGAAAAGAAATTCCGCAAACTGTTTACGTTGCCCTCGGCCCTTTGGATGGCTGCCAAATCCCTGACGGGTACGATCAATATGGTATTTCCCGTGGAGACCTCCTCGATGGGAAAATCGTCCGATATCTCTTCGGGTTTTAACCCGACGGCCGCTGCGATTTCCGCTTTGTCCCGGTATTGGTCGAAAAATTCCGGCTCGTTTTGACGCATCCAGATATTTCCGTTCTCTTTTTCCAGGGGGATAGTCCCCACTTTTGTTTTCAGTCTCAACCGGTCTTTGACGGAAGGCCGACCGTCCAGGATATGAAAAACCGCATAGGCGGCTCCCAAAGTAGGATGTCCCGCGAAGGGCAGTTCCGACTGCGGCGTAAAGATTCGAATTTCAAAATCGGCCCCGTCATCCTCGCTACTTTGCAAAAAAACCGTTTCGGAATAGTTGATCTCGTTTGCCAGCCTCTGCATCCGGTCCGCACTCAAATCCTCCGCTTCGGGAAACACGGCAAGCTGATTGCCGGAGAAGGGCCTGTCGGTGAAGACATCCAGAAGAATACACTCTTTTTTCATAATTTTTCGATAGGGAGGTGAAAGGGAAAGGAGTCGAGTCTTCCGTGTGGGTATCCAAAATGCCGGAGAAGGGCCTGTCGGTGAAGACATCCAGAAGAATACACTCTTTTTTCATCGCTCTTTCGATAGGGAGGTGAAAGGGAAAGGGGTCGGGTCTTCCGCGTGGGTATCCAAAACGACCCCTATTCTTCGATAAAGCTGGCCCGGTAGTATTCGCGGAACATTCTGGCGATGTTCGCCAGTTTGATTCCTTTCGGGCATTCGGCCTCGCACTCCCCTTCGTTGGTGCAGTTGCCGAAGCCCTCCTTGTCCATAGCGCGCACCATATTCAGTGCCCGCTTTTTACGTTCGGCAGCTCCCTGCGGCAGCAGTGCCAGTTGGGAAATCTTCGCACCGACGAACAGCATGGCCGATGCGTTTTTGCAGGTGGCCACGCACGCGCCGCATCCGATGCACGCGGCGGCGTCCATCGCCCCTTCCGCATTTGGTTGGGGGACGGGAATGGCGTTTGCGTCCGGAGAGCAGCCGGTCTTGGCGGAGATAAAACCGCCGGCCTGTATGATGCGGTCGAAAGCGCTGCGGTCCACGACCAGATCTTTCACCACCGGAAACGCTTTGGCTCTCCATGGTTCGACTACGATGGTATCTCCATCTTTGAAGGAGCGCATATGTAGCTGGCAGACGGTAGTTTCCCGTTGGGGGCCGTGCGCCCTGCCGTTGATAAAAAGACCGCACATTCCGCAAATGCCTTCGCGACAGTCGCTGTCGACGGCAACCGGATCGCCTCCCTCCAGAATGATCTGCTGATTCAGCACGTCCAGCATTTCGAGAAAGGACATGTCCGGCGAAATGTCGCCTACGGTATAGCCAACCAGTTTTCCTTCGCTTTGGGCGTTTTTTTGACGCCAGATTTTGAGTGTCAGATTCACCGTAGCGTCTCCTATTTGTAGCTTCTTTGCGTCAGTTCGACATGTTCGAATCGAAGGGGCTCCCTGTGCAGGGTCGGCTCTTTTCCCACACCGTTGAACTCCCAGGCGGAGACGTGGGCAAACGCTTCGTCGTTTCGTTTCGCTTCGCCCTCTTCCGTCTGGTACTCCTCTCTAAAGTGCCCGCCGCAGGACTCCTCCCGGACGAGAGCGTCCCTGACCATCGTTTCGGCAAATTCGAGGTAGTCCGCCACCCGGCCCGCCTTTTCGAGTTCCTGATTGAAGTCCCTGTCCGATCCAGGAATTTTGACGTTTTTCCAATACTCCTCTCGCATGCCGGCGATGGTTTCCAACGCCTTTTTGAGTCCGGTTTCGTTTCTGCCCATGCCGCAGTGCTCCCAGAGCAGTCTCCCCAGATTCCTATGGAAGTAGTCGACGGTACGGTGGCCGGATGCGTTCATGAGTTTGTCGATACGTCTGCGGGCGTCGGTTTCCGCCTCCCGAACCTCCTGGCTCTCCGTGCCGACCTCGCGCAGCTCGGTACCGGCGAAGTATCCGCCAATGGTATAGGGAATGACGAAATAGCCGTCGGCCAGCCCCTGCATCAGCGCACTGGCCCCCAGGCGGTTGGCTCCATGGTCGGAAAAGTTGGCCTCTCCCAGAACGAAAAGGCCCGGAACGGTGCTCATCAGATTGTAGTCCACCCACAATCCCCCCATGGTATAATGGATCGCGGGATAGATGCGCATGGGAACCTCGTAGGGGTTTTCGTCCGTGATATGGCGGTACATGTCGAACAGATTGCCGTACTTGGTCTCTACGGCATCCTTTCCCATACGTCCGATGGCATCGGCAAAATCCAGATAGACGGCCTGCTTCGTAGTTCCGACGCCTTTTCCTCCGTCGCAGACGATTTTGGCGTTTCGGGAGGCGACGTCGCGCGGGACCAAATTTCCGAACGAGGGATATTTGCGCTCCAGGTAGTAGTCCCTCTCCTCTTCGGGAATTTCGGTCGGTTTTCTCGGATCGTTCCGCTTCAGGGGGACCCAGACGCGGCCGTCGTTTCTGAGACTTTCGCTCATCAGCGTCAGTTTCGACTGCTGGTCGCCGGAGAGGGGAATGCAGGTCGGGTGAATTTGCGTAAAGCAGGGGTTCGCGAAATACGCGCCCTTTTTGTGCGCCCGCCAGGCAGCCGTAACGTTGCTTGCCATCGCGTTGGTGGAAAGGTAGAAGACGTTCCCGTATCCTCCCGTAGCCAGGACGACGGCATGTGCCGTATAGGATTCCAGACAACCGTCGATCAGATTGCGGCAGACGATTCCTCGCGCCCTACCGTCGACCACTGCCAGTTCCAGCATTTCGCGCCGCGGAAACATTTTTACCCGTCCCTCTCCGATTTGACGGCTGAGTGCGCCGTAGGCTCCCAGCAGCAGCTGTTGCCCCGTCTGGCCGCGGGCGTAGAACGTTCTGGAGACCTGCGCCCCTCCGAAGGAGCGGTTGTCCAGCATTCCTCCGTAGTCTCTCGCGAACGGAACCCCTTGCGCCACGCACTGATCGACGATGTTGTTGCTGACCTGAGCGAGCCGGTACACGTTCGCTTCGCGGGAGCGGAAGTCCCCTCCCTTTACCGTATCGTAAAAAAGCCGAAAGATGCTGTCGCCGTCGTTGGGATAGTTTTTGGCTGCGTTGATCCCGCCTTGTGCGGCAATGCTGTGGGCCCTGCGCGGGCTGTCCTGAAAGCAGAAATTGAGCACGTCGTAGCCGAGTTCCGCCAGCGAAGCGGCTGCGGATGCGCCCGCAAGTCCCGTTCCGACGACGATGATCCGAAATTTTCTCTTGTTGGCGGGATTCACCAGTTTCAGATCGAACTTGTGTCGGTCCCATTTGTCTTCCAGCGGTCCGCTCGGAACCTTGGAGTCTAAAGCAGTCATTAATTTATCGGTGCCAGTGTTTCACGTACAGAAAGTAGATCGGAAAGGAGAAGAAACCAACGGTGACAGCGGTTGCGTACAACGTTCCCAGTTTTTTGATAAACGGCGTATATTTTTTATGGTTCAGCCCCAGCGTTTGAAACGCGCTTTGGAACGCATGGTTTAGATGGAAACCAAGTACGAGCATGGCCGCCATATATCCGACGGCATAGTAGACCTCGCCGAGTCTGGCGGCTACCAGGTCGTACAGGGTAAGATTTTCCGGATTGCCGACCAGTGCGGGATCGTGCGACCAATCTCCGTATTTGAAGGTCCAGATGTGAAGAAACAGAAAGATCAGGACAATGGCTCCGGTATGAAACATATAGGAGGACATGAAGGTTCTGGCTCCGGCCGAAACGTCCATCTCGTAGCGCAGCGGTCGGGCCTGCCTGTTTTCGAGCGTCAGCATCGCCGACAGGAAAATATGGACTGCAAAGACCAGCACCAAAACTACTTCGGCCACTTTGATGAACGGCGAATGGGACAGCAGGTCGGTATACGCGTTAAATGCCTCCTTCCCGACATAGAGAGAAAAATTTCCCGCCAAATGGACGAGAAGAAACGAGCAGAGGAAAAGTCCCGTGCAGCCCATTAGCAATTTTTTCCCGATCGAGGATTGTAAAAATGTGACAACCCATCCCATTGATTCCCCTCCGATAGGGTTCTGTTTTTCTTGAAAGCGCATTGCGGTCTTCGGAGCGGTTCGATTTCGCTCGAACGGCTTTTTCTGCGTAACTATCACAAACGTTTCCCGCTCGTAAAGCACCCCGGAGAATTTCCTATTG
>CAZLTI010000072.1:0-7803 GCA_964562335.1 uncultured Pseudomonadota bacterium | reverse complement strand
GGAACGATTGCGAACAGGTCCTCGTTGACAAAGTAGTCGCAGTTGGAGGAGATGGCGGCATTTTCGTCGCTGTTGATCGCGACGATCAGTCCGGATCTTTTCATACCGGCAAAATGCTGGACCGAACCGGAGATGCCGCAGGCAATATAGACCTTGGGACTTACCTTTGCTCCGGTTTGCCCCACCTGCATTCGGTAGGGAACCCATCCGCTGTCCACGGCCGTCCGCGAGGCGCCGACGGATGCGTTCAACGCCCGTGCGCAATCCCGCAGAACGTCGAAGTTTTCTCCGCTTCCCAACCCCCGGCCGCCGGAAACGATCGCCTCGGCCTCCGAAAGATCGGGTCCGCCCTCTGCCCCGGAGATCTCCCCGACGTACCGATAGCCGCTCCTCTCCTCCGCCCGATACTCGAAAGGGACGCTTCGGCAGGAAGCGGAAGCGGGGAGGGGGACAGGCTCGCCGGAACTTGGCGCCATTCCGTAGATGAAGTGGGTTCCTCTCAACTGCAGCTTGGCAATGGCCTTTCCCGAATAGAGCGGCTTCTCCGCTATGTTGCGGTTCAGGTCGACCGAGAGACAGTCCATCGCCAGCGGCGCATCCAGTTCCGATGCGATCATGGGAAGCAGCGTTCTGCCGCGCGATGTGGAGAGACCCAACAGCGTGGCGATTTCGAACCGCTTCATCGCCGCCACTATGCTTCCTGCCCAGCGGTAGGGATGGTAGCCTTTCCGGCAGCCTTTGATTGCGATCGACACTACGGTATCGACTCCGCATGCCCGAAGTTTGTCCCGATGCGCTTGGGGATTTTCGTCGATCAAAAGGGCAACAAGTTCGGTTCCCTGCTCTTTTGCCGTCGCCATAGGTCCGTATAGGCCAGGTTTGATTGCGCCCTCGCGGGTTTCGATTAGCAGTCCCGTTCTTTTCATTTCGCTAAATCACCTTTGCTTCCCGCCTCAGTATGTCTACGAGGCTATCCGTTATCTCTTCCGGCGTTCCCGACAGCCTTTTGCCCTTTCTCTCCACCGTGGCCTCCCGCAGTTCGACAATCTCCATACCGGAAGTCGGTCTTTCCGGCACTAGGGTATCCAACTCCACGGTTTTGATCTCCTTCCTTTTCGACCGGAAGATTTGCGGCAGGGTGGGGTATTTGGGCCTGTTCAGACCTCTTCCCGCCGCGACGACGCAGGGCAGTTCCATTTCCAGCTCCTCTTTTGCGCCGCTCTCCAGCTCGCAAAAAACGCGGACCGCTCCGCCCTTCGTTTCGAAATGGACCACTCCGGTAGCGGCGGGCATCTCCAACTCGGCGGCCAGGCGAAACATCGTCTGCATGCCTTCGCTATCGATGGACTCCTTTCCCGCAAAAACGATGTCGGGAACTCCGTCCTGCCGCATGGCCCGCCCAAGAGCTTTGGCGGTGACGATCGCGTCGACGGGCGCATCGCAAACGATATGGATGCTGCGGTCGGCTCCCATGGCCATAACGGAGCACAGCGTTTCGGCCGCCTCCCTTTTGCCGACGGTTATGGCGACAATTTCCGCTTCCGGGATGCGCTCCTTTAGCAATACCGCTTCGGCAATGGCGTTTTCGTCGTAGGGATTCAGGAGGAAGGTAATTTGCTCGTCTATGGCGGTTTTGTCCAGAATGCGGATGGTCGCCGCCGAGTCGGGCACATGTTTGACGCAGACGTGGATTTTCATGATGCGTGCAATCGAAGGGGTTCGGCCGTTTTATCCCCGGTTTTTTAGCTCCAGATACATCTGGTAGGCTTTGTCCGGCGATTCGTTTTTATGAACCACTGCATTGACGGCTTGGATCATCGCTTCGGGCGCTTCGGACTGGAAGATGTTCCGACCCATGTCTACGCCGCTTGCGCCCTGCTGGATGGCGTTATGGGCAATTGTCAGGGCATCGGCCTCCGGTATCTTTTTGCCTCCGGCGATGACAATGGGAACCGGGCAGCAGGCGGTCACGGTATCGAAGCCCTCCTCGATGTAGTAGGTCTTGACGTAGTGAGCGCCCAGTTCGGCGCAGATTCGCGTAGCCAGCCTGAAGTAGCGGGCATCTCTTGTCATGTCTTTCCCGACCGCCGTTACGGCCAGTGTCGGGATTCCGGCTTTGAGCCCCTCGTCGATCAGGCGGGTCATATTGTGGATGGACTGTTTTTCGTACTCCCCGCCGATAAATACCTGAACGGCCATCGCGCAGACGTTCATTCGTACCGAATCCTCGACCGCTACGGCGATCTCCTCGTTGGAAAGCTCCTTGAGAATGCTGGAACCGCCGGACGCCCTGACCACGATGGGAACCGTCATGGAGGGCGGTACGATGCTGCGCAGAATTCCGCGTGTCAGCATCAGCGTATCCGCGTATTTCACCAGAGGCAGAATATTGAGATCGATTCGTTCGAGTCCGGTCGTCGGACCCTGAAAGTATCCGTGGTCGACAGCCAGCATCACCGTGTTGCCCGATTCGGGGTTGAAGATTCGGGCCAGCCTGTTTTTCATGCCCCAGTCCAGAGAGTTGGATCCCTTTAGGAAGAAACCTTCCGTTTTCTGGGGAACGTTGCCGTGAAAGTTCTTTGCTTCCTTGACTCCGTCTGTGTCTGCCATTTTTTCTCCTGTTCGATAGTGTGACGAGGAACCTTCGGTTACCTTGGTGCCGCAGCGGCCACTCCTCCGTCCACGGGCAGTGTTGCGCCGGTCGTCGGCGTTTTGTCGCTGGCGAAAAAGAGGACCGCATTCCCGACATGCTCCGCCAGCACGGTCTGTTTCAGCAGGTTGCGCTTGCGATAGTACTCTTTCAGCCCCTCCGGGTCCAGACCTCGCGCTTTCATGCGGTCCGGGCCTATGTAGTCCCACAATTTCGACGAGACCTTTTCGTCGCCGAAAACTGCGTCGGGGTTGACCATATTGACGCGTACTCCCAGGTCGGCCAGCTCCAGGGATGCAATCCTCGCAATCTGATGGGCGGCAGCCTTGGAGGCGCTGTAGGCGCCAAAGGAGGCCCCCGGATCGTATACGTTTTTCGAACTGATCAGTACGATGTTGCCGCCTGTGCCCTGTCTTCTCAAAACAGGCGTCGCCGCCTTGACGATATTGAACACGCCCATGAAGTTCACTGCCATCACCTGGTTCAGCTTTTCCGGTTCCAGATCCTCCACTTTCGATACATGGGCGATACCGGCATTGGGAACGACCAGATCCACGCCTCCCAGCCGGAGCGACACCTCCTTGAGGGCCTTTTCTACGGCGGAGTAGTCGGTAATATCGAACACCAGCTTTTCGATCGCTGCGGAGGGGTATTTTTCCGAAAGAATCCGTTCGACGGTATCCAGCCTGGCTGCGTCCAGATCCGCGAGTACCAGGTTGGCACCTGCGGCCAACAGGCGGTCGGCAATCCCGAATCCGATAGCCCCCGCCGCACCGGTTACCACCGCAATTTGGCCTTGCAGGTCGTGCACGCCGCTCTTTTCCAGCTTTTTCCGTTGCAGGTCCATATACTCCAAGTCGAAGACATGGGATTCCCCGATATTGCGGAAGTCTCCCATCGCCATCGCCTTGCGCTTGCATAGTAGGGTCGTTTCGGCAATATCCGCGCTGATTTTGGCCCATCTTCTTGAAAAACCGAGGGCGACCAGTCCCACCCCGGCAATCAGAAAAACGCGGGGGCTGCTATCCAGTTTGGCAACGTCTCTTTTCGTTCTCCGGCATTGGTTCAGAAAGTACCGGTCGTATTGCTTGCGGAAGTCCTCCACTTTGCTTTCGACCAGCTGCTTCAGATCCGCGTCGTTTTCGGGAATCCGGTCGAGGTAGATATAGGAATTCTTCGTTCGCGTAGCGTGGTCGGGAGTAATCACGCCGCCGTTGCAGATGCGTTCCGCAAACGGCGACTGGGATATCCCGACGATTTCGGCATCGCTTCTGATTTCGGCTACGAAGCGCCTGCGCCGCCCTTTGCCGTCGACGAAAGAGGCGGCACCGCGAACGACTTCGACCAGACGGGCCACGCTCTCCTTCGGCACCGGTCGTCGCTCTTCGGTTTTCGCAGGCGACGGTTTGGAGCGCAACTCGTTTTCGATATATTGCTCCGCCCGACTCACGTATTCGATCATGCGGCCATAGGAGATTTCGGCCGTGTGGCCGAAGGTAAAAATACCGTGCTGAAGGCAGACCGCAGCTTCCGCTTCCGGATTCGACTCGCAGGCGTCGGCCACCTCTTTCGCAAGTTCGAAACCGGGCTTTCTGTAGGGAAGCACCAGCACCTTTGGGCCAAGTGCCCGTTTCAGTATGCCCGTTCCGTCCGGCTGCCCGGACAGGATCAGTATCGCGTCGGCATGGCTGTGATCGACGAATTTGTGGGGCAGGAAGGCATGCAGCAGCCCCTCGATGGAGGCGGTTGGCGCTTCTGCGTCGATTGCGTTGATCCGCAATTGGTTGACCATGGTCTCGTCCGTCAACTGCTCGTGCCGTCTCATCGCAAGCAGCCGGTCCAGGACCAGCCCCGTGAATCCCTCCGGTTCGATCGTGGACAAATCCCATCCGCTGCCCTTGATATAGACGATATCCCGAAGCTCGCCGTTTACGTCCGGCAGCCGGGTCTTGACCGACGTATTGCCGCCCCCGTGCAGCACTAGCGATCCGTCCTCTCCGATCAGTCGGGAGGTGTAGACCCTCTCTATCAAATCCGCCGGGAATTGGGACCATCGCTCCTTGAGTTCGTTCAGCCGGTTGGCATCAAATCGGTTTTTCATTGTCTTCGTGCAGTTTTGGATTTTTTGTCTCTGCCGGTCGGGCTCGGAAAATATCGGGCATGGGCCTTAGGCGCTTTGATGTTCGGGAAACGTCTTTGCCAGATTCTCTCTATAGGGTGCCGCAATAATGCCCTTCTCCGTTATCAACCCCTTGACCAGCCGGTTGGGAGTGACATCGAATGCCGGATTTCTGGTTCGGATGCCTTCCGGTGCCGTACGTACGCCGCCAAAAAACGTCACCTCTTCGCCGGACCTCTCCTCGATTTCGATATTGTCGCCGCCGGGTGTGGCAAAGTCGATTGTCGAAGATGGGCACGATACGTAAAAGGGGATACCAAAATGGTCCGCCAGGATGGCGACCGACATGGTTCCGATCTTGTTTGCCACGTCGCCGTTTGCCGCAACGCGATCGGTGCCGACGATGACCATATCGATCAATCCCTTGGACATGATGTGGCCGGCCATGTTGTCGGTGATCAGCGTGACGTCGATACCGGCCTGTTGCAGCTCCCAACTGGTCAGTCTCGCACCCTGGAGAAGGGGACGGGTCTCGTCGGCGAAAACCCTGAAAGGGACGCGGCGTTCCGCGGCGACGTACATGGCGGCCAGCGCCGTGCCTATCCCGGCAGTGGCAATCGCACCGGCATTGCAGTGCGTCAGTACCCCAAAGCCGGGCTTTATCAATGCGGCGCCATATTCGCCCAATTTCCGGCAGAGAAGCCTGTCCTCTTCGTCGATCGTTTCGGCCTCTTTTTTCAGCAGCCGATACAGCTCTTCCGTCGTGCCTATACCCTCTTTTTGGGAGGCGTTCACCATCCGCGTCATCGCCCAGTGCAGATTGACGGCAGTCGGGCGGGCGCTGTCCAGATATGCGGCCCGCTCCCGAAGCCGTTTTCCGAACTCGTCCAGGGGCAGCTTCAACGACTCCCCCATACCTATTAAAAGCCCGTAGGCGGCGGATATCCCGATCGCCGGCGCTCCCCTGACCTTTAGACGCTTGATAGAGTCCCATACCTGCCGGATCGTCTCCTGCCTCTCCTCTACGACCTCCAGGGGCAGCCTGGTCTGATCCAGCAAATAGAGCTCGTCGCCGGTCCAGCGGACGGCTTTCGGTATGTTTGGTTTCATATTTCAACTCTCTCGAACCGTCGTAGCCCCTCCTCGGTTCAAACAAGTGGAGACAGCTCTTTTGCCGCCTCGACGACCGACTCTATGCTGTCGATCCTGTTGCGGTCGACGACCATATGCTCCGCCAGTCTCAGCGTTTTCCGCTCGATCCGGGCGCGCTCCTTCAAATCTTCGATCTCTGCGATGTCCGCGACCTTTGCCAGTCCGAAGATCCGCCTCATCATTTTGCAGGCGCCGAATCCCATGGAGTCCGCAAGCAGCTTCTTGAGAAAGGTTTTCCTTTGCAGCGCGAAATGCTCGCTGCCGCCTTCGTATTTCCAGTAGAGCGGCTCTTTCGTTTTGTGGTCGTCTTGCCAGAGCCGGTCGAACTTCCGCTCGAATCCGTTCCATGTTTCGGCGATCGTGTTCAACAGCCAGTTTCGGTAAGCAAAGGGCTCCCTGCCCAGGAGCTTCTGGCGGTATTCGTGCGAGAAGTAGGACATGAAGAGGTTGCCGATAAAGGCGCCGATGTCGAATCCCATCGGACCGTAAAAGGCAAATTCCGGGTCGATCACGTAGGTCTCCTCCTCGTTGGCCATGATGCTGCCGATGTGCAGGTCTCCATGAACCATCGCTTCGGCATTGTTCATGAACATGTACTTCATCTCCGCTACGGCAATTTTAAGTCGCGCATTCTCCTGCACGCTGTTGATGTCGGCATCCGTCAACTCGGGGTTGTACTCGTTCGTTTCGTGCTTTTCGAATGCGTTCGTAAAGACGAAATTCTCCGTCAGGTCGCAGAGATCGATGTTGATGAATTCCGCCACCTTGCGCTTTTTCGTGGCGGAGTCCAAAGCCAGGTCCGAAGAGGCGTACAGGGTTCTGGCCAGAAACGTGGAGATGTGGTCCGCCAGTCGGGGAAAGGTTTTGCCCTGGATGATCTCGCCGCGCAGAATCCTATGCCTGTTCAGATTCTGCATAACGACCAGGCACATCTCTTTGTCGGCATGAAACACTTCGGGGACGTGCTCCGGGCAAAGCTCCTTTTGCCGCTGCAGGGCCATGATTTCGAATTTCATTCTCTCCTTCGCCAGCGGCCAGGAATCGCCCACGACTCGAAGGTAGGGAACGGCCTGCTTCAGCACGGCCGTTTCCTGCGGCCTGTCCGGGTTGGTCAGGGTATAGACGAAATTCAGGTTGCCGTCTCCGACTTCGCAAATGGACAGGTTGTCGAATCGCGAAAAGATGCGGGACATGCTATCCAGGTCCTTGATGTAGTCCGCGACGGTATTGGGCGTCAATTGGCGATATTCCATCTCTCCTCTATCACTTATGCGGTTGCGGGTTTCGGGCTAAAGAGTTCTCTTTCGTACCAGATTGAAGCAGAAGATTTCGGAGCTGTAATAGTCGTTGCTGTGACAGACCGGCACGCCTTTGGTGCTGTAGTAGATCTCCTCGAACAGCATAAACATGGTGATATGCTTGATTTCGGGCAGCTCTCTCGGCGCCAGCATCGTCGGCGTGAGAGTGCTCTCCGTGTGGGAGACGATATGTCCGTATTCTTCCAGGAGCTCGAAAATCGACCCTTCGAAATCCCTGCGTTTGACGTCGGGCACCAGATACTTGGGCATGATGTCGATACAATAGGCGGCCAAAGCGTCGTCCGCCTTCCGAATCCGCTCGACCCAGACGCAGAGGTCCTTGGGTTTGATTGCCAGCTTGGCCGCCAACTTGTCGTCCGCCGGAAAGTCCTTAATAATGCAGCGCCCCACCGACGGTGTCAAACCGACCGCCCTGATCTGCTCGGTCACTGAAAAAAGCTGCTCGATGCCGTTTTTTACCTGGATGGGAACCTGTCTGACGAACGTTCCCATTCCCTGGACCTTGTACAGCACGCCCTGATAGGTCAGGTTCGCCAGGCTCTCCCTCAGGGTCGACCGGCCGG
>CAZLTI010000071.1:0-13201 GCA_964562335.1 uncultured Pseudomonadota bacterium | reverse complement strand
GTCCGGACTTGAAAATAGCTATGCTCCGGCTTGACCTTTGCTGCCGATAGTGTCTTTAATGAAAACTACTTTCAGGGTCGGGCGGGAACTCGTGCCGTATCGACAACTGGATGACACGGTACGGGAATCCTTGCCATTTGCGAATCTGCGGAATATTTGGCCAATCCATTCCACAAATGGGTCATGACACAAAACTATCGCGAGCTGTTTGCAGAAATGACGACTCTTCGGATCGGGGCTGTCGATTCGTTTGGTCACCTCCCCAATCTTCTATTGGTTCTGCTGGTTTTGGGACTGCTGTGGGCCAGCAAGAGGATTTTCGATCTTTTTGTCTCCTATTCCATCGAGCATCAGTTGGTAAAGGAGGACAACAAGGCGGTCACCGTTGCCTTCGTCGGTTATTTGGGGGGGGTGGTCGCTATTTTGGAAGGCGTGCTGCGGGGCGATTCGAGTTCCCTGATGCAAAGCGTGCTGGAAATATCGATTTGGGGAACGATCGGAATCGTGTTGCTGAACCTTGCGGGAAAAATAAACGACGTTTTGATCCTGAAACGGTTCGACAATAAAAGGGAGCTGCTGGAGTCGAAAAACGTAGGGGTCGGCATTGTCGTTGCCAGCAGCTATCTGGCGAGCGCTCTTATCATCCGGAGCGTCGTTCTTGGCGAGAGCCTCGGCTGGGTGTTGGATATCCTTCTTACGCTGCTGTATTTTCTTTTGGCCCAGCTCACCTTCTACCTCTACGGTATACTGTACCAGAAAATCACCAAATTCGACTTCCATGCGGAGATACGACAGGGGAACGTCGCCGCCGGGATATCCCTGGGCGCAAACTTCATTGCCGTGGGAATTCTGCTGGCCATTCCGCTTCGCGTCTCCTACTCGCTTCCGTATTATGCGGTTTGGTTCGTCATCGGTGCCTGCATGATGGTTTTTTTCCGATTCGTGATGGATCGCATCATAATTCCTTCGGAAAAGCTCGACGATGAAATACACAAGGATGTAAACTGGGGGGTAGCTCTTATGGAAGGATGCTTTTCCATCTCCGCCGTACTGGTTCTGCAATCCGTTTTTCTGTAACCGGCGTTTTCCACTTTCGATTCAACGTCATGTCCGATTCCAAGATAGTCGAGCTCGATCGGTTTCGCAGCGAGAAGAGACGGGAGCGGGAAGAGAGGCGATATCCCGGTCGGATGGTCTGGCTGCACTGTCCGAAGTGCAAGGTTGTCGAATACACGGAAATCGTCGCACCCCACGGCCGGAAGCATCTCTGCGGCACGGACGTGGAGGAGGACGTTGTGGAGCTGGATATTCGAGCCGAGGCGACAATCGCCCGCTACAATATTGAGAGGATCGATCGACTTGTTCGGGGGAAGGGCGGTTTTATCCGGGGGAAGCTGTTTGCCAAAACGATGAACAAGGCATTCGCCGCCATACGAAAGTCCGAGGAGACCTACCTGGAAATCCTGGGAGCCGACGGCATTCCCTCCTATCCCGGCGATATTGAGGATCTGAAGGAAAAGCTGCCGATAAAGAGCGTGAATAGACTGGGACTGCTGATTTCCGAGTTTCGCTACAAACCGGAAGATCGGTTTGCCGAACGGCCGACGGTCGTCTAACCGACACCGACTCCCCGATGAAATGCACCGCACCGATTTGAAACGAGGACAACCGATGATAAGGACGACAAACACCCTAAATGCCGTTGCCGGGATCTTTTGCGAAGCCACGAAGGAGGTCCTGGACGCCAGCACCGGCAGAGAGATCACCTTCGCAAAAACGATACAGAAAGTACCGAAGGTCCATCTGAGACCCGACATCGGATGTTTTGTTCTATTTAGCGGCGACTATTCGGGAATCATGATTATCAACTTCACCGCCAAGGCGGCCATGTCGATCTACCGCAACCAAATGACAAGGATGGGCCTGCCCGAGGATAGCCTGGCAACCGAGTATACGGCCGACGACGTTGTGGACGGCATCGGCGAGACGATCAACCAGATCATCGGAAACGTGAGAAGGCAGATTGAAAACCGGTACGGTCTGGCAGCATCCAATACGCAGCCCAAAGCCATCGCTTTGGCAACCTCCATCATGCTGACCATCGATGCTCACGATATCGAAAACGAACTGTGCCGAAGACTGTCGTTTAAAATAGACGGACACTCCTTCCACATAGAGATATCGTTGGAAAAGACGGAATTCGCTTCCATCGACGGATCGGACGTTCATGCGGAGAGGTCCGTCCGTCGCGACGATACGACAAAGGATCGATTTGAAAGTCTGTTGGACGCGACGAAGAACGAAAGTTAGGCTCCCAGGAGACGCATCGTTCGGCGGAGCTTTCTAGCGATAGGAGAGGGACAGAATCGTAAAGCGTTCGATTTTATCCTTTTTCGAACCGCCGTAGTGCAGCTTGACGGTCGAGTTCAGTCGAAGGCTGACGTTCCCCACCGAAACGACGAAGGAGATCTCGATATGGTTGGTCTTCAGTCTAAACAGCTCCTTCTCCTTCGCCGTCAGTAGAGAAAATACCCCAAGACTCTCCAACTCCCGCCGCCACTCGCTTGAGCGACCGTACGGTTCGGAACCGATCGGATACTTGGGTTTCGCCGACAGGGGCATGTCCTGCTTGGCGATTTCGGCGATTTCGATGCGGTTTTCGTAGACGGTGCGGTAGGTCTCCAGATTTTCGTAGTTGTTCAGGAATGCGGATATCTCATCCTCCGAAGCCAGGTTGATGTCGATGAACTCCCGGGCGCTGCCTTTGTTCGCCCGGAAGTGGCGATGCAGTTCGCGATGCGACAGCCCCAGCTCTCTGAATCGGGGAATCAGTTTTACCTCCGACAGGAAGTCTAAGTAGCCGTTCTTTATCTCGAAGGGGGGCTCTTCGAAGGGGTACATTTCAATTCCGTCCTGGTATGCGTCGTCCGGGATGTCGTCCGAGTCGTACCAGTCGTTCAGTGCGCTGAGCAGGGGGTAGACATCGTGCTCCATCAGTTCGAAGTAGATCTCCTCGTTCTCCGAGCGGGAACGGATGCCCTGGACGACGTTGTAGAAAATTGTACCGCGATCGGGGTCGCTGATTGGAAGGAACGGTTTGTTGAGATTGAACCGATGGTCTATCGGCAAAACGGCAAGGTCGGAAAAGTAGCCGGATTCCAGGAAGACCGGGATACCGGCAGGCAGGCTGCCGATGGCGTGCCGCACGGCCAACAGCCCCTTCTGTCGAATCGCGGATAGAGTGGCGCGAAACAGAGAGCGGGATAGCGATTCCGCCTGGAATCGGTGGATGTCGTTGCTGAGATGGGCCACTTCGACGGATCGACTTTCGAACGTCTTCATCAACGCCATCGACAGCACCAGCAGAATAGACAGAGTGACGATCATGGCCACCCCTTCGGCCATTGCGGATTTTGCCGGCGTCATGACTGCCAGTGGGCGTAGGATCCCATCGAGGGACGGATATTGATCTGAAATTCGGACTCCAGCATTTTGCCCTCCCGATCCTTTAGCGTAATCGCTATCTTGATGCCGACCGGAAGGGAGCCGCCCCTGGGAGTGGAGTCCCACTCCTCCCCCTCCTTTGATTTGAAACCTTCGTAGTATTTGACGTCGAACGAGACGACCCGCCGCGACAGCGTATGGGTAATGCTGCGCTTGCCGTCCGTTATGTCGGAGTCGATATAAAGCTCCTCCCTCCGTTTGAACCTCGGATTGCTTTCGTCTTTTATGTCCAGATAGTAGCTCACTTCGTACAGTTCCGGATCGCTTTCGAACGGCAGGGTGCGCTGGAATTTGGACTGCGTGCGGGAGTGCATATGAATGGCGTCGGCAACCAGTTTGCCGTATTTTTCGCTAGTTCCGACGATGCCGCTTTTGCGCCCGTCCTGAGCGTATTGGGCCATGTTCATAAACTCCTTCAGATAGACTGCGGCGGAGATGTCCTCCTTCAGCAGTTTCTCCAATACGCGTGCCTCCTGCCGCAGCGTGAGGACGGCGCCGATCTGCCTGTTCTGTCGCTTGAGCTGAACGAAGGAGTTCAGCAGGAGACCGATGACGGCGGAAAAAATCGTCAGTGTCAGAAGGAGTTCCAGTAGCGTCAGCCCTTCGGCATATCGGTCCCGTTTCACCGCCGTCTCCTCTTTACCGCAGAATTGAGGCCTCAAAGGTGTTTTTTTGTCTTCCGGCAAACCAGGACACCTGGTATTGAATGCGGGTAACCGGTATGACGTCCAGGAAGTTGACGTTCGTTACGGTTCGTCTCCATTCGTTTCCCGCCAGAGCATGATTTTTTGGGAAGGTACCCCTGGCCGAACCGAGATTGGGGGAGTTCTCCCTTTCGATCCTTTGCAGTTCGTTTACGACAACTCTCTGCGCGACGGACAGGCGCTCCGTTCTGTGAAGAAAAAAGGTGATTTCCGTGTTAGACTGAATGATGACAACCAGCAGGGAGGAGAGTATGGCGAGCGATATCATCACTTCGAGCAGAGTAAAGCCGGGAAGCGGGGAGTCGCCGTCGCTGCATCGTTGGCCGTTGTCGGCGGAAATCGATAGCCTTGCCATTTCGCCCCCCGCTAGAGTTCCCTCTCCTGTCCGATCTCCACCGTTCCCATGATGTCGACGACGGACAGCCCGATGTAGGAGTCGTCGTCCCTCAGCATTACGTCGAAGGTGTCGATAAAACCGGAGGAATCGATGGTAAACTGGAATGTTTCCCCGATGATCTTTTCGAACTCGAACCCGTCGAAGGAGAACTGTCTCTCCTCGTTTTCGTTTTCGCTTTCCGTTCTTTTTACGCTGTAGAACCGGACGGGGCTGTTCAGTCGAGCGGGCTTCTCGAAGCGCGGATGCTTCCGAAAGCTGCCGGGAGTTTGCGGAGATTCGATCAGTACGGAATAGTTCCCTTTTGCCGTATCCATTACGATCCGGTATTTTTCTCCCTTGATAATTGCCTGAGTTCTCAGACTTGTCAGCAGTTGAGCGATTTTGGCGGCTTCGTGGACGAGAGTGGACTCGAAAAGCTGTGTGAAACGCGGGATGGAGAAGCCGAGAACAAGCACCAAAAGAAATAGCATGACGCTGAATTCAAGGAGGCTGAACCCCGCGTCGCGGCTTCGGAACCCTTCCCTCATTGATCGTAGACGATATCTGCGTTGATTCCTTCGCCGCCTTCGACACCGTCCGCGCCGAGACTGACGATACGGAAGGAAATTCCATCGGACTGGAAAAGATAGTCGTTTCCCCACGGATCTTTGGGATGGTCCGCTTTCAAATAGGGACCCTTCCAGTTTTTGGGAACGATTCCCACTTCCGGCTTGCTCCTCAAAGAGGCCAGTCCCTGTTCGGTGGTAGGATAGGTGGAATTGTCCAGATAGTACGCTTCCAGCGTACCGGCCGTCAGCTTCATCTGAATCTCTGCGGTTTTTATCTTGCCCTCGCTGAACTTGGGCAGCAGATAGGTACCGGCCAGTCCGACAATTCCAGCAATCAAAATCAGTACGATCATGATCTCCAGAAAGCTGAATCCCCTTTGGGCTGCACGAGGAACGGCTGGAATGCCACGTTTGGAGGTTTGTCGAATCATAGTCCCCGTTACAATGTTGATAGTTGCGTCTTTCGGAGGTTCCTTAGCATATCAATTGCATTGTCTTTCCCGATCGATAGTCGGGATTCCCCCATTCAATCCGATCCCAATTCTACTACCGAATTTGAATTTCATCCAGAGATAATAGCCAGAAATGCCTTTTTTTCCGTTATCTATGCAACCGAACCTCTTTCTTCCGTTCGCTGTTTCGTTGCTTTTGACCCTGTTCGCACCGCTTGCTCTGTCGCAGACCTACGACTATGTCGAGGACGAGGGGATCTCTCTCTGGGAGGAGGAGGGATTTATCGACTCGACTGGAGAGGAGTCCGAATTCGAGACCGAAGATGGGCAGTACGTCAGCGAGGAGGAGGTCAAACTGCAGGAGGAGGCCATGAGAAGAGCGCAGGTTCCCGGCCTGAACGTCGCCGAGGCTTTGGAAAAGGACAAAAAGCTGCTGCCGGACAACATTCTCTACGGAATAGGCACCGGGGTCGTGATCGGCGGTTGGTTTGCCCTTTTGCAGGGAGAAAACGCCAGACAGAACGTACAGTTTGTCAGCGTGGGAATCGTCGGGGGAGTGCTGCTCGGAATTTTGGTCGGAACGAAGTCCCTCTACAAAGAGGCCGTGCATTGGCCGTTGGACGAATTCGAACGGAAATTCGACACGGATTTCACGCCGACGGACGAAATCAAAGCCGAAATTGCCCTGATCGACTACCAATATCGTTTTTAGCCTATCCGAGTTGGGAAGACAGCTCGTCCAGTTTCGTTTGGCACGATTCCCACTCCTCCGAAACTCTGCATAGGAGTTTCGCATACTGCTCTTTGTCCGATTTTATCAGGCGCACCCTTTCCGTATTTTCGGCAGCATACGTCTCCTTTTGCGCCAGACGGAGATCCAGATCGGCGATCTTTCCTTCCAGTCTCTCGATTTCCGCCTCCTTCCGCCGAAGCGCCCTCTCCAGTTTTCGCACCTCCTTTCCGAGTTCCCTGCGCTTTCTGTTCCGCAACTTTTCGGTTTTGCCGCCGCTTTGTTTTTTTTTGGCAACGGCGGCGGGCAGGGCCTGCCGATCCAGATAGTCTTCGCCCCTCCTTGCGAGATACTCCGCATATCCTCCGGGGAAAAAGTCGAATCCCTCCCCGGTCAGCTCCAGAATTCCGTTTGCGAAGGAGTCGATAAACTGCCTGTTGTGGCTCACGCAGACGATGCTGCCGTCATATCTCTTCAGCGCCTCGCCCAGCACGGCAATGGTTTCCAAATCCATATGGTTGGTGGGTTCGTCCAAAAGCAGCAAATTGGGTTTTTGCAGCATGATTTTGGCGAAGATCAGACGGCCGGATTCCCCGCCGCTTAGGGCCTCGGTCGGTTTGTGAACGTCGTCTCCGCTTATCAGCACTCTACCGAGCAGTCCGCGTATGGTTCCGATCTCCTCCCACGGGGCGAAGGAGTACAGCCATTCGTATGCCGTTGTGTCTCGGCAGACGACCTCCCGGTGCTCCTGGGGCAGATAGCTCCAAGCGACCTCGTGGCCCGTCTCCGCGCTTCCGCTGGTGGGCTGCTGCTTTGCTGCGATAATTTCGATCAGAGTGGACTTTCCGATCCCGTTCGGACCGATGACGGCGATCTTGTCTCCCCGATATACGATATGGGATATGCGACGCAGCACCCTGTTGCTGCCGAAGGATTTGGAAAGATCCTTGAGCGCAAGCACCATCTTTCCCGAAGGTCTGGCAATGGGAAAATCGAAGGAGGGGGCAATACGGGAGGATCTTTCGATCTCGATCTCTTTAATGCGGCTCAGCAGCTTTTTCTTGCTCGACGCCTGTCTGGCCTTGGTCGCTTTGGCTTTGAACCGATCGACGAATCGCCGAAGCTCCTCCCTTTTCCTCTCCTGCTTTAGAATTTCCGCCTCCTTTTGCTCTCTCTCCAACTCCTTGGTGGCTATGTAGGCGTCGTAGTTTCCCGTATAGATTCTAACGGTTCCGTAGTCGATATCGACGATGTGATCGCTGACGCAGTTTAGGAAATGCCGGTCGTGCGAGATCACGAACGTCATTCCCCCAAAATTCGCCAGATACTCTTCGAACCATCGAATCGAAACGATGTCGAGGTGGTTGGTAGGTTCGTCCAGCAGCAGGCAGTCGAACCTCCCGAAAAGGCACTGGGCCAGCAACACCCTCAGTTTGTAGCCTCCGGAAAGCGTACTCAGCTTCCGAAACATCTGCTCCTGACGAATGCCAAGCCCTGCCAGCAGTTCGCAGGCTTTCGCCTCTGCCTGATATCCGTTTTGGTCGGCGATCGTCGTTTCCATTTCGGCCAGTTTTTCCCCGCTCCGGTCGTCCAGTCGGGGCGCCTGTTCGAGTTCTCTTTTCGCCGCGATCGCCTGCCACAGGATTGGCCTGCCCATCAGCACGACATCCGTTATTGCCCTCTCTTCGTAGGCAAAGTGGTCCTGCCGAAGCAGTCCCATCCTGAAAGCGGATGCCCTGTGCACCTCCCCCTTTTCCGGGGCGAGCTCTCCGGAGAGTATTTTCAAAAGGGTCGACTTTCCGGAGCCGTTGGCTCCGACCACGCCATATTTTCTGCCGGGATTGAGTTGAAAATTGGCGCCTTCGAACAAAACCTGCCGACCGAAAGAGAAACCGAGGTCGCTAACGGCAATCATAGTCTCTCCTTATGCGGGGAATGCGGAAATTGAGAGCCGACCTGCGGGCGGAATAACGAACCGTTCGGAGATTGCCGCAGAAAATAATCCCGAAGTTTTCGTCGATCGGGTTGTCAGGATACGTTTCAGGCAGTATATTTCCATAATTGTGATGAACCGGCAAAAAATCGAAAATTGCGGGAATGACGGTTCTGGGACTTTTTACCGCTTCGTCAATACTGTCAGGGTAAATTTCCGCCGTTTGTCTATCATTTAAAACTCAAGGAGAAAACATGCAAACTTCGCTAGATTATCGGGAAACCGTAGCGCAAGCTCCGGTAGGAGAGCGTTTGGCATTTTTGAAAAAGGTGTACGGCTTGCTGTCGCTGAGCATCCTAGTGGCGGCGGGAGCCGCCTGGATGACCGGGACCAACGAGAAATTCCTCTATTTCGTAGTCGGCAACTATTTTCTCTTTATCGTCTTGGAGATCGCCGCCGTTCTCTTTGCCATGTGGGCAAGAAAAAGGGAGACGGCCGGCCTGATCGCCCTGTTTGTCTTTACCGGACTGACGGGCGTCACAGTAGCGCCCGTCGCCCTGAGCTATACGGGCGATACGGTCGTCAACGCGCTGCTGCTGACCGGAGTGATCTTTTTCGGACTGACTCTCTACACAATCACCTCCAAAAGGGATTTCTCCTTTATGGGAGGCATGCTGACGACGGGACTGATCATATTGATCGTGGGAAGTCTATTGAATGTCTTTCTGTTCGGCAGCTCGACGGCATCCTTTCTGATATCGTCCGTTGCGGTCTTTCTTTTCAGCGGCTTTATCATTTACGACACTTTCAACATCATGCGCCGCTACCCGACCGACGAATACATTTCGGCCACCCTGTCGCTCTATTTGGATATCCTGAATCTGTTTTTGGCGCTGCTCCACATTTTGGGAATGAGTCGGGATTAGTCTTCGATCCGCAGGATTCGGCCGGAGCGCGAGAGGTTCAGTCTCGGCTTCTGCCGTCCGCCTGCAGTGCTGCGACGGCCGCCTGCATGTCTTCGGGCAGGGGGCTGTCGAAGCGGACTTTATTTTTGGTGTGCGGGTGGAGAAATCCCAGCGTTTTTGCGTGAAGCGCCTGCCCGGAAAAACCGTGCAAAATTCTCCGCACGCTTTCCGGGTAGCTGCGGACATACCTCCTCAGGCGGCCGTAGACCCGGTCGCCCAGCACCGGATGCCCGACGGAACCCAGATGCACTCGAATCTGATGGGTCCTCCCCGTCTCCAGTCGGCATTCCAGTAGGCTCAAGTGTCGATACCTCTCCACGATCCGCCAATGTGTGACCGCCGATTTGCCGTTTTCCCGAACGGCGAATTTTCTGCGATGCACGGGATCCCTCCCTAGCGCCTTGTCGATAACTCCGCTGCCGGTTGCGGGAATTCCCCAAACGATGGCCTGGTATGTCCGTTCGGTGCTGCGGGCGGCAAATTGTCGGGCCAGCCCTTCGTGCGTCCGGTTGTCTTTTGCCACGACCAGCAGGCCGGAGGTATCCTTGTCGATGCGGTGGACAATGCCGGGTCTCGTCGCATCGACCGCAGACAGCCGCGTGTGGTGGAGAAGATAGTTGACCAGCGTATCGGATTGGTGCCCGGCACCGGGGTGTACGACCGTTCCTCTCGGTTTGTCGACCACAAGCAGGCAATCGTCCTCGTACAGTATTTCCAGATCGAAGGGAACGGCAACGGGACCGGGGTCTGCGGCGGGCACGGAAGTGAAGGCGATCCTCTCTCCCACCTTGAGGATTTTGTTGGGTTTAGGGGGCTCCGCAGAGTCGCCGATGCGGACGAGCGCATTGACGATCATTCTTTTCGCTTCGGAACGAGAGGCAATTTTGGGATGTTCGGCCAGCGCGACGTCGAGCCTTTTGGATGCCAACCTTTCGTTTACGACAATGACTTCCATCAAAGTTCCAGAAGTTCATACTGACCGTAGTGGTACTTTTCGGATGTCTGAATGGAAATGGATCCCTTGATCTTTCTCTCCATCATTCTGAACGTATCCAACTCGTCGGTCTCGAAATACTCCGCCACGTCCGGATGCATCCCGACCAGAAGGTTCTGCGGCGCGTTGCCCTCCTTCGATATTCGGGTAACCTCCTGATAAATTTCGTAGATCGTCGTCGCCGGGGATCTCACCCGCGCCGTGCCGTTGCAGTATGGGCAGGTGGTTTTGAGATAGCGGCCCAAATTCTCCCTGTTCCTTTTTCTCGTCATTTCGACCAGACCGATTTCCGAGATGGGCAGTACCTTCGTTCTGGCCTTGTCCCTCTTCAGTTCGTTCCGCAGGGTGTTGTAGACAGTCTGCCGGTTTTCCGGAGATTCCATATCGATAAAATCGATGATGATGATTCCACCGATATCCCTCAGTTTCAGTTGATATGCGATCTGCACCGCAGCTTCGAGGTTGGTCGTCAATATCGTATCCTCGTGACTGCTGGAACCCGTAAACCGACCGGTGTTTACATCGACGGCGGTCAGCGCTTCGGTGTGATCGAACACCAGATGTCCTCCCGATTTCAGCCACACTTTGCGGCTTAGGGCGCGGTCCAGCTCCTTCGTAACGCCGTAGGCATCGAAGATGGACGACTTGTATCTGAAGTGTTTGAGCTTGTTGGAGTATCTCGGAAGATAGGCTGCCAGATACTTTTTGACCTTTTCGTATTCGTTTTCGTCGTCGATCACCAAGGCGTCGACATCGTGCGAAAGCGTATCCCGTATGGTCCTAAATGTCAGGTTGAGATCCTCGTACAGGATGGCGGGAGCTCGGTAGGTTTTATACCTCCTTTCGACACTGGCCCAGCTGGAGGTCAAATAGTCGATATCGAGCTTAAACTCGTCCTCGTACCGCTCCGACGCTACGGTCCGTACAATGAATCCGGTGCCTTCGGGTTTCAGGTGGGATACGATTCTTCGTAGGCGGGCTCTCTCCTTCTCGTCTCTAATCTGCCTGGAGATGCCGACACTGTTCGCATGGGGCATAAAAACAAGATTCCGACCGGGAATCGCCACGTTGCAGGAAATGCGCGCTCCTTTCGTTCCTATGGCACCCTTGGATACCTGCACCATGATGTCCTGACCCTCCCGAATCAGCGACGAGATGTTTGGTCTTTCCCTCTCTTTGTCCTCCTGCCTTCTCGATTTTTCGTTATTTTCGTTTTTTCCGTTTTCAAAATCGATCTGCTGCGTTTCCGTCCTTATGTCGGTTACGTACAAAAACCCCGCCTTTTCCAGACCGATATCGACAAAGGCGGATTCCATGCCGGGAAGAATCTTCAAAATCCTTCCCTTGTAGATGTTGCCTACGGCGCTTTTGTTCTTGATCCGCTCGAAGAATATTTCCGATACGGCTCCATTCTCCAGCAGCGCAATTCTGATTTCATGTCTCGTATGGTTCGCGATAATCTGTTTTTTCATCGTGTTTAGCGCGGTTGGGCCAAGCACACGACGGACACGAAACAATCTATTTTCTCTCCCGCTCCGATTCCGGCTTCCAGCCGGAGAGAGGGGATGCTTTTATGTAGTGATACTCTTCAAAAAATCCTGGAAGACAAGGTAGCGGCCTAGACAAATACCGATAACTATCTCCACAGTCGAATTGACGAATTGGGATGGTTCGGCATGATTGAAATTTCATGAAACAGTAAATTTATTCGACAATATATCACTAACCGCTTTTTAGATTATTTCCTGCCTATGTGCTTACGTGCATTTTGTAAAAAAACCGTGCCGTTTCCATTGTTCGGCTATCGGTTTGCGGGCGATCATAATGGCATTCGCCAATATGCAAAAAATAACTGTTACCCCTACGCAAACTGCTTTTCATATTAGCTCTATTTTTGGTATGGCGCAACCGGTTTAACGGGATTCGGATATTCGGAGAAAATCTCCGCCTATCTTTCGGCAATCGCCGGAAGATGGGAGTGTCGTGTCGTCGACTGGCTGCCGACAGGACATTGGAGAATTGTGAAGACATTGGAGACGTTGTCTGCTAGATATTTGCCTGCGGTTTGGCAAAAGAGCAGTGAAACGATTGGACCCATTTGGCCGACTACTCCAGATACGATGATACGTTTTTTGCTTGCTTCCCTCCTGCTTCTTCCCCTCGGACCCCAGGCGCAGGCGAAGCTGATAGAGCCGGAAACTCTGCTGGCAAAGATTCTGGAAAGCTATCGGGCGGTCTATCAGTTCTATGCGGAAGCCAAGGTTACGGTCTACGATCCGGAGGCGTTCCGTTTGCTGGAGGAGGAGACGGGAAACGACATTCCCTACGTTTTGAGCGACAGGGCCTACGGGCAGAGGCTGATTTTCATGCGGGACGAATTCCTGTTTATCGAAACGAAGGGTGCGGCAGGCGAACTGCTGCATCTCTATTTTCGGGAGGGAGAGAAGATCTTCAGTCGAAATGTCCGTCAAGACCGGAGATTCCACACGGAGGACATCGTCTTTCCCCATACGGTGTTCTTTACGAAATTTCCCTCTCTGCTGAAGGCCGGACTGTCGGAGCTGGGGATTGCCCTCCTGGATGTCAAACTGAAAAGGCACGGCAGCGGATACCTCTACCAACTGGGGACCGACGAGGAGAACATTAGAGTGGACCAGGAGGATTTTCGGGTACTGGAGGCGAATCGGACGGTCGCTATCGGGGGGCGGGTCCACAACCTGAAGATTCTGTTTCGAAATTGGGACGGCAGAAAAAAGCGAATTCCCGGACTGATGCGCTACTACATCGGCGATCGCCTTCTGAAGGATGTGCGGCTGACGAAGATCGATATCCGCGGGAATCGCTCCAGGGGGCGCGATTTTGTCAAAAAGTATCGGCACTTTCTTCCGCCGCCTTCGTTTTCGGCCATCGCGAACTATGCGCGCTAAGCCGTTCCTTCGTTTAACGCATAAATCGGCAGCGACTTTGAAATGAT
>CAZLTI010000070.1:4820-13231 GCA_964562335.1 uncultured Pseudomonadota bacterium | reverse complement strand
AGTCGAAAATTGCGCGGATTGTCATTCCCGCGAAGGCGGGAATGACGGTTTTGGGACTTTTTACCGCTTCGTCATATATGATGAACTGGTAAAAAGTTGAAAATTGCACGAATTGTCTCTCCGGATTTTTTCCGCAGCCTATCCAGACTATTGGGGCTTCGTTATTTTTCGATCAGCGATTTGCTCCCCTTTTGAGAAGAGCCATGGCGATACCCATCAGAGTCAAAACGGCGATCTGCACCTCTCCGTCGCGAAAGTTGTTTTCAAAGAATCCTCCGACCATGTTTCCGCACAGCCCCGCCATAATTCCCAGCAATAGCGCATGATCCGTCGACTTTACGACGGCGGAGCGGCTCACCTGTGCCGCAATGGCGTAAATCACGGAAAAAAAGAGCCACAGATAACCCAAGAGGCCCAACAGACCGAAGTCCACCCAGGTCTGAAGGTATATGTTGTGCAGTCCCGTACCGGGACCGTGGTGGAAGGAGTGTCGGTACTCTTCGGCAACTCTCCGATAGTAGGGCTCCATTTTTTCGGACATATTCGGTCCCAAACCGAAAATCGGATAGTCCTTTACAATATCCGCACCAGCTCGCCACATCATCAGTCTGTCTCTGTTGGCTTTCGGCAAAGTGATCGACAGCAGCCGACTCCCCATTACGGATTTGCCGAATTCCGTCTCCCCCAGATAGCGGGGCGAAAGCCAAAAGGCGATCGCAAGGAGAACCGCGATTGCCAGAGCGGCCCATCTTGCCTTTACCGGAATCAAAACGAAAAGAAAAACGAAACCGACCGTCATGCCACCCAGCCAAATGCTGCGGCCGTTGCAAAACACTACCGAGGACAGGCAGACCATGGCGGCCAAGGCATAAAGAAGTCTCCACTTTGGGTCGACCTCACTTGAAAGCACCAGCGCTGCAAAGATAGCGAACAGCAGCAGGAAAACGCCACCAAAGGTAAGATGATGCGAAAAGGCGCCTACGGCGGGCCAAATGCCCAAGAAGGTATGATAGCGGTTTTGCAGATACTCGGAACGAAGAACGTCCAAACCGGTGAAAAACTGCACGGCGGCATACAGTCCGATAAGGATCGATATGAAACTCATGGGTCGAATATAGCGTTCGACCGGTTCGTCTTCGAGAGCGAAAAACAGGAGGAAGGGAAGACCCAAACGCCAAAAGCTTCTAAAGTACGGCAGCCCCGTCAGGGGATCGTCGGATAGCAATGTGCCGACGATGGCTCCGAGAAGATAGAGGCACAGCCCCTTAACGATCGGCAGGCTTTCCCACCGGATCTCCTTTTTTTTGGCGAAAAGCACTCCGGTGACGACATAGAGTCCGACAATCGCGAAGTCTCCTCCGGCGATGCTGAAGGGGATGGAGAAAAACAGCAGGTACAGAAATCCCGTTCGAAAACCGTGCACGGTCAAACGCCATTTACTTCGGTACATAAATTCGGCTTGGGGTGGATGAATAGCAGGGGAGCCTCCGAAAAACGCCAAGGGAACTGCTTCTCCGATTTTTGGGGAGATTCCTTAGACTTGATTCTTCCTGTCCTCTTTCATGTGGCAGTGTTTGTATTTCTTCCCGCTTCCGCAATGGCAGGGCTGATTTCTGCCGGGAAGGGCACGCTTTCTGGCGGGCGCCTGTTTCGGTGCGGTTTTGTTCTGCTGGCGATTCAGCTCGCCGTGGATCATCTCCATCTCCTGCCGTTTGCGTTCGATCTCCTTGGGCGGTTCCCTGACGATGCTGACGCGAAAGTAGTGCTTGACGCTTTCCGACGAGATTCTTTCCATCAGGGAGGAGAACAGCTGGAATCCCTCCTTCTTATACTCGATCAAAGGATTCTTCTGCGCATAGCCGCGCATGCCGATTCCCTCCTTCAAATGGTCCATCGACAGCAGGTGGTCCTTCCACAGGCTGTCCGTAGTTTCCAGTAGAATCTGCCGGAGAATCGGTTCGTGCACTTCTCCGAACTGTGTTTTTTTGCGTTCGTACAGATCCCTGACCTCCTTTGAAATCCATTTGTACAACGTGTCCTGGGTATCCGAATGTCTCTCCTCCTCATTGGGAAGTCTCAGCTGAAAAACGGCGTAGAGTTCCCCCTTCAGTCCCTCGAAGTTCCACTGCTCCACCTGTTTTTCGTCGCAGTAGGTGTCCAGCAGCAGATCCAGGACATCGGCGATCATGTCGTATAATACATCCTCCTTCTCTTCGCCGAGAATTCTTCTGCGCTGGCGGTAGATGATTTCCCGCTGGCGATTCATTACGTCGTCGTATTCCAGCAGATGCTTGCGAATGTCGAAATTGTGCGCCTCCACCTTTTTCTGGGAGTTTTCAATGGCTCTGGAGATCAGCACGTGCTCGATCGCTTCGTCTTCGTCGATTTTCAGCCGGTTCATGAGGTTCGCGATTCGCTCTCCGCCGAATATGCGGAGCAGATCGTCCTCCAGAGACAGGAAGAAGCGGCTGGCGCCCGGATCTCCCTGCCGACCCGAACGGCCGCGCAGCTGGTTGTCCACTCGTCTCGATTCGTTTCTTTCCGTCCCCAGGATGAAGAGACCGCCCTCTTCGCGAACTCCCGACCCCAATTTAATATCGGTTCCGCGACCGGCCATATTGGTAGCGATCGTAACGACGCCCGGCTGCCCGGCCTTTGCAATGATGTCGGCCTCCTGCGCATGATACTTGGCATTCAAAACGCTGTGGGAAACCCTATGTTTTTTCAGCAGGCCGCTTAAATACTCCGAACTCTCCACCGATGCCACTCCGACCAGAACCGGCTGCCTGTTTTTGTTCAGGTCCTTAATTTGATTGACGATCGCCCGGTGTTTGGCTGCCTTCGTCTTGAATATCACATCCGGATGGTCCTTTCGAATCATCTCTTCGTTCGTCGGAACGACAACGACACCGAGGCCATAGATTTTCATAAACTCCTCGGCCTCGGTCTCCGCCGTACCCGTCATTCCGGCAAGTATTTCGTACTTGCGGAAATAGTTCTGATAGGTAATGGAAGCCAATGTCTGATTTTCTCTTTCGATTTTGACTCTTTCCTTGGCTTCCAGAGCCTGATGCAACCCGTCGCTAAACCGGCGTCCCTCCATGATGCGGCCCGTAAATTCGTCGACGATCAAAACGCGATGCTCTTGAACGACGTAGTCGATATCCCGCTTGAATACGTAGTGCGCCTTCAGCGCCTGGTTGACATGATGGAGGATTTCGATGTTTTCGAAGTCGAACAGGTTGGGGGTTTTGAGCATGTCGGTCAGCCGCTTCTCCATTTCGGCCACGCCGCGCTCGGCCAACTGGATGTTTCTGGACTTCTCCTCCAGAGTGAAGTCTCCCGGAATCACTACATCAAGATCCTCCTTCTGCTTTAAAAAGGCGGAGACCTCTCCCCGGCCGATGTTCTGCTCCTTTGCCACGGCTTCCGGATCGGGATTGTCCACGACGCGGTATTCACGGGCGAGTCCAAACAGCTGTTTATCGATCTTGTGGTAGCTCTCCGTCGAATCTTCGGCGGGTCCCGATATGATCAGGGGAGTCCTGGCTTCGTCCACCAGTATGCTGTCTACCTCGTCGACAATGGCAAAATGGTGCTCCCGCTGAACGTAGTCCTTGAGGTCGAACTTCATGTTGTCGCGCAAGAAGTCGAATCCGAACTCGTTGTTGGTGCCGTAGGTGATATCCGACCGATACGCCTCCCTTCGTTGGTTGTCGTTTTTTCCGTGAACGATCACTCCCACCGTTACTCCCAGACGATGGTATATCTTTCCCATCCAATTTGCATCGCGCTCGGCAAGGTAGTCGTTGACGGTTACAAGATGGGCCCCCTTCCCGGTGAGGGCATACAGATAGAGGGGCAAAGTGGAGGTGAGCGTCTTTCCCTCCCCGGTTTTCATCTCCGCAATCCGGCCCTTGAATAGAGCAATGCCTCCCAAAATCTGCACGTCGTAGGGACGTTCCCCCAGCGTATCCATAGCGGCATTTCTGACCAAGGCGAAGGCTTCCGGCAGAATGTCGTCCAACTTTTCTCCATCGGCTATTCTCTTTTTGAACTCCTCCGTTTTCTCTTTGTACTGCGTTTCGGAATAGCCCCTATATTCGCTCTCCAGAGCATTTACCCGTAGCAGGTAGGGTTTGTAGCGTTTCAACTCCTTGTCGCTATAGGAGCCGATGATTTTTCTTTTCAGATAGTTAAACATGAATATCTCGTAGCTCTTCGACAACCGCCATCCCGTTTTTTCCCCCAGTGGGAAAGCGGCTGAAAAATGGGCAATGTTCCCATCGTTCGGGACTCCTGCCGACCGAAGGCAGAAAATTTGTCTCGCTTTTGTCTACACTGTCGGCTTCAGGCTCTGCTGCAAATGATCGAGGAGGGGACGGTTTCCGGTCGTCCGGGAGAAAAAACGACATCTCGCGGAAACTGTTCTGGTGGAACGGTCGATTCTCTTCCAACTCAACGAAAATTTATGCCATATATAAGTAAGCCATTGCAAGGCGGATCGAAAAATTAATTTATTGACCCTCCTCCACATCCGCTTTAGATTCGGTGGTGAATGCTCGAAGCCATTAAAGCGGCAGGATGGAAGGAGTATGGAGGGGGGAGCGTTTCGCAGCGGGTTGCGGAGGAGGGTTCCATCCATTCGGCAATCGGAGAAAACGAAGCGGTATTCGCAATATGAAGAACGTGGTCATAGCCGAGGCGCAGGGGTTCTGCTGGGGGGTGCGAAGGGCTTTGGACATCGTTGAAAAACGCGGTGCCGTATCGATATTGGGAGATCTGATCCACAACAAGCAGGTTGTCGGCGAGTTGGAAAAAAAGGGAAAAAGGATCGTAAAGCGAATCTCCGTCGACGAAAACAGGCCGGTCGTGATTACCGCCCACGGAACCGACATTAAAAACATCGTGGAGATAGAGAGACTCGGCAAGAAATTGGTAGACACCACCTGCCCATTGGTGAGCGCTATCTACAAGGCAGGCGAGAGATTGGAAAAGGAGGGGTACAGGATTCTGATTATCGGTGACAAAAGACATGTGGAGGTTATCGGCATTGCGTCCCGAATGAACCGTCCCATTATCGTCAATAGCGAGGAGGAGCTCGAATTGGTGCGGCTTCCGCCCCGAGTCGGCGTGATTTGTCAAAGCACCTTTTCTCTGGAGAGATTTGAAAAACTGACAAACTTGATCGAACGACGGGTCTCGGATGCAAAGATTCGAAACACGATCTGCTTTCCGACAAAGAAACGGCAGGAGGCTGCCGAGAAGCTTGCCAAAAGGGTCGAGGTGATGATCGTAATCGGGGGTTTTCACTCCTCCAACACAAAAAAGCTGGTGGAACTAACGCGTCAATACTGCGAAAGCTACCACATCGAAACGGCGAACCAGTTGAACGCCGAATGGGTGGAGGGGAAGACGGAAATCGGAATCACGGCCGGAGCATCGACTGCCGACTGGGTCATTCAGGAGGTATACGACAAACTGATCCATATGTAGTGCAGTCCAAAAGCAACCTCTCTATCGACGGATGGCGGAAAATATTTATCGGCTTTTCGATAAACGGTTTGGTCGATGCATATCGACGGGAATAACAAGATATGGAGAAGCGAATGTACTGCGGAAGGGGATCGGCGATTTTTCTGGCGGTTGTTGCGGCGGCTATACTGCTGGCCGGTGGCTGCAAGGACAAAGCGGATACCAATCCGACCAGTAAAACGAGCAAATGCAACAACCACCTGAACGACTCCGAATGGAACGACGCTATTGAAGCCTGTTCGGAACTAAAAACCGACAGTGGGTACCATAAAGCCGCCCAGGCCTACATGGGACGGTCCGGTGTGGGCATACTTCCGCTGGCACTGGATATGGCCAACTCCTCCACCAGCGCGACAAAACTGATCTTCGACAAAATTCCGGATACCGCTGGAAAAAAATCGGACTATTTGACGGCTTTGCGGCTGATTATGGAGTCCGTCGAAAAACAGACCGACATCATGTATCTTGAATCGATTCTATTGACGGGAATGCTGATTTTTGGAGAGTTGAAAAACATATTGAACGTAAAGCTTGTCGAAGACGCGTTCACAACCTGCGTCGGACCCGCAGGTTCCGATCTTTTCGCCGATTGCTCCTTCGACGCTTCGGCCGACGCTAGTAAGCTAACCTTTACAGGATTGGGATCCGATTTTTACGATGCCATTTGCGGAGCCAGCGATTCCACAACGGACACCTCCTCCGGCGACCCACCGGGCATCGCAAGAGATGTTACCATTTATGGATGCGACATTCAAACGAACAGCGTCCTTCACTACAACAAAACGGCATCGGCAGAGTATAGCAAAGTCGGAGCGAAAAAGGTCGTTACTTCTGCCGGTGCTCTGAATTTTTACGCAAAAATGGACACGGGCGGAAATTTCCACGGAAAGGTGGATTCCCTAGCGGATGTCTATCTGTGCAAAGACACCAACCATACGACTTTGAAACCGGAAAAGCCGGTGGCAAACGACGGCAGACTGAACGATTGCGAAACTCTGAACTATTTTAAAAACCCCGGATTCTAACACTCGAAGCCTTCGATCGCATATGAAACATGTGGCCCTTGTTGTGGCTGTATGCATTTTTCTGCTGCCAAAAAGCGGATTCGGCATCGAGTTTCGGCGCCAGGTTCAGGACGTTCGTTCGCTCGGCATGGGCAATACGGGTATCGCCGGCGCCCATACAAGCGGTACGATCTTCTACAATCCGGCTGCTTTGGCCAACATCAAGGAGGGTTGGATCGACCTGCCCTCCGTCCAGGCGATCTACTCCAAGGAGGCCAAATCCTTTTACAAGGACATTGCCGGAAAGGAGTTTCTGGAATCCGAGGAGGAGCGGAAATCCTTTATGGAGGAGTATATCGGTAAGGAGATCTACGTTCAGGCCGATGTCGGTATCAGCCTGTTTTTTAATTTCGACAAAAAGGGCATCACCGTAGGCGGAAACTGGATCTATGAGCGAATTTACGACTATGAAGTCAACAATCCGATAGTTCCGGAAATAGACGCCTTTGAACGTTTCGACTTGATCAGGCAAATCGGATTTTCCTATCCGATCGGCTTGGGCCAGTTCGTATTGGGACTCGCGGCAAAAACCGTGGAGCGTACGGAAAAAACCTTCGTCTACACCACTAGCGATCTGATAGCAAAAAAGGAGTTCCCCGTACCGGACGTCCCCGATGTAAAAGATGGGAAGACGGCCAATGGCAGGGGAGTCGACATCGGAATTCTCTGGCGCGTTCCTACCCGATATAGGATCTCCTTCGGCGCCGTTTGGAAAAGTGCGGTGGATATGGGAGACGATGTGACGAATATTCCGGAGGAAAGTGCCGTCGGATTGTCTACGACACACGCCTTTGGCCTGGTTCGATGGAGTTTCGCGCTGGATTTGAGGGATCTCTCCTTCAAGCAGGGGAGCGAAGACGACAAGAGCAGAAATCGGCGCATCCATGCGGGAACGGAACTGAGCATGTTTCCCACATCCGACCTTAACTACATCCTCTCCCTGAGAGCGGGTTTCAACCAGGGATACCTCTCGACGGGCGCGGAATTGAGACTGGGCAACTCTTTGGTGCTGGGATATGCCAGATATAACGAAGAGATCGGAGAACATGCAGGAGACAAAGAGAGCGAACGGACCGCTATGTTCGTTTCGTTAGGATTCTGACCCCGTAGGTACCGAACGGCGGGAAACAATATACCCGTTGACACCGCACGAAAATCGACCATCCACCTTTTTCCGTTCTTGGGAATCGCCTAAAAGCGATGCTTCGATACCACGCATTCTCACCACCAGAACGTTTTTGAACCATCTTCTCTGTCTTCCCAAAAGTTTTCGATACATCGCTGTCTTCCCGTTTGACTAACGGAGGAAGAAAGGATAGGTTGTTCGGATGTCGCACAAAGCAGCCAGCGTTCCCCCGCAAACGGGATACCCCGCCGTTTTGTTTTTTCTGGAATCTTGTCGATATCGGTGTTCCCCGCAGACCGGAATGTCTTGGTCGCCGTTAAATCGCGAATTGTTACTATAAGCGGCGTTCCTGCAAACCGGGATGCTCTTTCGTTTTTGTCCTTCGACCGGAAAACAATGCCATACGATCCGCAAGCCATAGAAAAAAAATGGCAGGAACACTGGGAGATCAACAAGACCTTCAAAGCCTCGATCGACTACAGCAGGGAGAAGTTTTACGTCCTGGACATGTTTCCCTATCCATCCGGAGAGGGACTGCATGTGGGTCATCCGGAGGGATATACGGCCACGGACATTCTGTGCCGATACAAGAGGATGAGGGGATACAATGTGCTGCATGCCATGGGATGGGATGCATTCGGACTGCCTGCCGAGCAGCACGCCATAAGAACCGGCACCCACCCGGC
>CAZLTI010000070.1:0-4810 GCA_964562335.1 uncultured Pseudomonadota bacterium | reverse complement strand
ATTCGACGATTCAAAGAGCAGATCAAGTCGATCGGATTCTCCTACGACTGGGACCGGGAGATCAACACGACCGATCCGAAGTTCGTCAAATGGACGCAGTGGATTTTTCTGCAAATATACAATAAAGGGTTGGCATTCCAGGCGGATGCGCCGGTAAATTGGTGTCCCGCCATGAAAACCGTTCTATCGAACGAGGAGGTTATCGACGGAAAATCCGAAAGGGGAAACCACCCGGTAGTCAAACGAATGATGCGGCAGTGGATGCTGAAGATCACCGATTACGCGGACAGACTGCTGGACGGTCTGGAGCAGCTCGATTGGCCGAAGTCCGTCAAGGATATGCAAAAAAACTGGATCGGGAAGTCGGAAGGAGTAGTGGCGATTTTCAAAGTGAAGGGATACGAAGAGTCCTTCGAAGTTTTCACTACGCGACCGGACACGCTTTTCGGTGCGACATACTGCGTTTTGGCACCGGAACACAAGCTGGTGAAAGCGATAACGACCGGAGAGTGTCGCAAAGGGGTGGATCGCTACGTTGAAGAGTGCGCCAGCAAATCGGATAGAGAACGAACGAAAACGGACAAGGAGAAAACGGGTGTTTTTACGGGGGCGTATGCCATAAACCCGGCCAACGGAGAACCGATACCGATCTGGATTGCGGATTACGTGCTGCCCGGCTACGGGACCGGAGCCATAATGGCGGTACCGGCTCACGATCAAAGGGACTACGAATTTGCCAAAAGGTTCGGGCTGAAAATTCTCTCCATTATCAAAGGTCGGGACGTGGCGGAAAGCGCCTGGACAGAAGAGGAGGGTATACTGGTCGACAGCGGTCCGTTGAACGGATTGGCCGTGCGGGAGGCAAAGGAGAGGATGTGCCGTTGGCTTGAGGAGAAGGGGCTGGGTTCGAAAAAGACCGTCTACAAACTGCGCGACTGGCTGTTTTCGCGACAAAGGTTCTGGGGAGAGCCGTTTCCTCTCTATATCAAGAAAAACGGCGAGGTCGTTCCTTTGGAGGAGAGGGATTTGCCGGTCCTTCTTCCGCAAGTCTCCTCCTATCAGCCGTCCGAAACGGGAGAGAGTCCCCTGTCCAAAATCTCCGATTGGATCGAAACGAAACTGCCGGACGGCACGGAGGTCAGGCGCGACTCGAACACCATGCCGAATTGGGCCGGTTCCTGCTGGTATTTTTTGAGGTTTATCGACCCTCACAACGAGAAAGAGCCATGGTCGAAAGAGGCGGAGAGGTACTGGATGCCGGTCGATATCTATATCGGCGGAGCGGAGCATGCCGTTTTGCACCTGCTGTATTCGAGATTCTGGCACAAGGTTTTGTACGATTTGGGACACGTAAGCACCAAAGAACCCTTTCAGAAACTGGTGAATCAGGGGGCGATATTGGGCGAAGACGGTGTCAAGATGTCGAAGTCGCTCGGCAACATCGTCAATCCGGAAGAGGTCATTCAAGACTACGGAGCCGATACCTTGCGTCTGTTCGAGATGTTTATGGGGCCGCTGACGAAGTCGAAACCGTGGAATACAAAAGGGCTGGACGGCATTTCCCGGTTTTTGAGAAGAGTTTGGCATATGATAGTAGACGACGATGGGGCTCTCTCTCCCTACGTCACGGACGAGCCGGCGGAAGAGGCGCAGTTGAAGATACTGCACGAAACCATCAAGAAAGTGACCGAAGATATCGAGAATCTGAAGTTCAATACGGCCATTTCCCAATTGATGGTCTGCAGCAATCAAATCATCGAATCGGTAAAACGAAACAGGGAGGTGCTGAAGAGCTTCATTCTGCTGTTGAGCCCCTTTGCGCCGCATCTGTGCGAAGAGCTGTGGCAGAGGATGGGAGAGACGAAAAGCCTGGCCTACGAGAACTGGCCGGTATACGACGAAGCTCTCCTGACAAGGAAGGAATATCGACTTCCGATTCAAGTCAATGGGAAACTCCGCGACAATGTCACCGTTCCGGCCGGGTGCACGAAAGAGGAAGCGTTTGCGGCGTCTCGAAAATCCCCGAAAATTCAGAAGTATCTAAACGGAAAGACGCTGGTCAAAACCATATTCGTTCGGGACCGAATTCTGAACATTGTCGTTAGGTAGCCACATTGCACACGACGATTCGCAAGCCCGGCCTGCAGAGGAACAGCCTGTGCTGGTGCGGAAGCGGCAAGAAGTACAAAAAATGCCATTTGAAGGAAGACCTGCCGTCCTTTCTGGGAGGCCCGTCCCGTATCGAACCCAGGAGAATCCACCGCAGCAGGCAGTTTAGGAGAGGAATGGAAGCCTCCTGCCGATTGGCAAAGGAGACGCTGCTGATGGTCGGAGAAAAAATCGGGGAGGGTATCACGACAAACGATATCGACTATTGGGTATACGACTACATCACCCGCCGCAATGCGCTTCCGGCCCCCCTGTTTTACAACGGTTTCCCGAAATCGGTATGCACCTCCCCGAACGAGGTGATCTGCCACGGCATACCGAGTGAACGAAGGATAGTCGGCGGCGATATCGTCAACGTCGACGTCACCTGCATTCTCGACGGATACTACGGCGATACCAGCAGAACGTTTTTAATCGGCGAGTGCTCGGAAAGGGCAAAAAAGGTCGCCGCAGTTTCGGAAGAGTGCCTTAGGATCGGCATCGAAGCGACGAAACCGTACGGACGTATCGGCGATATCGGAGCCGCTATTCAGCAATACGCTCTATCGCATGGCTGCTCCGTCGTGGAACATTTTGTCGGACACGGTATCGGGCGGGAATTCCATATGGACCCGCAAGTCCCCCATTTCGGGAAAAGGGGAACGGGTCCGGTAATTTTTCCGGGCATGTATTTCACCATCGAACCCATGATCAACCTTGGCAAAAAGGAGGTGAGAATTTTGGAGGATGGATGGACTGCGGTTACCGTGGACAACGAACTCTCCGCCCAATTCGAGCATACTCTGTTTGTCGGAGAGGAAAGCGTACAGGTGCTGACATGCTGAAGGGAGTCCCCTTCGGACGGCGTCAACGACCGAAAGAACCGAAGAAGAAAGAAGGCCGCCAACAAATTGGTTGATTGGTCAAACGGCCATCAAAATTTTTTCCCAAATGGACGACAATCGGTCCATTTCGGGAAGCAACCCCCTGGGAGTAGGAATGAACAAAAAAGTAATGCTGGTGAACGTCACCGACGACGAAAGCAGAATAGCGATTGTCGAAAACAATGTCCTGCAGGAAATGCTTATCGAACATCAGACGCGGGAACAGATAAAGAACAATATTTACAAGGGAGTCGTCGTCCAGATTCAAACGGCGCTGCAGGCGGCATTTGTCGACTTTGGAAGCAAGAGGCACGGGTTTTTGCCAAGTAGCGAAATCAACCCCAATCTTTTTAGATCGAAAGATCAGAGGGGCCCCATCCAAACCGTTCTGCAACGCGGCCAGTCTCTAGTCGTCCAAGTAACGCGAGAGCCGGTCGACAACAAAGGGGCGGCGTTGAGTACCAATATCTCGCTTCCGGGCAGATTTATGGTTTTGATGCCCGATTCGAACAAGGGAGGCATATCGAAAAAAATTGAAGATCAACAGGAGCGGGACCGGCTGAAGGGATTTCTCTCCGGAATCGAATCGGAAGACCATGCCATCATCATTAGAACCGCAGGTATCGGAAGGGATCTGCTGGAGTTGAAGAAGGACTACACGCATTTGAAAAAGAACTGGGAGGAGATTCAGGCATTGAACGACCAGTTGGAAAGACCGGGCCTGATTCAAGAGGAGGACGATGTCGTTACGCGGACTCTTCGCGACTACTATGCGGAGGATATCAAGGAAATTTGGGTGGACAATCCCGAAGCGTTTCAAAAGGCTCTGCAATTTTTGAAAAAGACGACGCCTCGGAGGCAGAAGGACCTGAAACTTTTTGTAGGGGATCGCTCTCTCTTCGCCACATACCATATCGAGAAACAGGTCGAACAGTTGACGGCAAGGGTGCTCTCCCTGAAATCCGGCGGTTCTATCGTGATCGAGCAAACGGAAGCGCTGGTGTCGATCGATGTCAACTCCGGAAAATCCAATCAGGAGGAGAACATCGAAGACACTGCACTCAGAACGAACCTGGAAGCGGCGGAGGAGATCGCGCGACAAGTCAGGCTGAGAAATCTGGCCGGTCTGATCGTGGTCGACTTTATCGATATGGAAACGGAGTCCTCGCGGCGGAAGGTGGAGCAGCAGATACAGACCGCTATGGTGCGAGACAAGGCGCAACGCAAATACGGCAATATTTCTCAGTTCGGATTGATGGAAATGAGTCGGCAAAGACTGGCCGTCGGAATATCGCGCACGATCGAGAGCATCTGTCCGACTTGCAACGGCAAAGGAAAGATATCCTCTCTTCTGGCTTCTACGAATCTCATCATTCGATCGATAAGAGAGATGGCGGCACGCGGGAATCTGCTAAAACTCGAAGGCGAGCTTCCTCTGAATTTGGCGAACCATCTGCTGAACGAAAGAAGACAGTCCATTACCGACCTGGAACTGGAATTCGGAATCCATATTTCCCTGAAGGGGGATCCCAACCTTACCGTTTTTGAAGAGCGTCAGCTCCAACCGTTCTATAAGGGAAAACCCTCTCATAGGTACGATAGAGATCCCCAGACAAAGGAAAAGCAGAAACCGGCCACCCGAAACAAAAAGGGACGGAGGCCCGAACCCGAAACACAAAAATCCGCAGAAGCGGAAAAAAAGCAGGCCGTCAAAACCAAAGCCAGAAAGGATAAGGAACCCAAAGAGACGAAGCATCGAACCAAGAAGGGAAAGGCGG
>CAZLTI010000069.1:0-13297 GCA_964562335.1 uncultured Pseudomonadota bacterium | reverse complement strand
AAAGAGATCGTTACGCAGAAGCAGTTCCCTGCCGACCTCCCTAAAATGAGAAACGGACAGCCTATCGTTTGCGAAGGCGGAATGGAGGTCCGTCAGCCGCGATGTCGGATATCCCCTTTTTTCCATACCCCCTTTTACGATTTCGATCTTTTCGGCGCAAACCTCCTGCGTCTTGCGGCGCTGCTCCCGGTTCAATTCGGCAGTCAGAGCCAGTTTCATCAGACTGTAGATTCTGAATCGGTCCATGACGGGGTACCGACGGGAAAGCTGATCGCCGTGCCCTCCATATTTCGTCAGTAGCAATTCGTCCACGATTCCCACTTCCATTCGAGAACTGATCCTCAGCCAAAGGTCGTAGTCTTCGCAGACCGGCAGATCCTCGTCGAACCCGTCGCATCGATCGAATAGATCCCTCGCCAAAAATACCGAAGAGGGAGAAATCGCGCACATTCTTAGGCTAGCGGCAAAGATATCGCCGGACGGCTTGCGGTGCTTGCGTTTCGGATTGACCCGCTTGCCGTCACGAATCCAAACCTCCTGGCTCTGCGAGATGCGCATGCCTTCGTGCTCCCGGTGATACCGCACCTGCTTCTCGAGCTTTTGCGGATGCCAGGTATCGTCGGAATCCAACAGCGCCAGAAACTTCCCTTTGCTGTCGGCTATCCCCCTGTTTCTCGCGGCACCGACGCCCCGATTGTCGGTCGTTATCACGCGAATTTCGCTGCCGAAGCGCTTTTTCAGCTCGGTGGCGGTTCCATCGGTGGATCCGTCGTCCACAACGATCGTTTCAACATCGGAAAAGGTTTGGCGCAAAACGGAATCGATGGCCGACCGAACGGTTGCCAGGCGATTGTAGGTTGGGATCACTACGGATACAAAAGGAGATCGCATGTGCCAGACCCCTTTTTTGGGAAACAGGGTTGCCGGAATTCTTTTTTATTATTGGTGCGAATCTTGCTTTTCGCAGGCGCAAACTACCGGGCCGCCAAACCCGAACGCCTCTCAATTCCGCCTTTTAGCTCTTTACAACAAATTGCGTTTCGTTAAATACTGCCTCATGGAATTTGATCTGTCGATATTTCGGCGTTGCTTGCGCAATCTGGCCAGCAGTGCTCTCCTTCTGGCATCCGTCGTTCCGATCCCCTATTCGGCGGCCCTTGCCTCTTCGACTGTTACCGAGTTCAGGCTGTCGCACGGATTGCTCGACGACGCCCCCAAAATATCCGCCACAGAGATTGTCCGGCATCCCTCCCAACGAAAAATCGAAGAAGAGGCAGTAGCGGAAAGCGGACACCACGAATCGGTGCCCGGCAAGGCCGCAGCCCAATTTGACGCAGACCGTTTCGTCACCGGTAGAGAACATTTCGAACGGGAAATCGAACTGCTGCTTTTTGAGAGTTCCGAAAAACGGAGTGGGTCGAACGACAAAGCGGGACCTTTCTATCGGGATTACTATCCGGTGCCCGATATCCCCATCCTATCGAACAAAAAGATCGAAAGCCTGATAAAGTTCTATACGGTAAAAAAAAGAAAGCTGTTTCAATTGGCGGTCAAGCGCTCCGCAAAATACATGAAGATGATCAATCGCATCTTCAGGGAGTACGGCCTGCCCGACAATCTGGCCTATCTGGCCGTAGTCGAATCGAATCTCAACCCCAGAGCGGTTTCCAGAGCGAACGCCATTGGACTTTGGCAGTTTATGCGAAGCACCGGAAGACTTTTCGACCTGCACGGCAGCTGGTGGCACGACGACCGGTACGACCCGGAAAAGTCGACCGTTGCCGCCGCAAAGTTTCTGAAGCACCTGCACCGCAGATTCGGCGGCGACTGGGAGCTTGCCATGGCAGCCTACAACAGCGGAAGCGGCAGAGTCGGCCGAGCGCAAAAAAAGGCAAAACGACAGGGAAAGCCGCAAAGCTTCTGGTATTTGGACCTGCCTCGCGAGACAAGGGGATATGTTCCGGCCTTTTATGCGGTTGCCACCGTTTTTGCAAACCTTGAGGCCTATGGCTTTGCGGAGACGCCGATCCGGCAAGAGGCAAAAACTCCAAAGAACCTCCAGGTTTCAGGCGGTCTATTCCTGAAACAGATCGCCAAAACCCTGGATATCGAACACGGAGAGCTGACCCGGCTCAACCCAAGTCTCTCGAAAGATATGACTCCGGCAATCTACGACTCCTACGGGATCAGAATTCCCGCTCATACCAAAATTACGGCCTCTCAAAGGGAAAAACTGCATCTATTGGAAAAACGGCGGCATAAGTTCTGGAAGCGCTACACCGTTCGGAAAGGCGATAGCCTCTGGTCGATTTCCCGACAATACCGCATCCCCATTGCTCAAATCAGGGTCTTCAACCGATTCCGCCGCAAGAACCTGCTCAAAATCGGCCAGCGTATCATGCTTCCGCTTCCAGTTGCCGCACAACCGTCAAAAAGAGGGAAAACCGCAGCGAACCTATTTGCCCTGGCAAAAAACCGCCTGGACAGAATGCCCGGCACAACGCACACGCACAGAGTAAAAAAGGGAGATACGCTGTGGAATATCTCCCAAAAATTCAACGTGCCCATAAAATCCATCAGAAAATGGAATCGGACCATATTGAGAAGGAGAACTCTGCAAATCGGCACAAGAATCCTAATCAAACTGCCTCTAAAACTCGCATCGAAGGCCCCAACCGCAGTCTCCATTTAGAACCGTCGTCCTAACATAAGAGCCGAGATATTTCCGCAATAATGTACCCTCGATCAAAAGAACCATTTACGGGGTTCCGGTCTGAAAAGAGGGCAGTCCCCACCGGCGGAAAAATCCCATCCGAGGGAATCTCCTTGCTTGAGGTGCTGGTCGTCATCTGCCTGATTTTCGCGATAACCGGGCTGGCGGCCCTGTCGTACAGGCCATTTTGGGAAAAGGAACAGCTGAGAACCGCCGCGAGCGATCTTATCCGGCAAATTCAACTGGCAAGAATGAAGGCGATTTTGGAGAATCGCTCCTATCGACTGGTAGTGGATCAAGGCAAGTTGAAAACGTTCCGCTACGAAAACGGAGAGTGGCGGGAGTGGAGCAGCTATCGACTGGTCGAAACCGTCGACTATCAAATGAGAGGCGGAATGCACTTTTCCGGAAAGGGATTCGCATCTCCAAAAACCATTCGTCTGAACAAAAACGAACTTAAAAAAAAGGTGATTGTCAACATCAATGGAAGAATCAGATCGGAATAGATGTCGGACCGAGGGCACAACTCTGGTAGAAGTGATGGTCGCCATGATTGTCTTTATGCTGGTTGTCGGCATGACGGGCAGGCTCCTGTCTACGGCGACATCCTATCCATTTTCGACCCGGCCGGTCGAACCTTGGCTGAACTATATGGAGGAAATCCCCCGCCAATATCAGCGGTTGCCCATTGGTTCCCTCTACTTGCAGACGGGAACGTTTTCGGATCCGTTTCCGGCCGTCGAAAAACCTGCGGACTTCATTCGCCTGAACATGGCCGTAACCGAGGATTCCGAACTGCCTGGGCTGGCGGTTGCCCGATTTCACGTCACAAACTCCCATGAAAAGACATATCGGTGGAAGAGCTACAGACTCCTCCGCTAGCCCCGGTTTTTCGCTTGTCGAGATTCTGACGACGCTGGCGATCGTCTGCGGCTTCATCGGGATCGTTTCCGCCGCAATCCCCGGATTTCGCAAAACTCTGGGAAAGTACCTCGATCTGTCCATGACGGAGGAGGCATACCTGATCTTTCTTGTCGTTTTCGAGAGGGACTACAACCAAGCCGAAGTTCCGACTGCGCAAATGCGGGAAAACCTGGACGACATGCTGTTTCGGATCGACTTCAATTCGGATGGAGACTTTCTGGATCCGGGCGAGAGAATTCAATACCGCTGGAACAGGAAAAAAAACAGAATCGATAGAAAAAGCGGAAAGGGAAGCTTTCAGGCCTTTTTTGGGGGAGTCCGCAGCTTTTCGTGGCAAAGAGCCGAAAAAGCTCCGAACTGCCACCGCATGACGCTGAAGACCCTCTTTTCGGACAACCTGAAAAGTCTGCAGTTTTGCCGGAGCGATCTTCAAAACAGGTAGGAAGGAACACTTTGGGCAGACAAAAGGCTTTCAACCCATTCCGATATAGAAGGGGATGTTGCCGAGAACCTTGCCCACAAACTCCATGGCGGTACTTAAAAACCAGGGGAGAAAAAGAATGAGAACGACGATAATGCCGACGATTTTAGGAATGATTGCCAGCGTCATTTCCTGAATCTGCGTCACGGCCTGGAAAATCGAAACGAGAAGTCCCAAAACCAGAGCCGTTATCAATAGAGGTGCGGCCAATTTGACGCCGACGGATATGGCTTCCGTAGCGAAAGAGATGACAAATTCAGGCGACATATATCGATACCTCGGTCCCAAGGGGTTGCTACCCCGTAAAACTTTTTACCAACGACGCCGTAACCAAAAACCAGCCGTCCACCAAAACGAACAGCATCAATTTGAACGGCAGCGAAATCATTATGGGCGGCAGCATCATCATACCCATCGACATCAATACGGACGATACGACCATATCGATCACCAAGAACGGAATGTAGATGATAAACCCCATCTGAAACGCCGTCTTCAGCTCGCTGATGATAAATGCCGGGATGACCACCCAAACGGGTACGTCGTCAATATTTTGCGGGCGCTGAATTTTTGCGATTCGGACAAAAAGGGACAGATCCTTTTCCCGAGTGAACCGCACCATAAACTCCTTGATGGGTTTTATGGACAGATCCAAAGCCGTCTTCTGATCGATCTTTTTGTCCAAATAGGGAGTCAACGCCTCTTGATTCACCTTGGACCAGGTCGGCGCCATGATAAAGAACGTCAGGAACATGGCGAATCCCGTTATGACTTGATTCGGCGGAGACTGCTGCACTCCCAGGGCATTCCTCAAAAAGGAAAGAACGATAACGATCCTGGTGAGGGAGGTAGTCATGATCAATATCGCGGGAGCCAGCGTCAGTACGGTAAGTAGGGCAATCACCTGCAGCGTGGAGGCGACGCGATCGGGGCTGTCCGACTGCCCTATCTCCAAATTGAAGCTGGGAATCGGTACGTTCTGCGCAATTGCGGATGCCGGAAACAGTACCATCAAAAGACCGACTCCCAACAAACAGGCAAGGCAACTTTGGCGGAGATTTTTTTTTGGCATGTGGGAACGACTCGTTTTGAAAAGTGCCGGTTGCGCACGGAATATCGCACTTGACGTTGACGGATTATCTGCCGTCATCCTGCAGAATAAAAGAGGCTACGTCAAATAGGGGAATAGCTCCTACGGACCCCGATTTCTTCTTTCCTCCATTTCCGGCGGAAAAACAAGAGAGGACAGAGTTTCGACAAAACCAAGCATAAACGCGCGTTTTTTCCGGAACTCCTTCCAGTCGGTCGTTTTCTCCAGATATTTCCTCTGCTCCTTGAGTTTTTCCTTGTACGGAGAAACGAGCTTTTCATGCTCGGTTTGAAGCTTTTGATGCCTCCTTTTTCGTTCGAACCAGCCTCCGCTTGACATCTCCCTTCTATATTTCCGGTCGAAACTCCAATTCAGCTCCTTCTGCCGTTCCTCCATTTGGAGATAGAGATCGACCGACTTTTGTATCCTGTCCTTTTCCTCTTGATATTCATGCTCGACCGTCAGATCGAAAAAAGTATCCTGCAGGAAAACCGCCCGGATCGAATTCCTGAATTGATTCAGCTGGTCTGCCGTCCACGCCGATCTTTTTCTTACCGTCTGGGCTATTTCAAGTATCCGGCCGATCAATTTGGCACCGAGCGCAACTTTGTAGCTCCCTCCTCCGATTTCTACCTTCAAAAAAGTATCGGCCTCCCCGACGGACGTCTCCAGCAGGTGGCTCTCGTCCGTAGCAATCACATCATGCTTTACCAGGGAGCTTTTAAGGAGCAGTTTCAGCTGTTCGAAAAAGAGATTGGCATCGTTGGTGTATATGGCAATGTTGCACAGCAGGAAGATGTTTTGCCGATGGTAGCGATCCCTATCTTGATATTGGAAGGCTAGCTTTTTCGCCCGTTCAAGATCGCCCTGCTCCAGGAAATGGGCTGCCTTATGGTATCCGGTATCTCGGTAGTGGGGGATGATTTCCTCCATTCGGTGCAACGTCTTTTGATATTCGGCCCTCCGGCGATAGCGCCTCTGTTCGAAAAAGAGGTGGTAGAGCGCATAAATGTCGGAAGAGGACCAGGAATGGATTCTCCTTTCGTACTCTTCGACGTGCAGTAGGGATTTCCTTTGTCCCAATAGGTCGACGACCTCTTTTTGCCTTAGAATCCACAGAATGTACAAACTATGGCATACAACCAATATTCCGGCCAAAAAAGCCGATAGGGACAGAGCTTTCTTGAAACCGAAACGGACCTCTCTCTCCCTATCGGCACGTCCCAAATGCAATATAAAGGCAAATGCCATCAGCGTAAATACGGGAAGCCGAGTGACCATCATTCTCGGAGCGACGGAAAACATTCCTTGGATCCCGTATGCCAGAAACCCTCCGCAGATTCCGATCGCGACCTGTAGCATAAAGCCGTTTTTGGGAGATCTGACGACTCCCCAGAGCATGCGGGCAATGATCATCCAAAATACCGCCAGACCGACCAACCCCAACAGCCCCGCTTCCTGGGTAAATTCCAATATCTCGGAATGCACGTGATTGTAGCTGTGCTCCGTCGTGAACAATCTGTCCTCCGGATTCCTAAACAGAAAGAAAAGATTGTAGGAGCTACCTAGTCCGTAGCCTACCCACGGCGAGGCCAGGATGGAGTCCACCGCCGCCTGCCAGGATATGGTGCGCTGAAACCAGGTCTTTATCGTGAACAGCCTTCCGAATCGGGTCGATTCGATCAGCTCCGATATCCAGGGTAGCTGCTCCCGAAAGACAAGCAGTAGAGCGATAGCCAACGACAGAGCGAAAGCAAGGAATACGGCGATCGTTACCATCCAGAACCGCCGCTTCCAGGACAGACGGAGGAACATCCAAACTATCGTGATCAGAACAAGAGTGAGAACGCACGGGGCAATGGCTGCCCTTGTCTTTGTCAGGTAGAGGCTGACGGCAGCCGATACGGCCACCGACAGGTAAAACCATCTGCCCAGCAGCCAATTTCGCCAAAATTGGAGGCCGCTCTCCTTTTTTTCAAACGGAAGCAGGAGGCTGAAAAAAAGCGGAATCAGTACGATCAGAAAACCGGCAAAGTAGTTTGTATTGCCGAACGTAGCCTTTACACGACTGATGTTCTCGTCGAACGGCTGGAGAGGATTGAGATTGAACCACTCCAAACCGGCATAGATACTCACGTAAATTATGGTAATGCCGACAAAAACGATCAAAATCTTCAAATCGCGGCCAAACCGGACGGAGCGAATCAGATAGATCGACCACAGTATCAGCACCAAATTGGTGGTAAGTTCATATGCGAAATTGTAGTTGTGGCCGCCCCGATGGTGGAGGAGTCCGGGAAAGGTGACGATCAGCGGTATAAACAGCACGCCGTAGTGACGCCAATTTCCGCCCGACGGCATCGATTTGAACGACAGCAGGTCCCGTTGCAGGAATAGAAGGGTGACGCCAATCAGAACGATCAGAATCTTATGGCTGTTGGCGTGATAGAATTGGTAGGAAACCCATGCGTTGGCAGCAAAGAACAGGATTCCGGCAGTCGCCGGTATTCCGCCGGCGGAGAAAATCGAAGAGATTCTTTTTATCATGGGCCGCCAAAAGATTCGAGATAAACGGTGGCAAAACTGCCGGCGATCCTTTATGATCCATAGCTATAGCAACACAGTCGAGACCGCAATTCCACTGCTTCTGTTAAACTACCGAGCCGCTTTTCGTCAAATGGATGTATTGGGCGAAGCCGGGGCGATGGATGCTTTGCCATCGAGTGCCGCCGACACCCACGTCCGCCAACGAGTCGAAAGGAACATCTTGATTGACGCCGTTTTTCAACTTCTTTTCCGTTACGAGGACACCATTTCGGAAAAGCAGGTCTGTCAGGCGTTGGGAATCACCAACTATCGGGACTTCCAACGACTAAGGGAAATAATCGAATCGGACGACCGATTTGTTCCCATTGCGGATAGGCTGTGGAAGATCGCTCCTCTGCAAGACTTTTTGGAAGACAAGGCGCTGAAGGAGGTAGTTTTTGCAATAACCGACATCGAAACCACCGGCTCCATCAAAGGAAGGGACCGTATCATCGACCTAGCGGCCATAAAAATGCGAAACGGAGAGGTCGTCGGGAGGTTCGACACGCTGGTGAATCCCGAAAAGCCGATCGCCCGTCAGATCGTCCGTCTCACCGGAATTTCGGATAAAACAGTGGCGAACGCTCCCGTAATTGAACAGGTTCTTCCCGAATTCGTCGATTTTGTCGGCAGCAGCATATTTGTCGCCCATAACGCTCTTTTCGATTTTCATTTCATCAACTCGGAAATTTTGCGGCTGGGCATAAAGCCTCTGCAAAACAGGGTGGAGGTGTGCTCCTTCCGTCTGGCCAAAAAACTGCTGCCCGACGCAAATTCCTACGGAGTGGTCGGTTTGGCCAAACATTTCGACTACAAAATCGAGAATCACCATCGAGCCATGTCGGACGTGCTGGCAACCAAGCACTTTTTCGACCGACTGCTGAAACTGCTGGAGGAGAGAAACATCACGACGCTCTTTCAGCTTGTGGAGATGCAGAAGGACAAAATTACGGAGAAAAAGCTCCAAAAAAGGATCGCACGCTTTTACAAAAATAGAAGGTATACGTTTCAGGGAATGTAACCCTCCGACAAAACGGAAATCTATCGGAACCGATCATGCAAAGTAGCCCTCCCTCTCTGATCGATCAAGAACTCGTCAAGCGGCTTTCCGCCGCAAGCACGGTTGCGGAGGAGGATCTGCGGGAGCAGTACCGTCAGGCCGTCGCCAAAGGGATTGGGCTGAAGGATCATCTGGTGAAGGCGAAAATAGTCGATGCGGCCCTCTATCAAAGGGTTGCAAGCCAGATTGTCGGGATCGAGTACATTTCGAAAATCAACGAGTTGCCGCAGGAGCCGAGGGAGAGATTTGCCGACGCCGTACCGATTCGCTTTGCCAAAAAATATCTGTTCGCGCCCCATCGCCTGTCCGAAGAGAGTCTGGTTTTTGCGGTATCGTCCGCCTGGCCCAGCACTCCCTACGAAGAGGCCGCCGAAGCCCTGGGATTCGATTCCTTTACGCTAGCGCTGACGACGGAAGAGGTAATACTGGAAACGCTGAACCGCATCTACGACAGAAATACCGGTTCGGCGGAGGAGGCGGCGGAGATTCTCGAGGAGGACGAGGAGCTCAACTATCTCAGCGAGTTTTCGACGGACGAGGCGGAAGATCTGCTTGACGCGGAAGACGAGGAGCCCATCAAAAAACTGATGAACTCCATTTTGTTCCAGTCCGTCAAAGATGGCAGCTCGGACATCCATATCGATCCCAGTCCGCAGGAGACGGCGGTGCGAAACCGCATCGACGGCATACTGCACCAGATTACCAAAGTGCCGAAGCAGGGCCACATTCCGCTGATTAACCGGGTCAAGGTCATGGCCGGTCTCGATATCTCCACCAAAAATCAGACGCAGGACGGAAGAACCATGATTCTGATGGCCGGCAAGAAGATCGATATTCGCGTGTCCGTCATCCCTACGGTATACGGAGAGAGAGCCGTACTGCGACTGCTCAACCAAAGCAAAGGCATCATCTCTTTGGAGGACCTGGGAATGACGCCGGAAATAGCCGGAGAGACGGAAAAGCTCGTGTGCCAATCTCACGGCATCATTCTTGTGACCGGTCCCACAGGTTCCGGCAAGACAACGACCCTGTACTCCGCACTGAACAGAATCGATGCGGAAGAAAAAAATATCGTGACCATCGAAGATCCGGTCGAATATCGCATTGCCGGGTACGGTCAAATGCAGACGAACGAAAAGGTCGGCGTTACCTTTTCCAAGGGACTTCGTGCCATGCTGAGACAGGATCCCGACGTCATTATGGTGGGAGAGATGCGGGATGCCGAAACCGCGCAGATCGCCATTCAGGCTTCGTTGACCGGACATTTGGTACTCAGCACTCTGCACACGAACGACGCCATATCCACCGTCATTCGTCTGATCGATATGGAAATCGAGCCGTTTTTAGTGACAAGCACATTGAACGCGGTAATCGCCCAGAGACTTGTGAGAAAAATATGTCCCCGTTGCAAAATCGAATTTTCGATCGGCTGGGGGGAGCTTTCCCGATACGGAATCCACCGATTTGTCGACGAAAGCGAATTCTCGGGAAAACTGTGGAAAGGAACGGGATGCGCCGAGTGTCTCAACACAGGCTACCGGGGCAGGATCGGCGTGTACGAACTGCTTGCCGTAAACGATGCCGTGCGGCAGGCGATCCTGAAATCGCGCAATACGACGGAACTAAAAAACGTCGCACGGCAGCAAGGCATGAAGGAGTTGGGATACGACTGTGCGGCGAAGGTGATAGATGGTATTACGACAATTGACGAAATGCTGCGGACTATCTACTCCGACAGCTCCAGTGCGGCTCCGGCAAACCGCAACAGGAGCAAAGAGGGAGAATATGCCCCGTAGAACCGCAAAAACCCGCTCTTCGCCAAAATGGACGGCCAAAGGACGACAAGCTTTTGGACAGTGCGACAATCACCTGCAATGTAGGAACGGAAATGGTGGAAAAACTTATCGATAAAAACCCGGAGATATCCAACTACAACTTTCGCTCGACAATCAAGGCGCTTTTAATCGCGATTTTCATAGTCGTCGGAATCGTTGCCGTTCTGGACACCTTCTTTATCGAAAAACTGGCCGCACCGGAACTGAGTCAAGTGTATGCTTCCGGTAAAGCCGTGTCGATCCTTACCTCCGAGTTCGCTCTGGGAAGCATGTATACCAGGAGGCAGGCATATGTGGGCAAGGCACTCGGCGGACTGTTCGAAAAAGGCGAAAATCTGAGCGAACACCTGGTGCAAATATCGGTAGTTCTCCTTCCGAGCGGCGTTTACTATGCCTCTACAAGCAAGGGTCTCCAAAGTAAAAAGGTGCATCCCAGCCTCCTCGGGAAAATCGAGGGCAACAAGATGGAAGGAACGTCCATCGATAGGATCAATTACAGAATCGGCGACAGGACAACCGCCGTTCTTCAGTTTTTAAGAAACATAACCGTAGAAAAGGAGGGAAAGAGGATCCGCATTGCCGCAACTCAGGTTCTGTTCGACTATAACGGTATTATCGCCAAAACCCGCTATCGCATTTTCATGACCGGGCTTTTGATTACTGTTGCGACCCTCCTTTTGGTTCCGATCCTGGTCCCCCCGGCATCCAGGAAACACCGGCAGATGGTCGAGGCGCTGCAACAGGTTGCGAGGAACAATCTGGACTACCGACTTCCGCCGGCAGGAAAGGACGAAATGGGAACTCTATATCGCGTCTACAACGAGATGGCGGATAGTCTGAAAAAAACTGTCGCGGAAAGGGCAAAACCATCGTTTAACGCTCTCCAGAACTACTACGATGGCTCCTCGAAAAAATCCGCGAATTTAGTATTGAGAAAATTCGACATTACCTGTCTGTGCGCACGGATTCCGGGAATTCAAACCCATATTGAAGGACATGAACCCGATTCCATTTCCGCATTTGTGGACGATTATATGAATGCCGTAAAAAGATCGATTCAAATGAACGGCGGACAGGCCGTCAAAATCATCGGAGACAAGGTTTTCTTCCTGTTCGAAGGCGTCAACAGCATGGACAATGCCATACGAGCGGCCCTAAAGTGCCATCTGGTCTGGCTGCAGCAGAATCACGAACGGAAGGTGCATGAAAAGCCTCTGCTGAACTACGGTATCGGCTTGCATTCGGCAATCGGAAGCGCCGGAAAGGTGACCAGCTCTTCGGAGAGCTTCACCCTAATTGGCGAAGCGGCTGCCATAGCGGATTTCCTCTGCTCCTTTGCCGACCGGGAAGAGATGCTCATTACCGCTTCCATGATAGAGAAGGCAAACGAAACCTATCCGCACCAGACCGTTTCGAATCCGGTTCAGGAACATCTGCCGAACGAGGAGATATTTTTGTTGACGGGCGGAACGCTTGAGGAGAGCCTGACTTTTCACTACAGTCAAAGGAACTTTGAACGGGGTGAAAACAGCCCGGACGACAATTCCTCTTCCGGAAGCCGAAATGCCGTCAAAGACGGCTCCTCGATTCCCGATATACTGGAAGAGACCTTGAGCTCGACGCCGCTGGACCTGGCGGAAGAAAAAAGGGAGAGCGGCTACGGTCCCTCTCACATCTCCGACGGGGAGAGATTTCCAGAAGAGAATTTGGCCTCCTTTGAAAACTATCTCGACGAGGGCGACCAGGAAACGGAGGAAACGAAATCGCTATGGGACAAGGTGCATTCCGAAGCGTCCACCAAAAAGGAGTAGTCGGCTAAAAAAATCGCGCTTTTCCCGAAACCCCGTAGACAAAAATCCCTACCAGCTCGTGCACAATATTTTTGAAACGGGCAAAGGCTTCGCTTGAAGGCAGATAGCGGCGAAAGTCTTCGGAAGGCTCCCACTTCCCCCTGTAGTCCACCGAAAGCGTATCGACCGCAATTCCGGCTTTGACGAAACAGGCATAGGAACGGTACATATGGAATGCGGAGGTAATTAGCAGCAGCTCTTCGAAACCCCGCCCTTCGATCACGGCGGCGCTTTTGCGAGCATTCTCGTAGGTGTTTCTGGAAGTGCTCTCGACAAGAATTTTGCCAGGATCGACTCCCCATCGTATGGCGAATTCTCTCAGTATCAAGGCTTCCGACTTCTTCCTGGGGACAAGATCCCCATTCATTCCCGAAAGGATCAGATATTCGGCTTTGCCCCTTTTCAGCAGTTCGATGCCGGCCAATACTCTGTCGACGCCCTCTTTGAACTCGATCCGATCTAACGTGCTGTTCGACAGTCTCGTCATTCCACCCAACACGATCACGGCATCGTAATGCTTCTTTTGCTGGGAGGAGGGCTTCAGACCTTCCAGCCAGTTCTGGGCGGCATTCGACACGACATCCGTCGATACGGCATAAAAACAGAGAAACAGAGCGAAAAGAACCAAATACAGCCGAAATCCCTTCCTTTTTTTGACAAGGCAGAAAAGACAAAACAGGAGTAAAAGAAATATCGGATCAATCAAAAAAGTGATTACTTTGGATATTGTGAAAAACATAAAGCCTATACGTTTCGTC
>CAZLTI010000068.1:0-13328 GCA_964562335.1 uncultured Pseudomonadota bacterium | reverse complement strand
TATGAAATCCCAGGCGGATAGCATGCCCTCGCAGTGTCCCCGCGCTATCCGTCGCCCTTTTGCTCTCGGAGCGTCGGCCAGCTTCCCCCTGCGGCATCTCCGCCGGTTCCAAAGTGGAATCCCAGTCCGAACGACTGGCACAGACAGGCAGCACCTGCACTCCGGCACGTTTGGCGGTCTTGATCAACGTATCGGGCTGATAGAAACCCATCGGCTGCGAATTCAGCAGAGCCGCAAAAAACGCTGCCGGATAGTGGCACTTCAGATAGGAGGAGGCATAGGCCAGCAGCGCGAACGACGCGGCGTGGGATTCCGGGAAGCCGTAGCTGGAAAATCCCTGCACCTGCTGCACAATCTCGCGGATAAAATTATCGTCGATACCGTTTTTTTTCATCTCGCGGATCAGTTTCCCCATCCAGACTTCCACTTTGCCGTTGCTTTGGAACGATCCGATATTCTTCCTGATCTCGTCGGCTTCGCCTGCGGTGAAATTGCCGATCGCCATAGCGACGCGCATCAGCTGCTCCTGGAAGATAATGGTTCCGTAGGTTCTCTTCAGAATCGGCTCCAGACGCGGATCGGCATAGGAGACCGCCTCCTGGCCGTACCTACGGCGTAGATAGGGATGCTTCACTCCGGCCAGAATCGGTCCGGGCCGAATAATCGCCACCTGCACCACCAGGTCGTAAAAATTCAGCGGCCGCAGTACCGGCAGGCTGGACATCTGGGCCGTCGATTCGATTTGAAACACCCCCGTGGTGTCGGCGCGCCGAATCATCTCATAGGTATCCGGATCGTTCTCCGGAATGGTTGCCAGCGCGAGACTCCTCCCGCAATGTTGCCGGATTAGATCGAAGCATTTCCTCATGGCGGTGAGCATGCCCAAAGCCAGGATGTCGATCTTAAAAAATCCTAACGCCTCGATATCCTCCTTGCACCATTGAATAACCGTCCTTCCCTCTTTGGTTGCCGGTTCCTGGGGCAGCAGCCGGTCGATCTCTCTCTCCGCCAGCATGAAACCGCCGGAGTGGATACCCAGGAAGCGGGGAAACCCCAGGATTCTTTCGGACAGGGCGGGCCAAAGATCCCACTTGTGACCCATAGCCGCGTTGATCTCCTTTTCCTGAGCGAACAGTTGCCGTACGCGTGCCACCTTCCCTTGGACTCCTTTGCCGCGAAGGCTCAGTCCATAGACCATTTTGGCGCAGGCGTCGATAACGGGTTCCGGCACTCCCAGCGCCTTTCCGACAAACCGCAAAGCGCCCCTGGGTTTGAAGGTAATAACATTGCACACCATGGCTGCCCGCTCTCTGCCGTACCGTTCGTAAATATACTGGATCACCTCTTCGCGCCGGGCGTTTTCGAAATCCACGTCGATATCGGGAGGGTCGCCCCGCTCCACGGAGATAAAGCGCTCGAAGAGCAGATCGAACCGATCGGGATTGATCGCCGTAATTTCCAGAACGTAGCAGATTGCGCTATTGGCCGCACTGCCCCTCCCCTGGCAGAGAATGCCCTGCCGACGCGCCCAACTGACGATATCCCAAACCGTCAAAAAATAGTCGGCAAAACCGAGATTCTCCACCAGGGAAAGCTCATGCTCCAGCAGTTTCGCCAGTTTGTCCGGAGGAGAGGGACCGAACCGCTCCTTCGTTTTTTTCCAAACCAAATGTTCGAGATAGGATTGGGGGGTATGCCCTACAGGCAGCATCTCCCTGGGGTAGGCATACCTCAGCTCGTGCAGCCCGAAATCGAACCGCAATGCCAGCTCTGCGGAATTGGAGAGGGCACGTTCGATCCCCGGAATATCGGCATACATCTTCGCCAAAGCCGGAAGCGAATGAAGCGAGCGGCGGCTGTTGACGAACAGTTGCTCCGATACCGCATCCAGCGTTTTATTGTGCCTGACGGCATGCAGCAAATCGCTGATCTCCTTCTGGCGACGGCGCGCGAAAAACAGATCCTGAGAGGGGATCGTCGGCGCAGCGAAATGCCGTGCCAGTCGGACGGTCGGCATAATCCAGCAGTCCTCGACCGGATGCAAGTGGCGGCTGACGGCAAAATAGAATCGATCGGCAAAACGTTCCCGCAACGGTCCGAAATAGGCGTGCAGCGCCTTTCGGCACTCTCCTTCCTTGGTGCGGATCGACCCTCTCATGGGCTGAATGGCAACCAGATCTTCGACCGGTGCCGACAGTAGTTTCTCCAAAGGAACGTTGCCGTATCTCTTTCCATCCCGGTGGCTGTAGGTGAGGAGCCGACAGAGATTGAAATAGCCGCGACGGGTTTGGGCATACAAAACCAGCGTTTTTTGGAAATAGAGGGGGCTGTCGTGATCCTTGCCCAAGTGAATCTCCGCACCGTAGTACAGGCGCAGTCCGCCATCTCGCCGATCCCTTTTCAAAGCTTCGAGTTCCCGATAGGCCCGTGCGATTCCGTAGACTCCGTCGTAGTCCGCAATTCCCAACCCTCCGTAACCCAGCTTCGCCGCTCGGCCCACCAGTTCCCAAGGATGGGAGGCGCCGATCAGAAAGGAAAAATTGGTGTGGCAAATCCACTCGTGCCACCGATCAATCGAAAATGCCATGCCAGTACCATAGAGTCCGGATCGCTTTCGCGCAGTTTTCGCACAACATGCCGTTCGTTCGCTTCTGCCCCAAAATATACATATGTTCACTTCTTGGCAAGCGGAAAAATTCCCCCCGACGAATCGCTTTATGCAGCGAGATAGAGCGTGTTTTCCGGCTCGAAGGAGAGGAAAAGGACTTTTCAAAACGGACTTCGCTATGTGACTATTGCTCTTCGCTGTTTTGAATCTTGCGCGTACCCCTCCTTTCGAACGGTTGTCGAATCATGCCCGGCATCTTCAAGAAAGTTCCCCTATTCAACGCCTATCTGATTGTCGCACCTTTTGTCGTCTGCACGGTCGTTGCCGTCGTGATTGTTATTGTGGGAGGTTTGGACAGCTTTAGCTGGTCGAATTTACTTCTCAGAGTGGCGCACTTGTACACCGGCGTTATTGCCCACGATTTGGCGTGGATTTTGGGTATCGTATGGTTTCAATGGGATATGCGGCCGACAATTAGGGGGACATGGAAATTTTCGGTGCTGGGATTCGTGCTGACCTATATCTTATTGGCGATCTTCATTTGGCTTTTTCGTGCGGAGATGCTCTCCCTAATCCGGCTGTTGATTGAAGTTGCGACAATCTGCTTTGTCGTGCAGGTATTTCTGTTTCAGTTCGGATTTTATCGCTATATATATCGACTTCTCAAAGAGCATGGCCTCTCGGAAACTAAAGCATCCGGCTGGGAAAACCGAAAGGAGCAATTGCTGACCCTAAGATCCAACGATCGGATTGAAAAAGTGAGCATAGATACCGTTTCCCATATATCCGTGCGGGACCACTACTGCACGGTTTTCTTCCGGAAAGAGAACAGGTGGGAGCAACGAATGGTTTATGAAAAGCTGAAAAACTACGAAAGCCGATTCAAGAACCATCTCGTCAGAATCAATCGTTCGGCACTGGTAAATCCAAGCATGGTTGGAAAAATTGAAAAATCCGCAGGGAAATATTGGGTCTTTATGAAGGGAGAACTCGATAGTCCCATCAGCCTCAGCGTTTCCCAAAAGCATCTGCTCGATAACTTGATTCCCATTGTTTCCTAACCTACCCGGTACCGTCGCCCTATAGCCAAAAGCGAAACAGGGTATTTCGCAAAACCGCCATCGGAAGATTTTTCGGTCATACGGTCCCTATCGATCAAACGCTCATCCGGCAAAACCGTCACTTTCGGATCGTTTTTTTGGTTCTCGGCAAAAAAACGCTTTGGTCTTGATAGACACTGATAAGGAAGAATCGCATCTTGGCAATTTTTCCCCAGAAACTGTCGGTGTCACGTGCTATGTCGGACAGTCTATATTTTCCGTGCAAATTTCGCGTTAGACAATTGTACTGATGTTTTGGAAGCTGAATCCGGCGTTTATGGCAAAACTAACGACAAAACTCCGCCATTCCGCGCTCCGGTCAAGGGAGCACTTGCGAAAAAAAATCGAATTTCGCGTAATTATGTCATTTTCACGAAAAAATTCCGACAACTTGCGTAAATTGATTTTTCAACCATAAAAGTCATGATATTGTTCTCACTCGACACCCCGATTTTGACGGTCCCGGCCACCCTCTTTCCGGTTTCGCCGGGAGGACAGGAAAGGGCATGAGACAAATGAACTCGGACTCCTCCTTATGAACTTATGAAAAAACTTCCTATTTTTCTGATACTTTTGGTTTTGGCGGATACTCTTTTCGCTTTCCCGATCGAGCGCAGAAGAGACCCCTTCCAATACAGTTTCAGCTACCTCATCTATCCGATATTCATAAATCTCGACCCCTACGGCTCCGCTTTCGGAGCTGGCGGCACGGCAATCGACATTATGGATACGGATATGGATTTTACCTATTTCAACATCGACGGATCTTTTTCCGCCTCTTCCGCCAGCCTCTTGAATGTACACTTAATCCCGAAAACCCTAATCTTCGACATCGGCAATTTCGCCTTCGACGTTCCCGTTGCGCGATATCACAGGGGAGCGGACTCCGACCCGGACGACTACTATGCCCTGGACGTGGATGGGAGGGGCTATTTCGGTATTCTCACTCTTTCCTTTTTCGACCGGATGCTCGAAGTCTACTATCATATCATTGACGCCTCGTATAAGATCAATAACGTGCGGGACGAGGACGACACAGAAATTCAAAACAACGACAAAGACACCTTCGACGAATACTATGCCAACAAAGGATTGCTATTGGATTTTACGGACGACAAACAGGATCCCAGGGTCGGTTTTCGTTTTGAATACTTGCGTAAGCAGATGACGGGACGCCCCGACTATATCAGCGACTTCTATGTGGAGGACTACAATGTCAGCCTGTATGTTCCGGTATTGCAGTACAGCACCTGGGTCTGGAACTTTTACGAATCGCATGCGGTGGTCACGGATGAAAAAAACACTACCTACGAGGAACTGAAAAAGGAAATCGGTCTGAATTGCGAGAGAATACCGGTCGGTACGACTGCGAGAAAAAACTGCGAGGAGATTGAAAGACAAAGAATAGAGGATACGATTTTGCTGAACAAACATGGCCAGGCCACCACTATCGGAGGGACGCAACGCTTGAGATCCTATCCGGCGAATCGTTTTTTCGCGGCCCATACCAGATTTTACGGGACGGAGTTTCGGTGGAATCTCAACGAGGAACGCACTCCCTTCGACTACATCATCATGAAATCCATCCGGACGGGCATTCAACTGGCCGCCTTTTGGGAGCAGGGAAGCGTGGCCGAGACAAGATCGAAGCTGGGCGATACCGTGTACACTACCTATGGGGTTGGAGCTAGGCTCATTCTGGAAGGAACGACGATACGTCTCGATTTTGCCCACGGCGAAGAGGGGGTCGCAACGCAGATTTTCATCGACTATCCGTGGAATCTCAGCTCCGTCGACGGCAGTACGCGTTAGGATATTTAAAGAGGCGGATAGAGTTTATGTCAATTGACTTTTTTTGGAGGAAAAAATGTTACATCCGTTGAAAAGCAAAAAACTCCTTTTTTTCATCCTGCTTTTTTCCATCTCCTTTCAGCAGGTTCAGACATACGCTGCCGGTTTGGGGAAATCGAAGATAACGCAAGCGGATGCGACCAAATTTCTTTTAATCAACTTTATCGTCGGGAATATCGTCGCTTGGTCGATGGGCGCCTATCCCAGATCATACGAGCAGCTGCCGTACAGCCAGGAGGAGCTGGGCAATATCCGGGAGCTGCAACAGGAGATAGAGAGCTATCCCGATGAAGTGGAGCCCAAAAAGGATTTGGGGCTGATCTACTTCAATCATAACGATTTGGAGCGCGCCGACGAAGTGTTGGAAAGCGCTTTGCAATCCGATCCGAATCATGCCGAATCGCTTGCCGTCTGGGGGGGCAACGAAGCCAAATCGGCCGGAGCCATGTGGGATTTTACCTGGGGAATCTGGAAGCTGATACGGTTGGACAACGCCGTCGAAGGGCTCAACCGGGCGGTGGAACTGGAGCCGAACAACTTCAATGTCAGACTGTTTCGCATCAACACGGTAGAAGGCATCGAGGGACGGAGAGATTCGTTGCAATATGCTTTCTTGGACGAGCAGTGGTATCTGCAAAAGAGCGCGAAGAATTCTCAATATCTGCCCGCTGCGGTGCACATGGAATTTCTGGACGCTCTCATCCGCCTGCACCTGTTGCGCTACCAATCCGCCGATGAGGAAGATGAAGCAAAGGAAAAGAGCAGACGGTCGGCCATTGACTTCTATCGCCAGTTGAGGGACATTCCCGTCGGTAGCGAAGAAAAAGAAAAACGAATGCAAAATATCGCCGAGCGTTTTGCCGAACAAGACATTCCAATTGAAATCGCCGATTAAGGGGGAGAAAAATGCTGGTCGTAGAGCTGAAAAATATTTCCAAAACATTCCACATGGGCAAAGTAAGCGTGCCCGCTCTGCGGGGAATCGATCTTACGGTCGAGAAGGGAGAGTTTCTCGTTCTCAAGGGGCAAAGCGGCAGCGGGAAGAGCACTACGCTCAATATCATAGGTTGCCTGGATGTTCCCACCTCCGGAACGGTCGTTATTTCGGGAGAGTCCACAGATCAAATGAACGATCGGGAGCTGTCCTATTTGCGGCGACACCATATCGGATTCATTTTTCAAAACTTTAACTTGATTCCGGTATTAAACGCGCTGGAAAATGTGGAGTATCCGCTCAAACTCAAAAAAGTGGAGAATGCCAGGGAGAAAGCCAAGGAGGCCCTCATTCAGGTTGGGCTGGAAAAACAGATGAAACACCGCCCAAACGAGCTTTCGGGCGGCCAAATCCAACGGATTGCCATCGCTCGGGGAATCGTCTCGCAACCGGATATTCTATTGGCGGACGAACCGACCGCCAATCTGGATTCCAAAACGTCCGACCAAATTATGGACCTGATGTTGGATCTAAACCAAAATCGAAACCTTACCTTTATCGTCGTTACGCATCAGGAAACCGTAATGAGTCAGGCAAGTAGAACGGTCGAACTGCAAGACGGTCTGGTCGTTTCCCGATAGGGAAGAAGTACGAAAAGTTCCTAAAAAGCGAGGGCGGAAATCTCCGAAATGACGTAACGGAGCCGTTCCGCACTCTTTGGCCACCCTATCCAATAGCAGGGAGGAGAATCATGAAACCGATATTTGTCGCTCTATCTGTTTTGTTGGCGAGTGTACCAGTCTGCCAGGCGACAGTGCAGTACCCCATCCCCAATTCGACGGAAGAAAGAGCCGCACTGGCCACGAAGTTGGAGCAGGAGTGGAAGAAGACAAACGACGGGCAGTCGCTTGCCCATCTGGCGATAGTGTACTCGGCAATCGCCGGTTTGGACGACGGGAGCCAGGAGACGGTTCGCAAGGCCGAAAAGTTTTTAAGCGAGGCGACCGGGCTCTTTCCCAAAAATTACGAGCTGATGGCAGCTCACGGTAGTACCTTGACCATGTTGGCTCAATTCGAAACAAAAACCGCAAACCAACTGAAATATGTAAAAAAGGGAGCGCGGAAGATGGACCGCGCCGCCAAAAAGGCGCCGCGCAACATCAGCGTGCTTTTGCAGAGGGCAAACAACTCGCTGGCGCTGCCTCCATTTTTAAATCGGACGCACTACGCTTTGCGGGACTTCCAAACCGTGTTGGATATCGTCGGCGACAAACAGGGAGCGGACTTTAAGGCAATGCTGCTCTACAAATTGGGACAGGCGTATAAAATCGAGGAAAAACCGGATATGGCCAAAAAATATTGGCAGCAGGTTGCCTCCCTCAAGAACGCGCCTGCCTGGTCCGCAAAAGCGAAAGAGTCTTTGGAAGAGCTGTAGCATCGGTCGACATGGCAATATTTTGGAAAGCGAACTCGCGGCACAGCGAATACGCTGTTTGAGACCGATAGAATAGGAACCGTCATTCAAAGGAAAAGGCATGATTCTATTTTGCAAGATCGCTTTATTGAATGTGCTGCGCAACACCCGCAGAACAACCATTACCGTGCTGGCGATTGTTTTTGGCAGTGTGAGTTTGATCGTCTTCGGCGGATTCGTCGAATCCATGTACGATGGACTGAGAGAAACCAAGATTCGCTCCAGCTTGGGGCATATGCAGGTATTTAGAAAAGGATTCAACGAATTTGGCAACGTCGATCCCGAAAAGTATTTGCTCTCTCCCCAAACCGCCTCCGCTTTGATCGAAATTGCCAAAAACCAACCGGAAGTCGAAATCGTTACGCAGCGCATCAACCTTTCGGGACTGCTTAGCAACGGCAAGAACTCCATCGGTGTATTTGGGACGGGTATCGATGCGGAGAAGGAGGGCATCATGAACTCGGCCGTTAGGATTTTGGAGGGAGACGACCTGTTTCCGGACGATCCCGAGTCGGCCTTGGTGGGGGAAGGCTTGGCGGAAAGCATCGCCATCAAGGTCGGCGATTGGTTGACGCTACTTTCCAGTACGATTGACGGCGCAGTCAATGCGGTCGATATTCAAGTGGCAGGCATTATGAGCACGGGAATCAAAGAAGTCGACGATCGCTCCATCCGCGCCAATCTCCCCCATATCCAAAACTTGATGTATACCGACGCCATTACTCGAATCGTCATCCTGCTGGAAGAGACGGAAGACACGGATCCGGTCAGAAACCGATTGGAAAACCTGTTCGCTCAAAATGGACTGGATACCGAAATACGAACCTGGAGCGAACTGGATGTCTTTTATCCCAAGGTGGTGAGACTGTTTAACTACGTGTTTGGTTTTATCAAGGTGATCGTAATGGCAATCGTTATTCTGGGAATTGCCAATACCATGATGATGGCCGTTATGGAACGCACGACGGAAATCGGCACGATTCGAGCCCTGGGAAACACCAGGAACGAAATCGTCGGCCTGTTTGTACTGGAGGCCACCTATCTTGGAGTTTTTTGGGGAATTTTGGGGATAGCGGCCGGAATTCTGGCTGCAAAGGGAATTTCCGCCGCAGGTCTTATGATGCCGCCGCCGCCGGGCTCCACCAAAGGATTTCCGATCCAGGTGATGGTCATCTACTCTCTGTTGGTAGAGTCCTTTATTTTGGGACTGAGCGCTTCCGTCGCTTCCAGCCTGTACCCGGCTCTGAAAGCGGCCCGAATTAAGATCATCGATGCCTTGCGATTCGTATAAAGCAAGCAGTTACCGACACCAGAAAAGAAAAAAAGCCATGAAAAAAAGTCTATCGCTTGTCGCATTCGTGCTCCTATATTCCCTATTGCCACTGTTCGCCGCGCCTACTGCGCAGGAGATTATCGAAAAGGCGGATCGATTTAGGGGATTTCAAGATCGCTCCTTTACCTTTCGATTGAAGGTCGTCAGTCACAAGCCCGACAAGGCCAACCGCAGTGCCACTCTACAGGTGGAGGTAAAATCCGGAAGTTCGCTGGTGCTGTATCTTGCGCCCAACCGGGACAAAGGGCGCGCCATGCTATTTGCCGGACGGGATTTATGGTTTCACATTCCTCACACCCGCAAAGTGATCCGAATTTCTCCCGCCCAGCGGCTCATGGGAGAAGCAAGCAACGGAGACACTGCGGGAGTCAATTTTGCGGACGACTATACCGCCACCTTGAAAGGGGAAGCGACGGTGGAGGGAAAAAAATGCTACCACCTGTTCCTGAAAGCCGTGGACCGCAAGGTAACCTATGGTCATATCGAATATTGGGTAGACCGGGAAACGTTCAAGCCGGTGAAAAGCGACCATTATGCGTTTTCGGGGAAACTGCTGAAAGTGGCGCTGTACAAATCCTTTACCAAAGTGGGAGATGGGGAGAAACTGCAAAAATTGCTATTGATCAATCCTCTCTTCAAAGGTCACTATACCTGGATGCTGTATAGCGACTACCAACAGGTCGACCTGCCGGACTCCAGATTTCGCAAGGAAAACCTGAATCATCTATAGGGAGCTTCGATTCATGAAAATCCGCCCTGACAGCTCCCGTTGACGGAAGGCGCCGATCGGAAAGGAAAACCCCGGTACGGCAAGTCCGCTCGTGCCATCGATCAACCGAAAATACCATGCTGGTACCATTTCCCCGACGAGTCGCGAAATATCCAGCCGGAATTCCCCTCTGGGTCGACATATCTGTAGTAGTCGCGCTCCAGGTTCCCGCCCTCCTCCTTCCACCATTTGTCCATAGTGCTTTCCAAAAACTCTCCGGCGTCGAAGCGGCCGATAGACGGTAGCGGCAGGGGAGAGCGCCGAATGTAGAGCGGCCTTTTTTTCGCCGCCGCATCCAGCGAAAGGGTCGCCATTTCATTCGAAGAGGCCGGATCGCTCCCGCACAGCCCCTGCACCGCATAGGAGTCCTCCGGCAGCCAATCTCCGCACGGGCCGAATTTCCGCAGGGGAACGGGAAGCTCGTTTTCCAAACGCGATAGAGTCTCCTCCTCGGAAGCGGTCTGGCACAGTTCGCCGAACAGGTCCCGTACCACCGGCGGAACCGTTATACTGCCAACGACGCACAGCCTCCAAGAAACGATTCCCGGAACGAAGTCCACCGCTTCATCCTGCACCATCTGCGCACAACGTGCCTTTCTATCGCGCTCGAATGCGTATTCGGCCTGCAGAAGAGCCGTCGTATGCTTCCCTCTCTCGCTCTTTAGATCGTGGGGATTTTTGAAGCGTATGGGAACTGCCGGCATATTCATATCCTCCAACGTAAGGTGCCAGTCGATCTCCGTTACCCGCTCGTCGTCACACGCAATCCGGTGGCAGAGCCGGTCCATATCGTCGCGCAGCAACGGGCGGATACGATCCCAAAGCGAAAGAGGATAGTCCATATGGCGCTTCACCGTCGGCGGAAGGCGAAATTTCCAACTCTCCCAGGGAAACCCCATTTGGTGCGGCGCCTGCCCTTCCGTATCGTCTCCGTCGTGCAAGAGCTGCCACAGGTCGGCCAAAGTCGTGCCGTAGCGCGATTCGATTCCGCCGTAGTCGAGAATTTTCATATCCTGGGGACGCTTGAATCCCAAACGCTCGGCTGCCAATCGCAACCGCCTGTTTTGGCGCCTGAAGGCGGAACGTCCGAACTGCCTGAATTGCAGACGCGACAGATGCTCTTCCGCATCCGTTACCGCCTGCCACCAGCTCTCCCAAGAAAGGTTACGCAGGAGAGTGCATCCGAACCGGCTCGCTTCCCCCACCAACCCGCACACATCTTTTTCCTTCATGCCATAGAGCAGCAGCAGCGCTCTCCACGGGTTGCGGGCGCAAGCGGCACGATAGTTCGCAACGAAGGAGATCACCCTGTCCGAATAGGGATCGGCTAGAGTGCCGAAAGTCTGGTTCAGTACCTGTCGCCAAAGCCCCGTCAGCGTACCGTGCGACCGGGCGACCAAGCGATGCCAGTAGTTCAAAAACGGCGATACGTCCATGATCCAAATTCTCTCCTTCCACCGCATCGCTTCGGTAGTAAGAACCTGCAACTGGCCGCGACTCTCGCTATCGGTCTCGATCGCTACGAATGCGCCTCCCCACCGGCGGTTTTCCGACCCCGTCATTGCAAAAGATCTCCGTCTATGCACAGTTCCCGATCGGACAGTCCGCGAATTGCACGCAGCACGAACTGATTGTGCGCATGCCTTTTCCAGCAGTTGATGCGAAGCGCCGACCAGACGTTGCCCTTTGAATTGGAAAGGAAAAAGTCCCGTACCAGCAGAATCGCCTGCCGGTTGCGTCGTGCCTGGACATTGACGAACAGGCAGTCGTTTTTGGCGAACTCCTTCGGCGCGTCCAAAACGATCAGCCCGAAAAACGGACTGACGATAGCGCGCTTCAGATCCTTCGTCGGGGCCTGCGAATCCGCAAAAACGATCCTCCCCGGAGCGACTCCCCTAGCGTACCAGGACGGAGGATACACCTCAAGATTTTGATGCGACGAGACCCATAGGCACCACAGCGGGGGCGAACCCGCTCCCCGAGTCGCACGTATCAGGAACTGCAGCAGAACCGTTCGTCCCTCCCGCCCCAGCGGCATGCCGAACTCGGTCACCTTCCCCACCGGCAGCCCGCCCGCTAGAAACGCATCGATCTCCGGCACGCCGGAAGCCAACTTCCGTTGCGAAGCATACGCGGAGGTCGCCTCGAAGCACGCCTTTGGAAAACGCTTCGCAAGATTCGATCTTACATCGTCCATCTTCCGCCTTCATTGCATACCGTTCATTCATTCCGGCACTATAATAGACATATGTTCACTTTCCGGCAAGAAGAAAACCTCCCCTTAGTTGGATGACAGTATAAAGAATGCGCGGGGCAATTGATTTTTATATCCGACTCTTCTACGGTATCTCGAGTAACAATCGTTTGATGCTTGTAGCGGCTGCATTGGTACATATTCCTGGATTTCAAGTAGGATATGAGTCGCGACCGCTGCCTTCGCATTCGGACCCGTCGGGCCACTCTATCTTTTCACGTGCCTTCCGGCATTTCTCCTCGGTTCCGAATTTGCTCAACAACCGGGGAACGCCTATTTCTTAAGATGAAGAATTTTAGCGAAATCAAGCAAGATTTGTCGGAGCATAAAGCTATGCTTCAGACAAAATACAGTATTAATCGTTTGGGAGTTTTTGGATCTTATATCAGAGGTGAGCAGGAGCAGGACAGCGATATAGATATTTTGATAGATTATAAAGCCGCACCAACTATTATTACCTTAATAGAATTGGAGCAACATTTAAGCAAGCTTATCGGAATTAAGGTTGACTTGGTCACCATCAATGGTTTGAAACCTCCATTGAAAAAAAAAATAATGGAAGAGGTGGTTTATATATGACTCAAAGAACAAATCTTCATTTTCTTTCGGATGTGATGAACGCAATTGAAGCTATAGAGAGGTTCGTACCTTCGGAACTCGACTATAGAACATTTTCTATGGATGAAAAAACAATTCGTGCAGTCGAAAGAGAACTTGAAATCATTGGTGAAGCCGTCAAGAGATTTCCTGCTTCTTTGACTGGTAAATATTCGGAGATTCCATGGAGAGCGGTTGGAGGAATGAGAGATCGTTTGGCTCATCACTATTGGGAAACGGAAACCGATATTTTATGGGAAACAATCAAAAAATCAATACCGCAATTAAAGAAAGTTATTCGAAAAATTATAGACAATGAAAATAGATAAAACTCGATAACAAATAAACATAATGGGGTCGGACCAATTTAATATACTGATAATATTAAATTTAATTACCAAATTATGG
>CAZLTI010000067.1:0-13380 GCA_964562335.1 uncultured Pseudomonadota bacterium | reverse complement strand
AGTTGACTACAGATTCCCGCCTTCGCGGGAATGACGGTTTTGGGACTTTTTACCGGTTCATCGAACATAATCTGTGAACGAACGGTCGTTATACGGCAGTAGTCGCTATTCATCCAACAACGGAGACAACCATGGCGAAACTGAGAGAGCGCATTGAAAAGAAATTCGAGCAATTTGCCGAAATTGCCATACGATACCGCTGGATAGTATTGACGATCATTCTCTGCATTGTCGGCGGTTTGGGATTTCAGCTGAGAAACGCCAAAATCGATACCAGCACCGAAGGCTTCTTTCATAAAACCGATCACGCTATGATCGAATACGACGCCTTCCGGGATCAATTCGGACGCGATGAAATGATTGTCGTGATGATCCAGTCCGAGCGGATTTTCACTCTGCCGTTCCTGGAAAGGCTGAAAGCCCTTCACGACGAATTGGAAGAGGGAACGCCGCTGCTAAACGATATCGACAGCCTGATCAACGCCCGATCCACCAGAGGAGAGGAGGGGGAGCTGCTGGTGGAGGATCTGTTGGAGGATCTGCCGGAAACCGACTCGGAAATAGAGGAGCTGAAGAGGTATGTGCTTTCCCATCCGCTCTATAAAAATCTGCTGATTTCGGAAGAGGGCAGTTTTACGGCGATTTTGATCAAAACGGAGGCCTATTCTCAGTTGGAGAGCGAAAGCGACGAGCTGGCACTCCTAACAGAGGAAGAGATCTCGGAAATCATTCTGGCGATTCAAAATATCATCCAAAAATATCGACAAGAGGACTTTCAAGTGTACCTGGCGGGCTCCCCTGTTGTCACCGAATATTTGAAGCAGGTCATGAAAAGAGACATGAGGCGTTTTACCGGACTGGCCATAGCCGCTATCGCCGTTCTGCTGTTCCTCCTGTTCCGCAGGGCGGCTGGCATTTTTATACCGCTGGCCACGGTTATCGTAAGCGTCATATCGACTTTAGGGTTTATGACGCTTCTGAACGTCCCCCTCAAGCTGCCCACCATGATACTGCCCTCCTTTTTGCTGGCTATCGCGGTTGGAGCCTCGGTTCATCTGGTGGCGATGTTCTTCAAACAATATGACGGAACCGACAAAAAAAACGCCATCGTCTGGGCCTTTGCACACTCCGGATTGCCGATCGTCATGACCAGTCTGACGACGGCTGCCGGTCTGGCCTCCTTTAGCGCCGCCGAGATCGCACCTATTGCCGATCTGGGCAGGTTTTCCGCTTTTGGGGTGCTGTTGGCTCTATTCTATACGTTGACGCTGATCCCGGTTCTGCTCTCCATTTTCCCGGTGCGCCCCATCCTTCGGAAGCAGACCGAAAAAATCAACTGGCTGGACAGGATTCTGCTCGCAAGCGGCCGTTTGGCGAACACGCATCCCTGGAAAGTCATCGGCCTGTCTTTTGCTATTTTTGTTGCCGCCATGATCGGTATCTCCTTTCTCAAGGTGTCCCACAACAATTTGAAATGGCTCCCGAAAGATGCGGCCATACGACAAAATACGGAAAGAATCGATTTAGAGCTTAAGGGTTCAGTGTCCATGGAGGTGGTACTGACGACCAAGGAGGAAAATGGACTATACGAACCGGAGATCCTGCAAAACATCGATGAAATAACGGACCGCGCCAAGCAGTATAAAGACGAACGGGGGTTGCCGCTGGTGCAAAAGACGGTCTCGTTGGCCGATACGCTGAAGGAGATCCATAAGGCGCTGAACGCGAATCGGGAAGAGTACTACGCCATTCCGGACAAGCGCGCCTTGATCGCTCAGGAATTTCTGCTTTTTGAAAACAGCGGAACGGACGATTTGGAAAACCAGGTGGACTCGCTTTTTCGCAAGACAAGAGTTATGATGAAACTTCCCTGGATGGATGCCATGACTATAGTCGATTTTGTCAACGACATCGAGGAGTACGCCAACACCGTGATGGGTTCGGAGGTCGATGTGGTCGTGACCGGCCTGGCTGTTTTGTTTATGGAAACCATCTATGCCATGATCAACAGCATGCTTGTCAGCTATTCGATTGCCGGAGTCGTCATAACGATTTTGATGATTCTGTTGCTGGGAAAACTGAAAATCGGGCTGCTCAGCATGATCCCCAATCTGCTCCCGATCATACTGACGCTTGGTTTCATGGGATGGTTCGATATCAAACTCGACATGTTCACGCTGCTGATCGGCAGCATCGCCATCGGGTTGGCGGTCGACGATACGATCCATATTTTTTACAATTTTCGAAAATACCATGAAATCACCGGCAGCACGAAAAAGGCCATCGAGGAATCGCTGCTGACGGCCGGAAGGGCCATATCGGTCACCTCCCTGACGCTGGTCACCGGATTTTTGATCTTTATGGCGGCATCGCTCAACAACCTGTTCGCTTTTGGGTGTCTTACCGGTATTACTTTGACGACGGCATTCGTGGCGGATATCGTTCTGGCTCCCGCTTTGTTGACTGTCGTCTACCCGGAGCGCACCAAATAACCTCCATGCGAAATAGATATTTACCGTAGCTTCTTCGAAGCCGACCGATCGGTCGGCCAACAATTCAAACAGGAGAAAAACATGCGGATTCCATTCAAAAAAATACTTCCTGCGGCTATCGGACTGATGGCGATTCTGATCGCTCAGACGGTTTTTTCCCAAGATCTGTCCCCCTTCGAAATTATGAAAAAAGTGGACGACCGAGACGACGGCGATACCGTCAACAACTATATCGTCATGGTCAAGGTGGACAAAAGGGGACAAAAGCGGCTGCTTGAGCTAAAATCGTTCCGCAAGGACTACGGCGAGGACGACAAGTCCATTCTGTTTTTCACAAAACCTGCGGACAAACGGAACGTATCGCTACTCTCCTGGGAAAAGGACGACGACGCGCAGGAGGACGACAAATGGCTCTATCTGCCGGCCGGAAACATCAAAACCAGAATTGCGGGAGGCAAGAAGAAGGATCCGTTTATGGGAAGCGATTTCAGCTATGCCGATATGGAGTCGACCGAAATCAACGACTGGGACTACAAATTCACCGAAAAATACTCCGCGAAGGACAAGTCAAAATTGAATCCCGTGGTCGACGGCCACGAATGCTGGATTATCCAGTCCCTGCCCAAGAAGGAGAAATTGAAGAGTATACTGAAGGAGATCGGGTATCTCAAGCGGGTAAGCTGGGTTCGGAAGGACAATTTTATGGTTGTCCGATCGCGCATCTGGGTAAAAAAGGGCAAAAAGACCAAACTGTTCTTCGCCCGCAAGATCGAACAAATCCAGGGAATTTGGACGGCTCGGGAATTGGAGATGAGAACCTACAAGGGGAGCATCGCAACCAAGAAGAGACGTGCGCGCAGCCTGCAGCATCGAACCGTGCTCCTGTTCAAGAATACCAAGTACAACGAGCCGATAGAGGATTCCATGTTTACCGTACAGAGAATGATAAGAGGCTTATGAAAAACGGAAGCATATGCATGTTCGTTGCCGCAGCCGCTCTGCTGTTCGTTTCGGCATCCGGTCGTCCGCCGTTTGGCGGCGGTTCGTTTGCGTGGATTCCGCAAGCGTATGCGGCGGAGGGCTCGCTGGAGGAGGGCGGAAACGAGGAGTCGGACTTGGCGGGGTTTGAAGAGGGCGGAAACGAAGAATCGGACTTGGCGGGGTTTGAAGAGGATGGGAACGAGGAGTCGGACTTGGCGGGTTTCGGCGATGGAGAGGAGGATGAAGATCTCGGTGCGGGGTTAAACGGTGCGTTGGATTTCGATGTCGACAAAATCCTTGGCGCTTCGGAGAGCCAATCCGCTCTTACCTTTGGCGGATTCGTCAAAGAGGCCGTTTCCTATGGATTTGCCTACGAAGATCCGGAATGGGCCAAGCTGAAAAGTTCGGTCAATCTAACGTTCGACTACACATTCTCGGAGATTTGGAAATCGAAACTCAATATCAACGGATTTTACGATTATGCCTACCAATACCGCGGTCGCGACGAGTTTTCGGATGAAACGCTCGAAACATACGAGAGCGAAGTGGAGATTCGGGATTTTTATGTCGACGGCAGTTTCCCGAATCAGATCTATTTTCGCTTCGGCCGGCAGGTAGTCGCCTGGGGAGTTTCGAACTACGGTCAAATCAACGATATGGTGAATCCCAGATATCAAAGAGAGTTGGGAATGGTGGACCTGGAGGATGCCCGTCTGCCGGTCGTCGCCTCCAAGTTTACGAAAGTCTTCGGTTCCTTTGATGTCAGTTTCGTGGCGATACACGAAATTCGCGGCAACAAAATGGGCGTCAAAGGATCCGAATTCGACCCGTTTGTTTCCCTGAGAGGAGGGGCTATCGCTATCGAGGAGGAACAAATTCCGGACAGCGAGGTTGCAAATACCGAATTTGCGCTGCGTTTTTCGAAGCTGTTCAATGGCGGCGACGTGGCGCTTGTCTATGCCAACTGCTATGACGACGAGCCCTATCTGGATTTTACGAAAGCGGTGAAGTCGGGCTCTCAAATGCAATTGACCGTAACGCCGAAACACAAGCGCATTTGGAGTCTGGGATTTGACGGTAGCCTGGCTTCGGGTTCCTGGCTCTACAAAGCGGAATTGGCCAAAAAGTACAACCTCGCCAAAGGAAGGGAGGATCTGCGCAAACAGATGGCGGGTTTGCCCGAAGGCGAGTACGGCGAGGATTCGAAAGCCGTCAAAACCTGGATGGGAAAAAAAGAGGTTCGGGTTATGGTTGGAGTCGAATACTCCGGCATCAGCGACCTGACGATCACCCTAGAGGGAGTAAAAAGCAAAATCGAAGAGTATGAGGAGAACCTCTTCTCTCGCGAAACTGCCGTTGCATATTATCTGATGTTTGACTATTCTGCGATGAACGACGCGCTGAAAACCAAACTTATGGGGATCCATTTGTCGGACGACGACGGTTTTGTGCTGAGGGGAAATGTGGAGTACGATTTTATCGATGCTTTGACCGGTACTTTGGGCGCAATATTGTACGAGGCGGAAGAAAAGGACGCCAGGCTGTACCCCTACCGCAAAAACGATAAGATATTCGCCAGCATCAAATACAGCTTCTAGCGAATCGGCTCGACCCTTTTCTCTCCGTTGTTGCCCTACGGTATTAAGACGGAACTAGGGAAGTTACATTTTCGAACGACGACACCAACCATTCGGGGAAGGCATGAAGCGAACTGGCAGCAATTTCAACCGGCTCTTTAAGCGGCTCCTTTTTTTGTCCGTTGTTCTGTCGTTTGGGCTTCAAACGGCATTGGCGGCACTTTCGGAGGTTCGCATAGGAGTCGTCAGAGACGGCAACTATTGGGAGTACGACGAGACTTTGAGCGCCATCAAACAGGAGCTGGAGCTGCTGGCGGAGGGGCAGTACAGAGTGGTTTATCCACCCGGAGCCGATCAGGTCGGCAACTTCGACAGCCGATCGATCGATGCGCACGTAAAAAAACTGTTGGCCGATCCCTCCCTGGATCTGATTGTCACCATGGGAACGTTATCCGCGTTGGCCGTTCACCGCAATTCTCCTTTGAACAGACCGGTAGTTTCATCACAGGTCGATTTTCCCTTCTATTTGGGATTCCTGGACGAAAAGTCGCTCAAGCCGATAGAACGCAACTGGACGACCTCCTACGATCCCTCCTTCCAGACATCCCTTTTTTATGCCCTGCAATCCCTATTCAAATTGAATCGGCTGGCCGTAGTCTGCTCCGAGACTCTCTGCGCAAACAGTCAAATTCGGCCGCTTGGCAGAGTATCCGGCGCACCGCTGTCCGTCGGCCGTTTCGAAGTGCGAGATTCGGCGGTGGACGTATTTTCGGCACCGACAGGCGAAAGCCCCATTGTCAGCCGGATGAAACCGGATGCGGAAACAAAAAGCTTTCCCTTTTTTCACGAGAGCGAAAAATGGCTGCGGACTCCCCAAGGATGGGTCAAAAGGGAGATGGTTACGATAGTCTCTTCGCCCGAACCCGTCGGTTCGCGTCCGCGCCATCTATCCGAATTCGTCGAAGCCGTCGGCAAAGCGGCAGGCGTCGAGGTGGAGACTGTCGCGCTACGGCCGGACAACTATCGAGAAAAACTGGCCGATCTCAAGGTCGAACTGGCAGCGGTGGGCGACCTGTTCGGCTTTTCCGAAAAGCAGATCGGCGAGGTCTACCGTCTTCTTGCCGAACGGAAAATCGCCACCCTGAACAGACATGGTATGCGAGGCATCCGGCAGGGTGCCATGCTGACGGTGACGGAGCAGGACTATCGCGAAATCGGTAGAACCTATGCCGTCAAAATCAATATGATTCTCGGCGGCATTCCTCTCCACGAAATTTCCATCCTCGATCCGGTTAAGCTGAATTTGACCTTTAACGTAGAGGTGGCCAATCAAGTCGGATTCAGCATCCCCCTTAGCCATTGGTTCGATTCGCGTCTGGTGGAATCCGAAAAAGGGAAGCGCAAAATGACGCTGAAGGAGGCGGTAGACATGGCGATGAGGGAAAACTACCAAATCCGGATCGACCGGGAGCAGGCATTGCAGAGCCAACTGCAGTTGGAGAAGACGAAACGGGGATACTGGCCCTATCTGGATGCGGGGCTAAACTATACGAAGATCGACGATACTCGCGCGGATGTCTCCCCCAGCCCACGCTCCGAATCGAAGTTCGATGTCGCCTTGAGCCAAAACCTGTGGGACCCGGAACTGAACGACATGATCGATACGGCAAAACTGCAAACCGAAATGGCCGCGACCGTCACGAAAGATTTGCGCAAAGAGATCGCCACCCAAGTGGTACGGAACTATTTACATGTGCTGCAGTACAAGGAGATTATCGATATTCGCAAAAAGGATCTGCTTACCTACAAAAAACTTCGGGGGATCGCAGAGGTTCGGTACAAGTTGAAGGCGACCGGAAAGGGAGACGTTCTGCGGGTCGACAGCGGTTATGAAAATGCGCGTATCGAACTCTCCACTGCCGTGGAGCAATTCATCGCTGCCGAAACCGATTTCAAAAACCTATTGCGCTTGAAGACGAAAGACGAAGTGCATTTGGAGGCGAAAGAGTACCTGCAGGACGAGAATGTTCCCAATCCCCTCGATGAGTACCAAACCCTGAAGGAGTGGGAGGCGCTTGAAAGTTTTCTATTGGAGCTGGCCCTATCCTCCTCGGAGGAATTGCAATTGGCGGAACAGCAGGTCCAACAGGCCATGCTGGAAAGGAAACGGGTCGGTAGCCAGTTTTTGCCCAGGTTGGAGTTCGGTGCCTCCTGGTTCCGGCGGTTGTCCCACAGTCGGCGTGATTTTACCTCCGCCGAAAAGGCCATAGGGGCCGAGGACAAATATGACGATGCCAACACCAGCGGCTGGTCGGCGCAGATGAGCCTGAACATACCGATATACGGCAGCGGCAAACGGTTCAAGGAGGCGGCCATAGCGGACCGCAAAATTGCGGAGGCCTCCAAGAGGCGGGATCAAATAAGGGACGATTTGGCATGGGACATACGAAACCTGCTGGCCACCTATTTCAGCAACCGTCGAAGGTTGAAACTGACCGAGAACAGCCTGCAAAATGCCCGGGAAAGTTTTGCTTTGGGCCGGGTTTCCTATCGGGAAGGTAGCATTACTATGATGGAACTGCTCGATTTCCAATCGACCGTCAGCCTCGGTGAAATCAACCTGGTTGTCCACCAGTTTGCCTTGATTCAATCGATGGTCGATCTGCTGGCAAAAATCGATAAACTGGACGCGATAATCGATCCCAGTATGGAAGAGGCGATTAAATTTACCGAATGGATTCACAATGGCGTTATCGGCCGACTGTAGCCGTAGAATATCCAGCGACAGGGGTTTATTATGCACATGCGATCTTTATTGTTTGTAGGATTGGCGGTTGTTCTCTTCGCTTTGGCATCCTGTGAAAAGGAGGTGCCGGAGGTGGAAAAAAAGAGTGTTCGTCCGGTAAAAGTGCAGGTAGTGGGCGAGGGAAACCTAACCGCCGCCAACAACTCCTTCAGCGGCACCGCCAGGGGAATGAAAGAGTCCGTTCTGAGTTTCCGCGTCCCCGGTTCGGTAAAGGCGGTCTATTTCGAAGAGGGGCAACGGGCTTCCGCCAACCGAATAGCCGCTAGAATAGACGACAGCGACTACAAAATCAAAGTTCGGGAGCTTGAGAATCGACTGCAGGGCGCTCTCGCTCAGTTGGCTCAGCTTACGCGCGGCGCTAGAGACGAGGATATCAAAATCCTGGAAAGCAAACGAAAGAGCGCCGAGGCGGCAGTTCGTAGCGCAAAGTCGGCTATCAAAAGTGCGGAGGCCGCCGTCAAAAGCGCCAAGACTTCGCTGGACGCCGCTATTTCGGAAAACAAGCGAGTCAACCAGTTATATGTCAAGCAGGCAGCCTCCAAGCGAGATCTGGACAACGCCAAATCCAATATGGAGTTGAAGCGCTCTCAGTGGGAACAGGCGAAAAGCGGCCAAATTCAGGTGGGCGACCAATTGGAACAGGCCATTCAAAATGTCGAAACCGTTAAAAAGGAGCTGGAAAAGGCTCGTGCAGGCGGCCGGGAGGAGGAGATCCAAGCCCAGGAGGCCCAAGTGCGGGCAATCCGATCCAGCCTCAACCAGGCCAAGGCAAACCTTGGCTACACGGAGCTAGCCATACCGTTCGGCGGAATCATTGCCAAAAAACACATTTCCAGCTTCGAGCAGGTCAATGCCGGAACGCCCATATTTACTCTTATCGATATCAGCCAGGTGGAGGTTCGGATCAGCGTATCGGACTCTTTGATTTCCAGGGTCTTTCAAGGTCGGGAGGTTCAGGTTCGATTCTTGGGACTGCCCGGCAAGCAATACAAAGGTGTCATCCACAAGATCGGCATCACGGCCGATGCGCAGACTTTGACCTATCCGGTCTTTATTAAAATCGACAACCGAGGCTCCCTGATCAAACCGGGAATGACCGCCAACGTATCCTTCAAGATCGAGGATCGTTCCACCTCCTATCCGACCGTTCCAATCCACACCATTTTGCAGGACAAGGTCACTCGGGAGAAATACGTCTGGCTGTTCGACAGGGAAAAGGGCGCCGCCAAACGACGGAAAGTCGTTTTGGGCAGCCTACAGGGGGAAACCGTGGAAGTGATAGAGGGACTGGAGTTCGGCGATGTCCAGATTGTGGCCGGCATTCATAAACTCAGGGACGATATGGAAGTGCGCTTAATGAACGGCATCCAGTAGACCGTCGATCCAAGTGATCGACCATAGACGTTAAAGAGCTCACATGACCAAATACACGCTTAACCATAAAGGTGTGGTTTTCTTCTTTTATATCCTGGTCGTTTTGCTGGGAATAAACGCCATCAATACCATACCCAAGCAGGAGAATCCCAAGTTTCCCACTTGGAACGCCGTGATAGTGACCCGATTTCCTGGAGCCGCTCCTTTAAAAATGGAGGAGCTGATCACGGAAAAAATCGAGCAGAAGATGAAGGAGATCAGCGATCTGGAGGAGATCACCTCCACCTCGACCACCGGCGTTTCCTACGTTTTTCTGACGGTGGACGAGGCCGTTTACGACACCAAACCGGTGTTCGACAAAGTCGGAGAAAAACTGGACGACTTGCAGGGGACGCTGCCGTCCGGGGCGTCGATTCCCTGGCTGAACAGCGATTTCGGCAAATCCAAATCGATAGTGGCGGCGGTCACCGGGGACGGTTTTTCCAACCGCGAACTGATCGAAATCGCGGAGAACGTGAAAAAAGAGTTGGGCAGAATGGAGCATGTGTCGCGGGTCGATGTGATCGGCGAACAGCGTCAGCAGATCTTCCTGGAGTTTTCCAATACGCGAATGGCGGAGTTGGGGATGAATCCCCAGCTGATGGCCAATATTCTCTTCGAGCAGAACATCTTGCAGCCCGGCGGAGAGGTAAGAGTCGGGCCGAAGTCGGTTCGGATCGAGGCCACCGGCGAGTTCCAAAAAGTGGAAGACATCGCCGATACGATCGTCAACCTGCCCGGCTCCAATACCTCCTTTTTCATAAAGGATCTGTTTACGCTTAGGCGAACCTATGTCGATCCGCCGGAAATGGAAATGCGATTCATGGGGCAGGATGCCGTCGGCATTGTGGTCGAGATGGTCGACGGAGGCCAAATACTGACCCTCGGCAAGAACGTGCGGAAATTTCTACGGGAAAAGGAGCAGGAACAGTATCTGGGAGTCGAGTTCCATATTCTCAACTATCAGCCCAAATGGGTACAGCTGAAGATCGACAATTTTATTACCAATTTGTGGCAGGCGGTGTTGATTGTCGGTATTGCCATGATTCTGATGCTCGGTTGGCGGGAGGGTTTCATTATCAGTTCCTTGATCCCCTTTAGCTTTTTGATTGCCGTCATTCTTATGCAGTGGTTCGATATTCCCATCCATCAAATTTCCATCGCCTCGCTGATTATCGCCCTGGGAATGCTGGTGGACAACGGTATCGTCATGACCGAAAACATCGGCATCTATATCAGGGAGGGGATGAGCAAAACCGAGGCGGCCATCCGCTCCGGCAAGGAGTTGACTATACCCCTTTTGGTGGCGACCGCCACTACCGTCACCGCCTTTCTACCCGTCGCCACGGCTCGCTCGGCAGTGGGTCTCTTCTGCAACAGCATTGCCTGGGTGGTGGGTTTCGTCCTGCTGGCCTCCTTTTTTGTGTCGATGACAATGGTGCCGATGCTATGCGAGAAGCTGCTGAAGCCGAAAGTCGAGAAAAAACCCTCCCGCATTGTCCAAAAAACGTCGGGGCTCTACGAAAAGACCCTGCGTTTCTGCCTGCGATTCAAATATGCGACCGTAATTGCGGTGGTGGTGGTTTTCGCGGGGACGATTCAGCTAATGGGTTTGCTCGACTTTGTCTTTTTCCCGCCTTCGGATCGGGCTCAGTTTCTGATCGACTTTCGTCTGCCGGAAGGCACCGACTACAACAAAACCAAAGCGGAAGTGCTAAAAGCCGAGAAGGATATCCTGTCCCGCTATGGGGAGCAAATTAAGTCGATGGCGATCTATATCGGCGAGGGCGGTCCGCGTTTCCAGGCAGGGGTGACGGGGGATCAAAGGGCGGCCAACTATGCCCAGTTTGTCGTCAACAACGGCAATTTTAGCGAAACGCGGCAAATGGTGGACGAATTGCCCCGCTATTTTAGCGATAACTTTGTCGATGCGGAGGCGACCGTAAAGATGTTGGATTCCGGCCCGGCCGTTGGCGCGCCGCTGAAGATACAGGTATACGGCAAGGATCTCGACAGGCTGTATGCCTATGCCAAACGGATTGAGGAGATGATGGTCGGCATTCGAGGCACCCGAAACGTTCGCAACGATTGGGGAGACCTGATTCCCAAGATTAGGGTCAACGTACACCAGGACCAGGCACGGCGAGTCGGCGTCAGTACTCGGGATATCTCCTACTCGCTATCGACCGCCTTTAGCGGATATCGGACGACCGAGTACCGCGAAGGAGACAAAACCATTCCCATCATCATGAGATCGGTCGGCGAAGAGCGCTCCTCCCTCAACTTTCTGAAAAATATCAGTCTCAATACCGGTCGGGGAGCTTCGGTTCCCCTGCTGCAAATAGCCAATATCAATCTGGCTTGGGAGACGGGGAAAATCCGCCATTTGAACCGCAGGCGCACTATCACCGTCGAATCCTATCTTGTCGGGTCGAGAACGGCTGCCGATATTTTGAACGAGTTGAAGGCCAAAATAGAGAGTATTCCCTTTGAAACGGGATACGGCGTGACATTCAGCGGTGAGGAGGACGCCAGCCGCAAGGCCAACGACAGCATCATGATTCAGCTGCCGCTGGCGTTGGCACTGATGGTGATGATCCTTGTGGCGCAATTCTCCAACGTTCGGAAAAGGGTGATTATCCTGATGACGATCCCGCTCTCTTTTTTCGGCATCGTGCTAGGTTTGCTTGCTACCGGCTACTCGTTCGGTTTTTTGGCTCTGTTGGGAGTGATCAGCCTGGCCGGAATCGTCGTCAACAATGCCATTCTTCTATTGGAGCAGGTTCAGCTCAACCTGGAAGCCGGTATCGCGCCGATCGAGGCGATCGTGCAATCCGGGAAAAGGCGGGCCTTCCCCATTCTGCTAACGACGATCACCACCTCCGTCGGCCTTTATCCTCTGGCGATAAGCGGGGATTTCTGGGGACCGATGGCGGTGACCATCATGGGAGGGCTGGTTGTTTCCGCCGGCCTGACGCTGGTCGTCATTCCGGTACTGTACGCTATATTTTTTGGCGTTCGCTACAAAGCGGCTTGAAAAACTTCGTAGCTACTCGGCATAGCCGCTATATATTGCGGAGGTTCCCTTACCTGTCGGAAGCAAGCGCTTTGATTCTGTCCAACACCTCGTCGACGGTCTCTTTTAGCTCCGACCCCAATCGGGCATGCTCTTTGGGGAACTCCTCCTTCATCAGCGTCATCAAGGCAAAATAGACCGGCCTGATCAGCTCCTTTAGCGGGAGTCTCGTTGTTTCGAACAGGTTGCGCGCCAGGTGGAGCTGTTTGCGCGAGATCAGCAGCAGAAAATATTCCGTTATCTGCTGCTGAAAGCTGTCGATATCGTTCGGTTCGATTAAACCGAGAAACAGCTCGAATTGTTCTGCCGATTTCCGATACTCTCCCATTCCGCACAGTAGAAAGGATCGGGCATACAGGCCAACATGGTCCTCTTTTTTCCCATACTTTTCCAGCATATTCCATACGGCATCTATTGTCTTCAAACCGATTTTGCTCCTCCCGATACTTCGGAAAACGCTCATCTGGCTGTTAAAATCAGTTTCTAGTGCTTTTTTAAAGAACTGCTCCGCCTTTTGAAAATCCTTCAACTCCGTTTCATAGAGCAGCGCCAAATTAAACATGGCACCCGCATGATTTTGCTCCGCCGCTTTTCGGTAGTATAACTCTGCCTTTTGAAAGTCTTTAAATTCCGTCTGATAAAGCAGCGCCAAGTTATTCATGGCGTCTACATCATTTTGTTCCGCCGCTTTTTGATAATATAGCTCCGCCTTTCGAAAATTCCGAAACTTCCTTTCATAAAGCAGCGCCAAGTTATTCATGGCCCTCGCATCATTTAACTCTGCCGCTTTTTGATAATATAGCTCCGCCTTTTGAATATCCTTAAATTCCGTTTCATAAAGCAGCGCCAGATAAAACATGGCATCGGCATCATTTAGCTCCGCCGCTTTTAAATAAAACGACTCCGCCTTTTGAAAGTCTTTAAACTCCGTTTGATAAAGCAGCGCCAAGTTATTCATGGCGTCTACATCATTTAGCTCCGCCGCTTTTTGATAATATAGCTCCGCCTTTTGAATATCCTTAAATTCCGTTTCAT
>CAZLTI010000066.1:12950-13427 GCA_964562335.1 uncultured Pseudomonadota bacterium | reverse complement strand
ATTCTTATTCCACTGATTTCAGATCAATACTTCAACTCCTTTTCGTTCAATAACATCTAACAGTTTTCGAGAAGCGCCTGTAGGTTTTTTATGACCTCTTTCCCATTTTTGCACCGTAGAGGGACTGATATTTAAAATACTGGCAAGAGCTGCTTGACTTAATCTGAGTTTTTTTCTTAATGAAACAATATTTTCAGGACGATACTCTTTCACTTCAGGCAAACATAAATTTTGAATGTTTTTCCTCGTAATTTCATCAACCAATCCACTTTTGTGCAGATCTTCTACAGTGCTTGCAATTGATTTTGCTATGGAATCTCTCATGACTCTACCTCAACCAAATCTCCATGATCAATAGCGATGTTTAATGCATAAATTTCTTTCGCCTTTGGTTCCACTACATCCGCAGATAACGTTGCTATTGTACCGGTGCGCGACAGCGCGTCCAGCGCAACAGCTTGTTAGTCAATCGCGATT
>CAZLTI010000066.1:2550-12940 GCA_964562335.1 uncultured Pseudomonadota bacterium | reverse complement strand
ATGGCGAGAACTGGCACTGCATCGCTGATCTTGTACATTCCAGTCGGTCGGCACGGTATGGCGGACCGCAAGCCGCATTCGGGATGGTGGCGGACCGCAAGCTGCAACCGCGTCCGGGCCTACAAAAGAGAGGAATGCTTCAGCAGGCGACGTCGGTTTTCCAGAGACCGTGCCTGTTGCAGCGGGCGACGGCACTCACCTTTTTGCCGCCCGCGCCGATTACGGTGAATTCGGCAATCGGTTCCATGATTCTGGCCGAAAACTCCGCCCGGCCGATATACATCCCCTCGATTTGCACCTCCACCCATTGAATCCAGTGATCCATTTCATTGGGATGGTTGCCGCCTCCGACATTCACCTTGATCCTGTGGCGGTTACCGCCCATCTCCTCGACCGAAATCACCGGAAGGTGCTTTTCGTTGGTAGCGGCCTCATTCGAGTTTTCCGCCGTGTTCATTTGATCCCATAGACTCATAGTTTGCTCCTTTTTTAACGAAACGATTGGGGAAATTCAGTCGGGCTCTCCTTTCCCCCGTGTTGGCATTGAACGTGCCCGTCAACTACCGCCTTTTCGCTTGAACTTCGACCTGGTTCTCTTCTTGTTTTCAAAAGTTCTTCCCCCCGGCTCCTTCGATATATCGACGATCACGTCCTTGCGGTTGAACTCGACCCCCTTGAACCCTTCGGAGATCAGCGAGGCATATCTGGATTCGATATCGAAAAAGGAGAAGTTCTTCATTACGTCGATCCTTCCGATGTCGATATTTCTTCTCCTCGTACAGCGATTAATCAGTCCGATCAGATCGTGCGGTTTGACACTGTCCCTGAACCCCAAATTGATATGAAAGCGCGTAAAGCCTCTCTCTCCGTCTCTACCGTTTCTACCGTCTCTACCGTCTCTGCGGGAACCTCTTTTGTCGGAATAGCTCCCGGAGGAATAGCCTCGCCTTTTTTCGCCTCTTCTATCGTACTCCTCCGGATTGTTCAGATCCTTGGCATCCTTGTAGTAGTCCAAAAACCGATTGAATTCGAGAGAGACAAAATGTTTTATCAGCTCTTCCCGCGTTAGCCACTCCAGTTTTTCGTTGACTTTCGGCAGGAAGGGATCGATCTCCTTGTGATTGACTTCGATATTCTGCATTTTGTCCACCAGGGCGAGCATCTGCTTTTCGCATATCTCCCTGCCGCCCGGCACCTTTCTGGTTTCGAACTTCTTTTTCAATCTCGATTCGATCCGTTTTATTTTGTGCTTCTCCCTCAAATTGACGATTATGATGGAGATTCCCTTTTCTCCGGCTCTGCCCGTCCGTCCGCTTCGGTGGGTGTAGAGGTCGACTTCGTCCGGCAGGTTGTAGTTGATGATATGGGTAATGTCCTTGACGTCCAGTCCTCTTGCGGCAACATCGGTGGCGACCAGAAGCTGCAGGTTTTTGACGCGAAACTTGTGCATAATGTATTCGCGTTGATTCTGCGATAGATCTCCATGCAGCGCATCGGCGTTGTAACCGTCCTGAATCAGTTTTTCGGCCACCTCCTTCGTCTCCTGCCGGGTGCGGCAGAACACGATGCCGTAAATGGCGGGATAGTAGTCGACAATTCTTCTCAACGCCAAGTATCTATCTTTGGAGCGCACATGATAGCAGAAGTGGCTGATGTTTTCCGCCCCTGCATCCTTGATGCCCACGGTAATGCGCGTGGGAGAGTTCATGTAGTTTTTCGAAATCCTCAAAACCTCGTCCGGCATTGTGGCCGAAAACAGCAGGGTATTTTTCGATTCGGGGGTCTCGTCCAGAATAGCGTCGATCTCCTCCTTGAATCCCATATTCAGCATTTCGTCCGCCTCGTCCAAAACCACGATACGGCAGGCCGACAAATCGATCTTATTCTGTCTGTTGAGCAGATCGTTCACTCGCCCCGGAGTTCCCACAATTATCTGCGCACCTTTTCAAAGCCCTGATCTGCCGCTCCATATTGGCACCGCCGTAGATAGCAACTATCGATAGGCCCACTTCGTACTTGGCGTAGTCTTTCAGATCTCCGGCAATTTGCATGCACAGCTCCCGCGTCGGGGCCAATATGAAGGACTGGGTCCTCCTGTCGGAAGGATCGGCCAATTGTATCAAGGGGATGCCGAACGCAGCCGTCTTTCCCGTTCCGGTCTGGGCCAGTCCGATCAGATCCAGCTGTTCGGCAAGCAGCCGGGGGATCACCTTTTCCTGAATCGGCATGGGCGTTTCGAATCCCAAGTCGGATACCGCCTTTAAAATGCTTTTGGAGATTCCCAAAACTTCGAACTTTTCCATGTCTTTCTCATTGTAGTTCGTCCGCTGTCGCATCTGCAAAAGAGGGCAGCGGTCGAGGTTGCGGATATCCGGCAGCTAACGCCTCGCCAGCCCACGCCCGCGTGGAACCTGAAAAAAACGGCTGTACGAGGGCAGAACCGGCAGAGCGTACCGTATTGCGAGCGGAAAGTCCAATTTGCTACTCCGCATCAAAACTTTCGCGACCGCCGCAAAGGAGCGACACTCCAAAATGCAGTCGCGGAGACGATACGGGGAAAAAACCGAAATGCCGTTATGTCGCAAATGGAAAAGCGAGAGTTGTCGGGAATACGGAAAATCTACGGCCAATTCTTGCAGCTTTCTGTTTTATTGCAACCGGTTTCTCAATAAACCGGCTCCGAAAGCCTGTCCGCTTTTTGCCCAAGGCGCAAACGCTCTACCTGCCGCGAAGGGCATGCAAAAAGATCGTTTTCATCTCTTCGGCACCTGCGGGAATCGGATTTCCGCACGCAGTCGGGTCGGCGGCAGCCATCGTTGCGATCTCTTTTGCGCGGGAGTCGTCGATATTCAACTCCCGCAGCGTTTGGGGGATGGCCAATGCCCTCCTCAGCTCCAGCACGCGCTCCATAAAAGCGGAAAAGGAGGCGGACGGCAGCTCCAGCCGGGCGGCAAGCCGGTTTATCCTTTCCTCAATGGCGGAGCAGTTGAAGTCCAGAACATACGGCATCAACACGGCATTGGTAAGGCCGTGTTGGGTATCGTAGAGGGCTCCGATGGGATGCGCCAGGGAGTGCATGGCACCCAGCCCCTTCTGAAAGGCGGTGGCTCCCATACCGGCGGCGGCCAGCATATGGGACCTCGCCTCCAGATTGCTTCCTTGCGAAACCGCAACGGGAAGCCATTCGAATATCAAACGCATTCCTTCCACCGCGATTCCGTCGGCCATGGGGTGGTAGCCCGGAGCGCAGTAGGCCTCCAGACAGTGGGAAAGAGCATCCATTCCGGTTGCGGCCGTCAAGTGCGGGGGAAGTCCGACGGTCGTCTCCGGATCCGCAACGACTACCTGCGGCATCATCTTCGGATGAAAGATGATCTTTTTGGTCTGCGTCTCCTCCTGAACGATAATGGAGGCCCGTCCCACTTCCGATCCCGTTCCGGCCGTGGTCGGTACCGCCACCAAAGGAGCGATCCCACCGGGGTCGACACGCTGCCAATTGTCCCCTACGTCCTCGAAATCCCATAGCGGCCTCGTCTGCCCCGCCATTAGAGCGACCGCCTTTGCCGCATCCAATGCACTGCCGCCGCCGAACGCAATCACGCCATCGTAGTTCCCCATTCGGTAGGCTGCAAGTCCCTCTTCGACGTTTTTTCCGGTGGGGTTGGGTTTGATATCGGAAAAAAGCCCGACGGCAAGTCCCCCGTTCCGGATTCCCGCCAGTGCCCTTTTGGCAATCGGCAGATCTGCCAATCCCGCATCGGAGATCAGCAGCGGCCTCTTTATTCCCAATTCGCGGCAGACATCGGCCAGATCGTTCAGCCGCCCGATACCGAATCGAATGGTCGTGGGATAGTTCCAGTTTGTCGTCATCCGCGTTACCTCTTTCATAGTACCTCTCCCTTATAATTCCCAAATCGCTCCGAAGTGTTATGCAGCACCAAATCCACGATTCCTTACGGAACCTCTTTTTTCCCCGACATTGACGAAGCGGCAAAAAATCCCAAAAACGTCATTCCCGCACTGAATTTGCGGCGCTCGACCTGCGGTTTTTTGCTTCTTGCTTTGCCGACGGAATATGGCTATAGTTTCCCGAAATGGCTTGTCGGTCGATTCCGGCACGCGGATTCTGCAAAACTCCGAAAACTCGATATCCTATCTTGCGTTGTCCGTTCGAGAGCTTGGCTCGGCGCCTGTTCGACGAAGCCGCTCCCCGAACAGACGGATTGTTTTCTTCGGCGTTTTTCGGAAGTTCCCCCATGCGCACTTCATACGAGGAGGAGTGATGTTTCCCGCTACCGACACGTTGCAAATTTACGACAGGTTGAAGAGGTCGTTTACCAAAGAACAGGCGCACGATCTTTCGCTGGCGCTTTCTTCGGTCGGAAACGGCCTGTCCGAAAGCGAGCTATCCAGCAAAGAGGATATCCACAGGCTGGAGCTTAAGATTACCGAAACGCAGGAAAGCGTCAAAAGGCTGGAGCATAAAATCGCCGAAACGCAGGAAAACGTCAAGGGACTGGAGCTTAGGATTGCCGAAACGCAGGAAAGCTTCAAGGGACTGGAGCTTAGGATTGCCGAAACGCAGGAAAGCGTCAAGGAGCTGGAAACGAAGATGCAGAATCGCTTCAAGGAGCTGGAGCTTAGGATTGCCGAAACGCAGGAAAGCATCAAGGAGCTGGACGCGAAAACGCAAGAAAGCATCAAAAGGCTGGAGCTTCAAAATAGCGAAACGAGAACCTTGATCGCTCAATCCAAGGCGGAAGTGCTCAAGTGGACGGCCGGTTTTCTGGTGGCGCAGACGGGTCTTATCGCGGCATTGGTAAAGTTGCTGCAATGAAAAGCTCGGCACGGACGATAAGGCGGGATACGCCTGTCGGATAGACCGACAGCGAGAACGACTTTCGGTCGCATCCTTCAATATCTCTCCCACAATCCTCCCGTATGAATCGACTACGCAAATTGTTCGTAGAGCCCACCACGCGCTGCAATTTCGACTGCGGTTTTTGCGTAAAACAATCCCAAGACAGCCGTATCGAGGTGGGCGATATGGCGATGGCAACTTTCGAGAAGCTGCTTCCCGCCATGCGACAGGTGGAATCGGTCGTCTTTTCCGGCATCGGAGAGCCCCTGATGCATCCCCGACTGCCGGAGATGATCCGTTTGGCGAAAAGGCATGCCGACAAAACAGCCTGGGTAGGAGTGCAAACCAACGGCAGTCTGCTGCACCGCACAATGGCGGAATCCCTTGTAGCTGCCGGGTTGGATAGGATTTGCATCTCCATCGACTCCAACGTCTCGGCCCTGTATAGGGATCTGCGTTCCGGGGGAGATTTGGAGGATACGGGCAGAGCATTTTTTTCTCTTCAGGCGGCTAAGGAGAGACTGCGGGATTCATTTTGTGTGATCGGGATCGAATTTGTTGTCATGAAAAGGAACTACGCGCAGCTTCCTGCGGTTCTCGAATGGGCAGCCGAAAGAGGCGCCGATTTTGCCATCGTCAGTCAGCTCATACCGTATGATGCGGCGGCAATCGACCAAACTATGTCGAGCACCAACACCGATGTGGTCAAGCAGTTCTTTCAGTCCTGGAAAAAGAGAGCGGATCGGGAAAAAATCGATATAGACGAAATATTTGCCGTGCGCTGGAAATATCAAAAATCCAAACGGGAGCAGCGGTTGATCGATTTTATGGAGGAGATGGAGGCGGAAGCCTATAGCCGATCCATTCCCTTTCATCTCCACCATCTGTTGGCGGACGAAGAGCCTCTCTTTGAACAATTGGCGGCCGTCTTCCGGGAGGCGCGGCAGGTTGCGGACGGATCGGGTTTGGAGCTGAGACTGCCGCGCATATACCCGAAACACGACCGCCAATGCGAATTTGTCGAGGAGGGAAGCGCATTCGTTTCCTGGAAGGGAGAGGTGCATCCCTGCTATTTCCTCTGGCATCGCTATTCCTGCTACATCAACGGAAAAAGAAAGAGGGTTGCCGAAAAATCCTTCGGAAACGTCGAACGGCAGGATCTTCAGGCGGTCTGGAATAGCGAACCGTTCGAGAACTTTCGCAACACGGTGCTGCGGTACGAGTATCCCTACTGCGGCAGTTGCAAAATCGGCCCCTGCAATTTAGTGGAGGACGATACTTTCGATCACGACTGCCATACGATCGAAGTGCCCTGCGGGCAGTGCCCCTGGTGTTTCGGTCTTCTACAGTGTTTGCGCTAACGCTACACCGCTAGAACTTGAACTGGTCGATCCGCAGATTTTCCAAACTGATGTGCGTCAGGAATCCCGTCGACGCCTTTCCTCGATTCAACAGAACTTTGACCGCCTCCATCACCTGAAAGCCGGCCGTGATCGATGCGGTTACCGCCGGAACGCCCAGCAGCTTTTCCGGGCTGATGTAGTTGGTGTCGCTCTTGGCACCGTCGCCCAAAATGCGGCTCAACCCTCTTCCTCCGGGCATCAGCGTCGTGAGCTGGCTTTCGAATCCGGCAATGGCGCCATGAATCAGGGGAACGCGCAGCGAACGAGCCGCCCTGTCCAAAATCAACCGATCCCGTATGTTGTCCAACGCGTCGACTACCAGATCGACCCCCGCCAACAGCTTTTCCGCATTGGTTTCGTCAAGCAGTTCCGTGCGAGGAACGACCTCCACGGCGGGATTGATGCCGCCGACCACCTTTCGGGCCGTCTCCGCCTTCGGGCAGCCGATTGCGTCGATACTGGAGAGAGCTTGACGGTTCAGGTTGGTTTCGTCGAACAGGTCCGCATCGATTACCACCATCTCCCCGATTCCCATACGCGCCAGCAAAATCACGACCTGTCCTCCCAACCCGCCGGCCCCGACAATTCCCACTCTGCTCTTGGCCAGCTTCAACTGCTCCTTTAGCGTCAGTATCTCGCCGTTTCTCAGGTACCGATGGGGACAGACGCCCCGTTCCATCGCTGCTATGCCCACCTCCCTGGCCGTTTTTTCGCACTTCCCGGCAATTTCCAGGATTCGGGCATCGCTCAACACCGCAACGTCTTTGCCTGTCGGAGCACGAACCGACACCGTTCCGGCCAAAATCAACTCCTCCATTCGTTCCTTCATAGACGAGAACCTCCGACTTGAAAAAGAAAAGAAATTTCAGCTAGTTGGTCAATCGGCTGAAAAAGAGAGACAAGTATACACAATCCGCCGCCATTAAACAAAGGGAATCCAATTGCGCAACAACCGGTTTTACGGTAACTAAAAGGAAGCTGTCCCGACGGTGTCCGTCGACGGCTCGGGGCCGTCGACAAAAAACACATACACGGGTTTGTCGCATGAAAGTCGAACTGAATCTGTACGCAACTTTACGTAGGTATCTTCCCTCTCAAGAGGAAGAGGGGGGCAATATCGTTGAAACCAAAGAGGGAATTACGGTGGAGGAGCTGCTGACCGGATTCGATGTTCCGGTGGATACGGTAAAAATCGTTTTTGTCAATGGGGTTCACGCAGAGATCGACCACCGGCTCGCAGAGGGAGATCGCGTTGGCGTCTTTCCGCCTGTCGGCGGCGGGTAGGGCGAACGCGGGGTGGATAAAAAAGGGTCAAATCTTCAAACGAAGACTTGACCCCTTTTGTTGCGCGTCCGGTTTTGGGATTTCGGATCCTACCAGTTGAAGACCCTGTCCAATTCCGCATCCTGCACACTGAACGTCACGTTGTGCGGCGCAAGCGGATCGCTTTTGAAGTAGTCCGGGAGGCGGTCGTGCGCATTGGCGAAACCGGCCGCCCTGTTGAAGTCGACTTCGTTCCTCAAAACGCTTTTGCCCAATTCCGTAACGTCGTCTGCGGTTAGACCAAGTCCGTACAGAGCATTGATCATATCGATCAGCGCCTGGAAGGTTTCGGCCTGATCCAAAACGGCAAATGCGACAAACAGGCACATTCCCGTAGAGTCCACCGCCGCCGTGGCGATCTGCAGATTTCGCGACAGATCCACCTGTCCGTCGCCCTTGAGCGGATCCACCTTACCCCCCACTCCCAGGATATTGGCCGTAACGGCATATCCGGCCGTGTGGTCGGCTCCCATGGGGCTGGTCGCATACGTGACGCCGTTTCCCTGTACCGAACGGGGATCGTAGGCCGGCATGGCCTGTCCCTTCACCACCGGAATTTTTTCCACGCCAAGCACCTTTCCGGCCACTGCGGCTCCGGCTCCCAGTATCTTCCCCAACGGAGTGCCCTTGCCCACCTCGTGCACGAGGTTGATTGCGCCATCGGCATCGCCGAACGGTATGATGCCCGCATCCATGGCAACCGCTATCGTGGCTCCCATTTCGATGGTATCCAGTCCGTAGTCGTCGTCCAGCCTGTCCAGCATGGCGATGGCGTCGATATCGTCGATCTCGCAATTTCCGCCATGTGCCCAAACGGTTTCGTATTCCGGCTGTTTGGTAAGATACTTGCCGTTTTTATCATGATAGATGCCGGAACATTTGATGATGCATCCCGTATGGCAGGCGTGTTCGGGATTTCCGCCCCGTTTTTTCTCCAGATCGGCAATCACTTCGCCCGATATTTTGGAGGCGCCGTCGAACTGCCCACGCTGAAAATTGCGGGTGGGATATCCTCCGGCCTCGTTGATCACATTGGTGAGAACGCTGGTTCCATACGCCGGAAGACCCTCTCCCGTTACGGGATGCTTTTTGAGCCCTTCCGAGAAGGTTCTGTTGGCCTCCTTGAATTTTTCGGAATCCTTCGGTTTGATCCTTTCCGTTTCGGTATCGTCCAGCACAATCAGCTTAACGCCTTTCGATCCCATCACGGCTCCGGAGCCGCCTCTGGCGGCGTGTCGTGTCGGCCGCCTTTCCCTGTCGGAACAGGCTACGGTCGAGGACGCCATTTTCATCTCGCCGGCCGGTCCGATGGATACGAACGTGGCCTTGTCGTTGTACTGCCCCTTGACCCTGTCGATCAAATCGTAGTTTCCCAGCATCTTCAGGCTGTTGTCCTCTTCGATGGAAAATCCGTCTTTATCGACGAATATTTTGTACAGGTTCTCCTCTTTGGGTTTTCCCTCCAAAATAATGGCGGCATACCCCAGTCTGGCAATCACTTGCGCTGCCTGACCGCCGGAATTGGCCTCCTTGATCCCCCCCGTCAACGGGCTTTTGTAGCCGACGGAAATTCTCCCCGACATCACGCCTGCAGTTCCGCTCAACAGTCCGGGAGCAAACACGATTTTATTATCCTCTCCCAATGCATGGCATGTCGGCGGCACTTCCTTGGAAATCACCGCCGAGGTAAGAGCCCTTCCGCCCAATCCGGCATAGTCGCCAATCGGCTCGACGGAGCCTTTCGGTCCTCCGTCGGCACCCATATCGATTCTCAGTATTTTATCCATTTGCCATCCCTCTTTTTGTTTTCACGGCACGATATAACGCGGTTTGATCTATCCAACAAAAACATCACGGCGATACTGGTACAAACCCGAAGCAATGTCAACAGCTTTGTGATTCTTCCCCAGGATCGTCATCCGAAAAGTTCAATACGGAGCGACTCCAAAGCACCGAAAGCACCGCTGAGAGCGACTAGGCAAGGGCCGTCTGTACAAAGGGATCGACCAAGTCAAAACGAAAAGAACCGTTAAAAATCGTTTTTCCCTTCTAAAATATAATTTTAAAGATTGATAATACCAAAAAAATAGAATTTAACAAATTATTACAATTAATTAACTTGGTCCGACCCGAATATAAAACAAATCAGCCGTGCTATAGGCATGACCTGGATTTTTTGTTAGCTGCGTTGACTTTCTAGTCGTTCAACGAATGCCGCTGCATCTCCGATGTTGCGTTGGCTGAAAACCCTTATACTATTTTGCATTAGTAGCGCTGCCGTAACGCCGAAACCCTCCTTTTTTGTTTTGGAAAATTTTCCGTTATATATCGTGCTGCTACCGCAAGACGGACTGGATTCAGTTAATATCGCAATACGAATTTGGTGCTCTTGGCACAATCTAAGTACGTTTTTTGCACCGGATATAAACTGCCTTGAAACTTCCTGTCCAGTGTTCTCGACAACCCTGGCATGATATTTCAGTACATCTTCACCGTTACCATTCTGTATTTCCGCTGGTGCCCTTGGAATAGGAAGACCGGCCGAAACTTCTGGGCAAACTGAAACAGTTCTACCTTCTTGAACCCATTTTTTGAGAAGTTCGTTATCGCATGCTAAATCTTGTCCATTGTAACGAACTTTATTTCCAAGTAGACAAGAACTTACCAATATTTTTTCCATCAATGATTTTCTTATTTTGAATGATTGGCCAACAAATTTCTCACCGGCATGCGCTTAGAGTCCGGTGAAGAAAAACGTTATGTCAAATGGCTTCTCTTCCTATAAAATGTGTTCATACATTCG
>CAZLTI010000066.1:0-2540 GCA_964562335.1 uncultured Pseudomonadota bacterium | reverse complement strand
TGCTATCTAAATCTCTAGGATAGGTAGAGTACGATGAAAAAGATTTCTCTTTGGCAAAACCATATTCTCCAAACAGAGCATCAATCTCGTTTTCCCGATAAAAGCGGACATGTCCATCTGGCTTTAGCTGTTGATACTTGTCAATGAAATTGTCGGTATCGATATCATATGTCTTTGGATCTGAAAAAATAAAGAAACCGTCAAGTTTAAGAACTCTATTTAGCTCTTTAATTGACTCCTTTATTCTGGGGAAATGATGCATTGCATAGCGAGAAACACCGCCCATAAAAAATTGATCGTCAAAAGGGAGCATAACGCCGCTATAGTTTACAAAGCTGATATTGTTGACATTTGATTCGCGAGCAATTTTATTGTTTTTGTCAATTGATTTATTGGCGATATCAACACCGACGACCGATATGTCTTTGAAACGTTTCGCCAACTCAAAACCTACATAACCATTTCCAGTACCAAGATCAAAGTACCTTTCGTTATCGCTAATTTCAAAAAGCTTTATCAACAGGTCTAGCTGTTCGTCGTTGCTATGAATTCTTTTGTACTCGTCAGTGTGTAGTTCTGGATCAAAGCGATTTCTCGCTTTTTCAATTATATCAATTGTCATAGTAATTTGCCTCTATTGCATACCATATATTATTTTGAATCTTGAAAAAGAGAATACGGGTTCAATATATATATACCCGCCAGATAAAAGTCAAAGTATAAAAATATTAGGCTGTTGATTTACCAGAAGAAAAAGTGTGGTCTAAACTGGCGTTCATAAATAACGAAGCGTTAAAATAGATTATTCGATAGAAGCATTAATCAATTCCTACCGGAAAAACCCATTTAAATTCGCTCGGAAAGTTTTATCGATTCACGGAAGTCGAGCGCGTATGGGGTCCGGTAAATCCTTTTGTTAAGGGATTGCGCTTTCGTCGATTACAATATCGGTTTGCGGACATACTGCATGTAGTAGTTCATTCAGTTTTTCAATACTTGGTATAGAGTGTCCCTTTTCATACCGAGCATATGTGTTGCGCGATTTCATACCTAACCGATTTGCAACCTGAGCAAGTGAAAGTCCACTCATTTCACGTTTTCGCTGGAGCAGGAGACTGATCATATGTTTGGGATCATTTGATCCAACTTCAAATTTATCTCCAGTTCCCTTATGTACTTCAATTTTAAATCCGTCTTTGTTAATCATTGTTTCAAGCATATCGGCGACCATCTCATATGCTTCTTTTTTCGTTTTTCCTTGAGTCATCAATTCAAGAATAGGTATTTCAGCCAACCAGAATTTATCATCTTTATATACTATCCCTGAGAATCTCATGATTGACCTCCTCTTTTAGCTCTACGCAGAATAGCACGAGCGAGTTTTTCATTTATCTCGTTATGTCTTGGTATTGATTCTTGCCTGTCTCCATCAGTCCATACGTCATGATTTCCTCCATGTCTGAGAAACCACCAACCAAGGTTCCTTAATTCGTTTTCCAGTTTTTTCTATTCATAATTTCTGCTGTACACGAATATGTGTGCGGCGGCAAGGTTTTTTCCCCCTAGCGCTTGCGGTCACCTGACTTAGAGGCGCAACGAGTAAATTCGGGTGAACAGATTTGTTATCTTTTATTCAGTTTTCCGATTATGTGCACTTCGCAGACGCTCTCAGAAGCCTATCGGGAAAAGGAGGCGTAAAAACTGGTTTTTTACCAAATTGTTCAAACAGTGATTTAAGGTTGAATCTACGATTAAACCGGTACTCGAATTCGGCCAAATACCGGGTTGTCCGCACATGCGCTGGCTTTGAAATTGCGTGTTCCAGCCAATCGTATCGGCGAGATAGTCGAAGAGTGCAGAGGAATCGGCCCCGATACTGTATCGCGACTTGCCCAATACTTTGGCACCGATGCATAAAGTTGGATGAACCCAAACTATGATTTGAAAGTTGCCATTGCCAAACACGGAAAAGAAATCGAGAGGGATATTTGGTCAGCTTTTGCTCTTGGCTAACGAAGTACACTTTCGCATCGATTTTCGAACTGCGGAGGATCTTCTCTAGGGAAAGCAGGAAACCCCGAAAACTGCAGGTGCATTCCGTAAAGGGTATTGCTAAAGTGAAGGCTCTACCGCCTGGAAGGCGGTAGCTTCGGCAAGTCGACTGGAAGTCGACCTGTCAACCGATCGAAAAGCCGTCGTCGCGGGCTCGCTCCCTGCTGTCTTGAATCGCTATATATTCGGCTACGACCTCGTCCGTCACATTGCCGCTACCGGCGGCAAAATAGCCGCGAGCCCACAAATGACGGCCCCAAAAGGATTTCGACAGACGCCTATATTCGTTCGAAAGCTTTCGGGACGTTTTCCCCTTTATGTTCTGCATTAGCTTGGAAACCGACAGGTATGGCGGCACCGATACCAACAAATGTATACGATCCTTGGAAACATGTCCTTGGACGATCTCGACATCCAAAGTCTTGCATATCTCCCGTATCGAGTCGCGAACGCGTACGGCCACGTCTCCATACAAAATTGGCTTGCGG
>CAZLTI010000065.1:0-13620 GCA_964562335.1 uncultured Pseudomonadota bacterium | reverse complement strand
TCGATCAGTCATATTTCCCTGTCGGTTCCGCCAATAGCTCTCTATATTCTCGATCGGTCATATTCCCCCGTTGGTGCGGATACTATATCCGAAAAGAGCAGAATTGCCGTTCGTTTGGCAAGAAAAAAATAGGGCAAAGTGGATTGTATATCGCTTCTAAAGACAGAGGAGATCGTGCAGGTAGTTTTCGGAGCGGCAGAGGTTGGATTTGCAGCTCGACAGTTTGCGGTACTCTCCCGACGGCATCCCAGCAAAGCCGCCCTGCTCCCGAACGGTGGACATGCATTTTAGAAATAGACCCTCCATTTCGTCTGCCGTCTGGAACTCCTCAATGCAGACGGGTTTTTCGCCGATGCGGCTCTGGTAATATAGATCGTCGGCCCGAAACTGCAAAATGCGCAGCATTTCGTTCAGGTGACGCAGATATAGCGTCTTTTTTAGGGAATTTTGACAGTACTCCTCCGCCAATGCACTTCGCGACGGCAATCCGATACTGTACTGCCGTTTTTGCACGAAACTCCTGTCGCCGATCGTCAAAATCAAAACGGCTGCGACGACAATCGTCAACAGCGAGAGGATCGCGACAAGCGAGATCCAAATTTTGCGGCCTATCCTCCCTATTGCCAACCTGTCTCGATTTCCGGCTGCCCGGTCTTCGAACTCGATCCGAAACAGCTGGAGCTTTCCGTCCTTCGACTCCCTGTTCAAATCGGGCGTAAGGCTCAGTTTCATAATGGTGCCGACCAGAGAGATTCTCGCCACTTCGGGCCGTTCCATTGTTTCGGTAACGGAGGATATTTTCGCTAGCTTCGCCGTATACCGATCCAGAATCCTTTTGACGTTTTGGTTCCTTTCCCAGTTTTTGCGGTTGATTCCCGCTCCCGTGACGATTAGGAAGTCCTCGCGAGTAAACATTTGCGCTTTTTGTCTGCCGGGCGGTGCGGTATCGCATACGCCGATGGGCCTCCATTCGGCATATTTAAGGCGCTTCTGCGCGTCGGTAGCCATGGAAGCGGCTCTGCTCGAAAGTTGCGGGAAATTGGCGGAATAGCTTTGTCGCCATTTTTCGGCGGGTTCCTAGGGTTTTCGGTGCCGGACGGAAAAATTTTTTCTATATCGGAATAAACCGAAAAAACTGTTTACAATTCGATAATCTGCTGTCATGTTTCTCAGATTCAAACGTCGGTTGCGACCGACATAAACGTTCCGCACGACTTGTAGGGCAGTTTATTATGATAGATCGTTTCGTTTGTCAAAATGGCCATATGAAGTCCGGATCGACAAATAATCACCAACAATCGGAGTAAATCGCCATGACAAATGGGATTGTAAAATGGTTCAGCGACGCCAAAGGGTACGGATTCATCGAACAAGAGGACGGCCCGGACGTTTTCGTTCACCATTCCGGCATCAATGCCGAAGGATTCAAGACGTTGAAGGAAAACGACCGCGTCAGCTTTGATATCGAACATGGGCAAAAAGGCCCTGCAGCCGTTAACGTGAAGGTTCTGTAGCAGAACATGGTGACGCCTGAAACGGCGTCATCCCTCCTCCTTGGGGATGCGGAAGCGGTTTCCGCCCGATCCCCCGACCTCAAGAAGTTTTTCCCTTTTCCGCCCCTCATCGGCTTTTCGCAACCTTTCAGTGCGGTAGGATTTTGTTGCGCCTTTGCGGACGAAGCTGCGCGAGGAGGCATGAGAGTTTGTGCGGATCGATTAGAACCGTGTATAGCTGCCCCTATTTACCGCAATGCTGGCCAGGCAATAGCAGATTGCGACAAAACCGAGACTGGCGAAAAAGGCGGTCCACGGTAGAATGTCGCTTACTCCAAGAAAGGAGTAGCGGATTCCATTGATTAAATAAAACAGAGGATTGCAGTAGGATACAGCCTTCCAGAACGGATGAAGGCGTTCAATGCTAAAAAAGACCCCGCCCAAGTAGATCAGGGGAAGGATCACGAATGTGCCGATTGCGCTGATTTGGTCGAAATTCTTGGCGAATACCGCGACGCCAAGGCCGAGAAAGGCGAAGGTCAGGCAGCCGAGCAGCAAAAAGACAAATAGCGGAAATATCCATGAGACAGCCAGCAGACTTCCGTATTTGGCAAAATAGAATAGCTGTCCGACAATCGTTATGGCTCCCCCGACGGCAAAACCGCGGGTCGTGGCTCCGAGCGCATAGGCCCATATGATCTGCATGGAGCGCAGCGGGACCACCTTCAAATCCTGCAGATCGCCGTGAAATTTGGAAATGATGACGGAGCTGGAGGAGTTTTGAAACGAGTTGTTCAACGCTCCCATGGCGATCAGCCCAGGTATGATGAACTGCAGATAGTTGACGCCGTTTTGGGCCGTAATGCTGTCCGCCAGATTGACTCCAAAGATCAGTAGGTAGAGGGAGGTGCTGATCAAAGGGCTCAACACGGTCTGCCCGACCACTTTCAGGAATCGCAGACACTCCTTTTTGTATAGCGTGGCGAATCCGACGAAGGTTCCTGTTTTATTGGATTTTTCCATTGGCATTCGAGTCCTGTTGGAGCAGTTTGATGAAGGCCTCCTCCAAATCGCCTTCGGTTACGGATATGTCTTTGATCTGTTCGAGAGGCACTCCGATTTTTTTAATGTATTCGCCGACCGAAAGCCGATGCGACAGGCAGATGCGAATCCTGTTGCCGTCGATTTGCGCGTCGTCGCTTTTTACGTCGCCCTTCCAGTCCTCCTCCATAACCAGATTTACCCGGCGGCAGGTCATTTTTTTGATCAAATGCCGAGTCTCGTCCAAAGCGATCAGTTTTCCCTGGCTCAAGACCCCTACCCGATCGCACAGCTCTTCCGCTTCGTTGAGGTAGTGGGTGGTCAGCAGGATTGTTTGGCCCGCCCGGTTTAGCTCTCTGACAAATTCCCAAAGTGCGTTGCGAAGCTCCACATCGACTCCGGCGGTAGGTTCGTCCAAAAGCAGAAACGGCGGATCGTGGACCAGGGCCTTGGCGATGAGCAGACGCCTTTTCATTCCGCCGCTGAGTTGCGATACCAGCTTCTTGCGATGGTCGAAGAGGGCCAATTTGTGCAGCAGATAGTCGATGCGGTCTCCGTTTTTGCGTATGCCGTAATATCCGGAGTGAAACTGCAGAATCTGCCGGACGGAAAAAAAACCGTGGGATACGACTTCCTGGGGAACGAACCCGATCTTCTTGCGCACGGACAGGCTCTCTTTTTGGATGTCGTATCCAAATACCGATCCGTTTCCGGAAGTGGGTGCCAGCAGGGAGGTAATAATGGAGATAAATGTCGTTTTTCCTGCTCCGTTCGGTCCCAGCAGTCCAAATATTTCGCCCGGATTCAAGCGTAGACTGACGCTGTCGAGCGCAAAAAAATCGTCGAATTTCCTGCTGATGGTATCGGTAACCAGTGGAGACTCCTTCGGTCGGTACTCCATTCTCTCTCCTTCTTAGTTTTTTGTCCTTGTCGCTTCACTATAGGTTTAGACGGTGCCAAAGACAATAAATTTCTGACGATCGAACATATTTACCGCCATTTTTTGCCGCTTCCGCATCGAATCGTGCCAAGAGCCCTTTTATTCCCGTTCCTGTCCGTTTTGGGGAGAGGCATCCAGGCTGGAGAAGTCGGTCAGAATACGCTGTAGATCGGGAATCTGGTGTTCCAATATCGTTCTACAGTCCAAAATGGCGTTTCCGTTTTGCACCCTGCCGACGACCGGTGGATGCGCGCTTCTCAGATGTTGCAAAATACGATTCTCGCTCCATCCTCTCTTTTCCAGTCGCAGCCCCCAGGAAGGCATAGTCTTCCCCGGCAGCGAGCCGCCACCCGGAGTGGAGCGGCACTTGACAGGCTCCAGGCAGTCGGAGCGGACATCCTTTGCAATCCGTTCCATCCTTTTTCTGACGGAACTTTCCGATTCGTTCAGCATTCTCTGTGTGGGAACCAGGCGGGTATGTCGGTTTCTGGCATATGCCAGCAGGGTTTTCTCCAGGAGAAGCATTGTCAGCTTGCCGCATCTGAGGGCTCGGTAGAGCGGGTGTCTCCTTATCCGGTCGAGGTAGTGCCTTTTCCCCAATATGATGCCGGATTGCGGCCCCCCGATCAGCTTGTCGCCGCTTACCGTTACGATATCGGCACCCTCCCTTAGCACCGAGGAAATTAACGGATCGCCGTTTAGTTGCGGGTAGGCAAATTCGGCGAGGGCACCGCTGCCGATATCCTCCACCAATATCGGACCGTGCTTCCGGCACAATTTTTTCAGTTCCGCAGTGCCGACGCTTTGCGTGAATCCGACAATTCGGTAGTTCGACATGTGTGCCTTCAGCAGAACTGCGGTTCTTTCGCAGATCGCTCTGCCGTAGTCCTCTATCCTGGTCCGGTTCGTTGTACCGACTTCGACCAATTCGGCTCCCGAACTTTCGATTACTTCCGGTATGCGGAACGATCCGCCGATTTCAATCAGTTCCCCTCGCGAAACCACCACTTCGCGGTCGGCGGCCAGGGATGTCAGCGTCAGCAGAACGGCAGCCGCATTGTTGTTGACTACGACCGCCTCCTCCGCTCCGGTAAGGGTTTTCAGCAGATCCGCAACGTTGTCCAGTCTCGCGCCTCTCTTCCCGGTTTTCAGGGAAAACTCTAGATTCGTATAGGAGGTTGCGATGTCGGAAACGCTTGCCAACAGCTCCCTGGAAAAGACGGAACGCCCCAGATTCGTGTGAATGACGGTGCCGGTACCGTTGATAAGGGGAATCGTTCCGTCTGGCGTAGAGTCGAGCCGACTTGTCAAGCGTTCCAATATCTCCTTTTGGGTCGTATTGGGATCGGCAAGCAACTGACGGTCGTTGCGAATATGGTTGAGAATGTCGTTGACCTGCTGCCTTTTCTCTTTGCCGTAGTGCAGCCCCTGCTCCTTCAAGTAACGGTCGACCGTCTGGATAGAGGGGATCTTGCTGAAGTCGGGTTCGGGTTTTGGCATGTTTGGATTCTCCTAAAAGGCAAAACGTTTTTTAATCCCTTTGTAACAAAATGGAAAAACGAAGAGAATCAGGCAAAAGCGAATCGCATAAACGAACAGATAGGGATATCTCGAATAAAAACTGCCCCCGGAATCGGAATCGTAGGGCATCTCCACCACCCATTGTCCCTCCCGAAAAAAGTCGGAAATAAAAACATATCTGCCGGTCGGCAGCACGATGCCGGATCTGCCGTTGTTGATGACATGCACCAAGGGCACCCTGTTTTCTATGGCACGGAGTGCGGACGAGGTAAGGTGCTGTTCGGATGCGCCGGTTTTTCCGTACCAGCCGTCCTGCGATTGAACCACAAGCACCTTTCCCTTGGGAGATTGCCGAATCGATTCGGCGACAAATTCGGGAAAAAGAGATTCGTAGCAGATGATCGGCACCAGTTTCATTCCGGCCGAGATAAACGTTTTGTGCCGCTCGCCTTTGCCGAGATTCGTCATGAAGTCTCCCAGCAGCTCCTCCAGCAGCCTCTTTATGAATGGGAAACGTTCCGTCAGAGGCACGTACTCTCCAAACGGCACCCGTATCATTTTGTCGTACTGGTCCTGAAAACTGCCCGTTTCATCGATCAGAATCGTCGAATTGTACGTCCTGTTTCTACCTCCGGTATATCTTCTTGTGATGTCGTGAAACAGAACCGGAACGGCCATCTCCGCAATGTGGAAGCGAAAGGCGTCCGGCACTTCGCTCCAAAAGGAGTAGCCGAAGAAATTTCCTTCGGGCCAGACGATAATTTCCGGTTTTTCGGGCAGGAGCATCCGGCTTAGTGCGATCTCCTTGGGAAAGGTGCGGCTATAGGGAGCGCGGGGAGCCGAAGGATGCAACGTTGCGTTGCGGTTGGTCTGAACCAGTCCGATCCGTTTGACCGCCCATCCTGCCGTTTTCCGATCCCAGACCTCCAGTCGGTAGAATCCGATTCCGAACCACAGTAGGACGATCGAGAGCGATATGCAGACGATTGCGAAATTCGGTCGATCCAGGGGACAAAAAAAAACTCGATACACAAAAATGTTGGTCAGCAGCAAAAGGCAGTCCAGTCCGTACACTCCGGTAAACTCGATCGTCTGCGTAGCTGCCGTAAAATAGCTCTGCGCATCCCCCAGGGTGAATCTGAACAAAATGGGTGCGGCCGAAAAGATCGAGACGAATAGAGTCGGAAACAGAAAAATCTCGACCGGCCGCAAATCGGCTCTCAATATCTGAAAAAGGAAAAAAATAAAACCGAACACCTGCGCAGCCGCAAAGGAGTACAAAACGGTTGCGATGTGATTGATCGGCAGGGGGAATTCCAGCACAATCCTTGCCCATTCGCCGACCCAATGGAATCCTATGGCGATCCCGACAAAGCCGGTGACGGTTCCCAGCAGATAGGCCGTCCGCCCGTCCGCATCTTCGATAACCGTCAGCAGGGGCACGAACGCGATCCACTGGAGAAGATACAGATTGTATGGGGGGTAGGAGAGCGCAAGCAGAAGACCCGACAAAGCGGCGAGCAGAGTTTTTTGAAAGGAAACGGGGATAGGAGCGAAGCGCGGCCGCACAAAAAACATGGCAGTATCGACAGTAGGGCAAAGAATCTTAGGAGTGTTCGGCAATCCACGAAATCGTCTTTTGCAGCACCTGGGCGCTCTCCTCCTCCTGAATCAGCTCGTGCATTGCTTGCGAAAAAACGACCAAAGTCTTGTCCTCCGCTCCGTACTTCGCCACAAATCTCCTGATCGCATCGGGGGAGACGATCCTGTCCTTTTGGCTTGCAAACAGTAAAAGGGAGGTTTGAAGTTCGCCCGCCCTTTTCCGTATCGTTTCGCTATATTCGTACATGGACAGCAGCAGTGTCGGGGAGATGCAAAGCACGCGATAGGGATCGTTTCGATACATGTCTCGCTTGCCGATGTCTCTGCTTAAAAGACGGGTCGAACAGGGTTTGGGAAAGAGGCTGTCGGCATACCTTTTTACCAGGATCTTGGCCAGATACTTTACCGGCAGATTGGACGGAGGGAATCCGAAAAGCGGCGAAGTCAGAATCAGCCCCTCGATGCGGGGGCCTTTTTGCATGCAGTAGTGGCTGGCTATCAATCCTCCGAGGGAGTGGCCGAACAGGTAGGTCGGCACCTTGCGAAAGTTCGGATTGGATGCGAACAGCAGATCGACGTTGTCGATATAGTCCTGAAAATTCTCGATATGGCCGCGCGCACCTCCTGCCGCACCGTGCCCGGGAAGATCCATAGCGTGGACGGCGATGCCGTTTTCGCCGATTTTTTGCGCAAATGCGCCGTAGTATCGGTAGTGTTCCGAAAAACCGTGCACGAGGACAATCTGACTCTTCGGCGAGGCGGGCATCCATGAGCAGCATGGAATCTCGCGATGTTTCCGATCGGTTTGCGTATATTCCCTTTTTTCCGTTTCCTGCCGCATGGGTCTAATTTGTGCTATCGGACGATTCGAGCCTGCCCTCCCTTTTTTTCAGCAGTCTCGCGATGTTTTCGTGATGCAGAGCAACAATGTAGAGCGATACCGCCAAACAGAAAAAAAACATGGCATGGATGCCATAAAGAATCAATGCCGAAATCGGCAGCACGGCAAGCGCAACAAGCGCGGAAAGGCTGGAGATACTTTTCCAGAAAAACATGCACAGCCAGCAGGCGGCAAAAATCAGAAGGAGCGCGTAGTCGACTGCCAGCAGCACTCCAAGCAGGGTCGCCACGCCCTTTCCCCCTTTGAACTGCAGAAATATCGAACGCGTGTGGCCGAAAACTGCCGACAGTCCCGCCAGCAGCACCACGGGCTCCGGTGCGTCGAGCAGTTTGGCAACGGCTATGCCTGCCGTTCCTTTGGCAAAATCGAGAAGAAACGTAACGATCCCCGGCACTTTTCCTCCCGTTCGGATCATATTGGTCATGCCTATGTTGCCGCTGCCCCTAGTGCGTATATCGAATCCTAGGAAGAGTTTGGCGATCACGTATCCGAACGGTACGGCACCCAGCAGATAGGCACTGATGCAGGCCACGATTGCGATTGCAAAAGGATCCTGTAAAATTTCCGACATCGTAGAAAGCGAATTCATTTTTTCCCCTGGAAACCGGTTGGTGCTCTCTCGGTTATAACTTTACGGAAGAATGAAACCGCCGCCCAATAGGCGATCTCCCCGGTAGAAGACCGCCGACTGACCGGGAGTGGCATCGAGCACCGGACGATCGAACTCCAGATCGACGCGGTTCTTTCCGGAAGGTTTCAATCTGGCTGCCGTCGCTTTGGCGGAATAGCGGATTTTGACTTCGATATCGATCGGCGACTTCGGCATCTTTCCGTCCGTAAAACTGAGATCGGTCGCCGATAGGGAGCTTCTTTCCCTTTCGGCGGCCGTACCTACGACCAGTGCATTGCTTTTGCCCTCCAACGCCAGCACGTACAGCGGCTCCCGATAGGAGACGCCCAGTCCTCTGCGCTGCCCGACCGTATAGTTCTGCAATCCGTCGTGTTCCCCCAAAATCTCTCCTTGCGAAGTGATAATAGGCCCCGCCGTGCTCTTCAATTTTCCGCGTTCGCGCAAAAAAGAGCGGTAGTCGTCGCTTCCAAGAAAACATACGTCCTGGCTTTCGGGTTTGTCGGCAACGGGAAGAGCGAATTGCTCCGCAATTTCGCGCACCTCCTCCTTGCGGTATCTCCCCAACGGAAAGACGGCCCTGGAGAGCTGCTCCTGATTGAGCCGATAGAGGAAGTAGCTTTGATCCTTTTTCGGATCGCTCCCCTTCAAGACGTGATAGATTCCCTTTTCCCTCTCAAGATTGGCATAGTGTCCCGTTGCCAGGAAATCGGCGCCCATCTGCCGGACCTCCTCCAGAAGTCGGTCGAATTTTATCAACCGATTGCAGAGGACGCAGGGATTCGGCGTTTCGTTTTTTGCATACGTTTCGATGAAATTGTTCACCACGATGTCGCGAAACCGATCCCTGCAGTCGATCAGGCGGAAAGGGATGCCGAGCATTTCGGCGATCTTTTCCGCATCTTTCTGGGCTCTTGCGGCGGTGCGTCCGGCGGAATCCTGCGGATCTCCCGTCCGGAGATCGAGCGTCATGCCGACGACCTCGTGCCCCTCCCTTTTCAGCAGCAGAGCGGCAACCGAGCTATCGACGCCGCCGCTCATGGCTACGACTGTCTTTTTTCCCATGCCAATTTATCGAACGCGGTATGGCCAACGATTCAGGCTATACGGTTACCTGCTATTTCCCCAAAAGTAAATTTGATTGTGCCGTTCACGGTCCTGTCGGAACCGCTCTTTTTTGGGATTACGGCTTTCATTCGATGCCGATTTGTGCTAACGTCCACTCGATGTTGATATAGGTCGATAGTCGAATCGTTTGAACCGAAAATAGAGGAAAACCAGAGTGGCAAGTGAAAATATCCTGATACTGACAGATGCCGAATTCGAAGAGAAGGTGCTGCAAAACGAACTTCCGGTTTTGGTGGATTTTTGGGCGGAGTGGTGTGGACCGTGCAAAATGATCGCACCCTTTTTGGAGCAGCTCGCCGACGAGATGAAGGGAAAGGTGGACATTGCGAAAATCGATGTCGATCAAAATTCCAAATACGCGGAAAAATTCGGGGTGCGCAGCATTCCCTGCCTGATCCTGTTTAAAGGAGGGGAACAGGTCGATTCCGTTGTCGGCGCCGACCCGAGAAAAATCAGGAACATGGTTGAAAAAGCCTAGATGCCTCCATCCCGGCGAGCAACCCTGCCGTAGCGTCCTTTTGAAAGTCGAATACGATGGTACCCGTTACCATGGCTGGCAGAGACAGCCGAACGCGAAAACGGTCGAGGAGTCGATTCTTGCCGCTCTCGGAACTGTATTCGGCACGGATATTCCCATCAGGGCATGTAGCCGAACGGATGCGGGGGTCCATGCAAGAGGACAGATCGCCCAGATCCGCATTCCGCAGACCTTTCCCCTAAACAGGCTGTTTTTCAGTTTGAACTCCCTGCTTCCAAAGGATATCTCGATTCTCGACATGATCGAGGTGGATCTGGATTTTCTGATCGGTCGGGAGCATTGCGGAAAGTTGTACGTCTATAGAATCAACAACTCCCCCATCCCGAAAGCCATACACGGCGAATACTACTGGTGGATAAAGAAACGGCTGGATATCGCCTCTATGCGGGAATCGGCGCAGTTTCTGGTCGGAACCCACGATTTTTCGGCATTCCGGGGGAAGGGCTGCACACAGCACAAACTAATCAAGACGATCCGCCAAATCCGCGTTTCCGAGAGCTGCCGCTCGGTCTATCGCCATATAGAGTTTTCTGTGGAGGGGTCCGGTTTTTTGAAAAACATGATCCGGATTATGGTGGGCACCTGTATCGACATCGCTTGCGGAAGATTGAAACCCGACGCGATAGAAAAAGCATTGAAATCGGGTTTGCGCTCGGATGCCGGACAGACGGCTCCGGCCAAAGGACTGATGCTCGAACAGGTGTTCCTAAAAAACGATCCCTTTTTGGAGCGAACGCGGGAGGCCTGGAACAATCCGCTTTCGTAAAACAGGTACGACTCTGCCGCAGTCTTTCATACGCGATAGCGGTCTCAGGAAGCGTGTTCCCTGATGATCCTTTTGATTTCCGATCGGTCCGGTCGAACGGTAACGCTCCGCGTTTTTTTGTGGGCCAGGGAGGCAATTGCGGCCGGAAGCACGACCTTCGTTCGGCAGGCCCTTTCCACGGTTTCGCCGAATTTGGCGGGATGGGCGGTCGACAGGCATATGACGCGTTCGAGCCCGGATCTTTCCCCCGCTACGACCCCAACCGCCGTATGCGGGTCCAGTACCAAACCGGCGGATGCATGGCGGCGCATGCAGGAGAGGGTTTCCTCGGAATTTACCCGCATTGGCAGAAAAACTTCCCGCGCTTTTTGCAGCTGGCTGCGATTCAATTCGAAACGGCCGGTCTGTTGCAGATCCGATATTTTGCTCTTCACGACGGTACCGTTTCCATCCAATAGATCGAACAGGAATCTTTCAAAATTGCTGGCGACCTGAATGTCCATCGCGGGACTTAGCGAAGGGGTTACCTCTCCGATTTCGTAAATCCCGGTGGTGAGCACTCTATACAGAATGTCGTTTTCGTTTGTCGCCAGGATAAGCTTTTTGATCGGCAGTCCCATTTTGCGGGCCAAGGTACCGGCATAGATATCGCCAAAATTCCCGGTCGGAACCGAAAAGTGGAGCGGGGTCTTTTCGCCGTACCTTTCCCAAAAACGGAAGGCGGAATAGAAATAGTAGACGATCTGAGCCATCACGCGCACCCAATTGATGGAATTGACTGCACCCAAGCGAAAACGGTCCTTAAATTCCAAATCGCCGAAAATCTCCTTAACGATTCTCTGTCCGTCGTCGAACGTACCCCGTATGGCAATATTGACGACGTTTTCTTCCAGAACGGAGGTCATCTGTCTTTCCTGAATCTCGCTGATTCTGCCCTTTGGATACAGCATGAAGATTCTGATGCCGACCTTCCCCTTGACCCCCTGTATTGCGGCACTGCCCGTATCGCCCGAAGTTGCTCCCAGAATGTTGAAGTCTCTTTTCTTCTTTTTCAGTATCTCCTCGAACAGGTTCCCCAAAAACTGCAGTGCGATATCTTTGAAAGCGAAGGTCGGCCCATGATACAGTTCGAGTAGCGAAAAACCGTTGTGGAAAGAGAGGGGCGCGATCTCCCTGTGGGAAAAGGTGGAATAGCTTCTTTCGATCAGCTCTTCGACTTTTCCCTCTTCGAATTCCTCCCCGACAAAGGGGCGGAAGAGCCGCGCCGCCAGGTCTTGGTACGTTTGTGCCTTTAGTTGCCCGAGTTGCGCGGAGAGGTCGGGAAACGACTGCGGCACGAGCAGTCCGCCGTCGCGGGACAGACCTTCCAGTACGGCATCCGTAAAACCGAGGCTGCAGTCGCCTCCCCTGGTGCTGACGTATCTCATTTTTCTCCTGGTGGCGAATCGTGTGGATTTTTTTCCGGCTCTCTTTTCTTTCGTTCTATGGATATCAACTCCTTCACGGATCCCAGGTCGTAGTTGATTTTGAAATAGCTGAACAGGCCAGCGAGAACGGCCAGAATCAGCGGCGTATAAAGAACTGCCGGGTGAATTTTCCCCTCGCTGAGCAACAGCCGAAAGCGCGAAAACAGGGAGAAGTAAACCACGACCATACCCAACATATAGAGAAAGCGGGCCGTCTTCGGATTTCTGGGATCGATCATGCCCATCGGCAATGCGAACAGAGCAAAGCTTATGCAGGATAAAAATGTGGCAATCCGGCTGTGATATTCGTCCAGCAGTCTGAAATAGTCTATCGAATTGGGGGTCTCCTCCTCCATTTTGCGGTTCAACTCCTCTATCGTCAGCACTACGTCGGTCCTCTCCAGTTTTTCGCCTTTTCGCCTGAACCGCTGCGGTAGCGAGCTGAGATTTCTGGGAGGGGGCTTTAGGCTGTAGTTCAATTGCTTGAAGCTGGCAATCGAATACTCTCGAAAACTGTCGGAGGAGTGTATTTTGCCGTTGTGCAGCATGAGATCGATCGTTTTCTCCTGCTCGTCGAACCGAAGGAGGCCGGATTTTGCCTCAATGTAGCTCATGCCGTCGGATAGATCCCAATCGGAAACAAAAACGCCGGTCAATTGATCCCCCTCCATTTTGGAAACGTAAATCAGCTTATCGTCGAAAAAATTGTTGATTTTTCCCTCCATTAGATTGATTCGGGTCTGCTTTTTCAGAATGGCGAATTTCAGTCTGTCCAGATTGTAGGCACCGAGCGGGCTGAGCCAAAAGGCTTGAACCATCACGAAGGCCGACACGGAAACGGACAGAAACAGAACCGGTGCGAATATCAGTTTTAACGAAAATCCCGCTGCCCGCATCGCTATCAGCTCGCTGTCGGACGAAATTCGGTAGATCCCCACGTAGACCGCAATCATAACCCCGATCGGAGTGGCGATCATCAAGATTGTCGGCATCGAATAGACGATCATAAGAACGACGGATCTGAAGTCTATCCCGGAGGTCTGCAAAAACGGAATGAACTTGTATATCTGATCCATCAGGAGAATCGACGAAATCACGCCGATAGCCAATGCCAACGGGAAGAGGAACTCCTTGATAAAATAAACGAATAGAATCATGGATAGTTTCGCACGGATCGAAAGCCGTGCCAATATTTCGGGGTCGTTGGCCTCTTGACGGCGGCCGTTTCGGGTTTGCCACTTCGCTCGAAAAAACGCCAAAAGCATCCTTCCCCAATTTGGGAGCACCGTTTCCGAGAAGTCAAATGGCGAAACGGCGCTCCCAAATTGGCTACGGCAAAACGAAATGGCGGGTTTTCCAAAAGTTCCGATAGTATTGGCGGCCCACATTTTCAAGGAGAAACGAATGGCCTGCGAAAACAAGCGGAATTTGCCGAATTTATTGACGGAAGTCGTCGATCGAGAAAAGCGGTCCCATATTCGCAAGATTTTTTACCGATCCACTAAGATTGATGGGCCGGTAAAAAGTCGAAGATTGCACGGATTGTCATTCCCGCGAAGGCGGGAATCTAATAAAACCAGTTGATTATAGATTCCC
>CAZLTI010000064.1:0-13835 GCA_964562335.1 uncultured Pseudomonadota bacterium | reverse complement strand
CGGGCATCGTGCAAGTTGCCACTTTGCCGAGTTCTAAACGGGGAGAATCCAATATCCATGCGCAAGATCATTCTGGAATTGCAGAACGTAACCAAGCATTTTGCCGTCGGGGGACTCGGAGGGCGAAAGCGGGCCGTCCATGCGATGGACGATGTCTCGCTTGCCCTTTACCAAGGAGAGATACTCTCCCTAGTCGGGGAATCCGGAAGCGGCAAATCGACTGTCGCAAAAGTGCTCTCTAAGATTCATACCCCCGACGCGGGGCGGGTGTTGTTCGACAATGTCGATATTTATGCGGCTCGTCGGCGCAAGGATCTTTTGCAGTATCGAAAGGAGGTTCAAATGATATTTCAGGATCCCTTCGCCTCGCTTAATCCCACTCATACGGTTCAATCTATTTTAAAGCGACCCTTTCTCATTCACGGGCTGAGCAGCCGGAAGAGTGTCGTCGGGCGCATTGAAAAGGTCCTTCGGCAGGTCGGAATGGAGCCTCCGGAGCAGTTCATGGGAAAGTTTCCCCACGAACTGTCGGGCGGTCAAAGGCAGCGGGTCAATATCGCTCGCGTATTGTCCGTCGATCCCTCCGTACTGTTGGGCGACGAGCCGACTTCCATGCTCGATGTCTCCATCAGAATGATCATCATGAATATGATCGGACAATTTCGGGACGAAAGAAACATCTCCTGTCTGTACATTACTCACGACCTAGCCGGCGCGCGCTATATCGGGGACAGAATTGCCGTGATGTATGCGGGGATGCTGATGGAGGTCGGTTCCGCCGACGGAGTGATCCGAAACGCGTTTCATCCCTACACTCGACTTCTTCGTTCGGCGGCGCCGCAGCCGGAAAACAGATTCGGCAGGCAGAAACTCTTGGCAAAAGGAGATATTGCCAGCCTGGTCGATCCCCCGAAGGGCTGCCGGTTTTTTCCCCGCTGTCCTTCGGCGGATGCCGCATGTTCGCGGGCCGTACCGGAGATGACTGAAATCGAACCGGAGCATTTTGTCCGCTGTATCAAACCTCTTTTGAGGTTTTCGGAGGTTCCCTAGTACATGACTGCATAAACAGGATGACGTATTAGAGTTGCAATTTTCGACTTTTTACCGGTTCATCAAGATTGAAAAAACAGAGGTCGAGATGATGCTGATTACCTATAAAAAAATCAAAAAACTGATTGTACTGTTCCGCCAGGAGGGAACATTCGGCAAGAAAATCGTCAAAGCACTTGCCTTTGCTTTTTGCTTAAATTTGGTTTTCGGCTTGTTGTTCTACCTGACCGAAAAAGCGGCCCAACCCGAACTGACGATATCGGATTCCATCTGGTGGGCCATGGTAACCATGACGACGGTTGGCTACGGAGACTATTCGGCAACCACTCCGATCGGCAGGTTCGTCATATCGTACGTCTGCATGATTCTCGGTATCGGCATCATAGGATATCTCATCGGTTTTATCGCCGAGCATATCCTACAAACCATCTCAAAGGCACGAAGAGGACTTATGAGAATTTTCGAGGAAGAGCACATCGTGATCTGCAACTATCCTGGCGAAAACAAGATGTCCGAGATTATTGAGGAAATTCGCACGATAGAGGAGCACAAACAGGGTGCCATCGTTATCGTCACGGACAAACTGGAGGAGCTACCCGAAAGATTTCAACAATCCGATATACTGTTTCTGAAAGGCAATCCGGCGGACGAGGACGATCTGATCAAGGCAAACGTCGTGAAGTCCGCCGGCGTGATCGTTTTGGCGGACGAATCGCAACCGAACATGGCGGACGAACGTTCCTTCACCATAGGAACCCTGATAGAGCTGCTGGGGAAAAAACATGGCGTGTCCATCAAAACCGTTGTCGAAGTGGTCAATCGAAAGAACTTCAAACTGATCCACCGCTCCAACGTCGACGGCATGATATCCGACGACGGCATCACCAGCAGACTGCTCGTGCAGGAGTTCCTCAATCCGGGTATCTACGCGATCTTGCAGCAGCTGCTAAGCAACAACTTGGGAAGCCAGTTTCATATCGTTCCTACCGGGTTGGCGGGACACAAACTGGTCGATTTGCAAAAGGCGGTCATCGAACATCCGATAACCGTGCAGATCGTGGGAGTTTTCCATCGTGGGGAGATCGTGCTCAATCCTCCCAAAACATTGACGATCGAAGAGAACGATCGGCTTATTCTGCTTGCGGAAAGGGAGGGAGATTTCGAGGAGATCGAAAGGATCATGCTGGATCGAATCGTTTAGAGCAATCCGTCCAATCCTCCGTCGACCGGGAGTCGACGCGACGCTAGGGAGAATTTTCAAAAAATATCATGCCTGCCAGCCCAGTTCGATTCTAATGTTGGTCAGTTGGGAGTGAAGATTTATCGCCGTGACTTTCGAGTTTCTGAGTTTGCCGCGACTCCCTAGCACGATGTCGAGATAGCCGACTGCCGTGTCGATCAGCTTTCGGTAATCCCTTTCCGGGAAAAGTCCCCTTATCTCTCTGACTATCCATGCGGCCTTCAGAAACGGATCGATTTCATACGGTTTTGTCAGAAGTGCGTTTTCCAAATGCCGATCGATCAGCGCTTTGCACATTCCAAACAGATCGAGCGCGAGGGTTTTTGCCCCATCGATGTCGCCATAGGAAAAGGCCAACCGGAAGCCCGTCAGCGTTTCCATGGAGGTGACCATGAATTTCTGCAGGATCAAATCCCGACTTTGATCCGGTATGACGGCAAGCGTCTCTGCGACGTAATCGCTGAATATGGGCATTTTGGCGAACAGCATCAGATGGGTCAACAGAACCCATAGAATGCTTTTGGCCGTCTTTCCGTCGGTTATCATCCTGTTTTCAAAACCATGCAGTATTGCTATGGAAGCCTTAAGAATCTCCTCGTGAGAGATGCTCTCCTTATAAAACCGACTTCTTTGCATTTTCGAGTTGAGGGTATTCAACCCTCCGAGCTTATCCCGTACGCTCAGAAGTGCCATCAACTGTATTTGTACTTTCTGCAGATCCGAGGCGATCAGCCTGATGCCATGCGAATGATGATTCGACAATCCCCTGTACTCTTGACCGTAACGGTCTCTCAACATCTCCAGATATTTGATATAAATCTTCACAAACCATGTGACGTTGAAAATGCTGCCGCCGCCGTTGACGATAGCCCTTCCGAACTTCACCAGAGCGCCTTTGAGAATCTGCAGCTTTCTATTCTCCAGACCGCTATGAACGCAATCGTTGTAGATTTGGATCGCATGCAGTGCGTGGACATCGGGCAGATAGTCAAACTTTTTCAGGAGTGCCGCTATTTTTTGTCTGGGAGTTTCGGCTTCGAGTTTTTCGATAGGACGGCAAACGGCATTGCGCAATTCGGACAGATCCGGATCTCGGCGGTCGAACAGAAAAAAACTCTTCTTGGGTTTGGGGTACTTGCCGACCTTGCCGAGGAAGGAGGGAGAGCCCGGATACATCTCGATCAATTCGGAAACCTCTTTCCGAATGGACTTTTCGGCAAAAAAGGAGTCGGTATCCGGATTAACCGTTATAAGAGCCTTTTCTATGCTCTTTTGAAAATTGGAGCTGACGCTGCCGAAGTAAATGCTGTTGTGCAGAGAGGAAGAGTGTTGAGCCATAACAATTGCAGTTGCGTAGAAAACTTCTTTTCACCGGTGCCGGCGCGCCGAGACCCGCCACATAGCTTCGCAACGGTGGTTTGAGCTTTTTCAAACGGAAGGGATCGATTCCTTTCGAAACCATACTATACGCCGTACAATCATTTTGACTACAGCCGATGCATGGTTTTTCGATTGATCGTCATACGTCGCGTGTTTTGCTATCGGTCGCTGTTTACGAACTGCCTTCCGTCCGATATATTCCATTCTCCGCATCGCCAAGCCGTTGTCGTTTTTGCCTCCGCGACGCGTTCTATATTTTCGTATGCAAGAGCTTTGCCGAACGGCATACACGATCCGATACCCTCTTGAAAAATGGGGAAAGTACTCGTTAGATTTTCTTTGCACCATCCGCGAACTGTAGTCGTAACCGTTTTGGTATGCACGCTTTTTTTTGCCGCAGTGCTGCCGAATATGGAAACGGATACCGATCCCGTCAAAATGTTGGATCAAAGCAATCCCGCCATCCTTTTGTACAACGGGATGAAGGAGGAGTTCAAGCTGGCGGATATGATGGTGGTCGGCCTGTTTCATCGAAACGGAGAGTCTCTATTTACGGCAGAGCGGTTGCAGAAAATTCATCGTCTCGAGCGGGAAATCCTCAAGATAAGACTGCACCCGCCGAAGCCCTCTTTCGCCAGAGAGGTTGTCGCGGTACTGCGGTGGCTTCGTTCCGAAACCTCCGCAACGGTATCGGATCGTTTGATTGTCGAAGAGGACGTGATCGGACTGAGTTCCGTCGACAATATCATTTTGAACGAAAAGGGCGAGCTGGCAGTCGTTCCGTTGATGCACAGTCCGCCGAAAACCGAAAAACAGGCGCGGGAGATTTTGAAATCCATTGGAAACAATGCGATTTTAAGGGGGAAACTCGCGTCGACGGACGGAACCTATATCGGAATCTTCATCCCCATCGAAAAAGACAAAAAGGTGTACAGCCGCCTGATCGGAAAACGCATTGGGAAAATCGCTTCCGAACTTCTGGACCCCGATATGGGGATCCATCTCGCCGGACTTCCCTTTGCCGAGAGTACCTTTGGTACGGAAATGTTCCTTCAAATGGCAGTTTACGCACCGCTGGCCGGGTTGGTGATTTTCGTCGCGACCTATCTCTTTTTTGGAAGTTTCCGATATGTTTCCGTCTCGATGGTCGTAGCGCTGATAACCGTGATCTGGGCTATGGGCGGACTGGTCGCAAGCGGAAACAAGGTCCATATCATGAGTTCCATGATCCCGATTTTTCTATTGCCTATCGCTTTGTTGGACAGCATACACATTGTCAGCCGTCTGTACGATCGGACCTGGGACCTCGAATCGAAAAAAACCGTCATTTGGCGGGTAATGGAGCCTCTGTATAGGCCCATGCTGTACACCAGTCTTACGACGATGGTAGCGTTTGGATCGCTTGCGCTGACGGGAATTCAGCCGGTCGAGGTTTTTGGGCTGACCGTCGGATTCGGCGTTGCAGTGGCGTGGCTGCTTTCCATGACGTTCGTTCCCGCTTTGTTGGTGCGTTGGGACTCCCTTCCCTTCTATCGGCGAAGCGGCGGTTCCGGCGCAGGCAGGCGGACCGCCCTCTCCATTTTCCGTCTCTTCCAATCTGCCGCAATGGAGAGAAAGTCCGTTATCCTTGTTTTGGGAGTGGCGGTATCGGCATTTTCGGCCTTCGGCATACACTCCATCGTCGTCAACGACAACCCTGTCCGCTGGTTCAAACTGGGGCATCCCGTGAGACAGGCGGATAGCACGATGAACCGCAAACTTGCCGGAACCTATATGGCCAACCTAATCTTCGAATTGAACCCACCCCACGCGGACAGGACGGAACAAACGGAGGAGGAGGGGATATCTGTCGACGACTTCGAATCGGCATTGTCTGTCGAAGAGGTCGGCGGCGAAGAATCGGTGGATTTGAAGGACGGCGAAACGATTCGCTACATCGAGAAGGTTCAAAATTTTCTGCTTGGTATGGAAGATAGTCATGGAAACCGGATTGTCGGTGCAGCCACCTCTATCGCGGATATCCTGAAAAAGGTGGGAAAAACGGCATTCGGCAGCGAAACGATTCCGAAGGAGCGCGCCAAAATTGCCCAGTACATTTTCCTGTACGAAGCGGGCGACCCAAAAAGGGGAAAGGATTTATGGAAGTTCATCACAAGAGACTACCAAAAATCTCAGATTTGGCTGCAGTTGAAAAATGGCGACAATCGAACCATGAACTCCTTGATCGATGAACTCGAAGCCTTTCGGCAGGCGAATCCCCCGCCCGATTTTAGAGGAAAAAAGGGAGGGGACGCGCATGCCGGTTTGACGATCCGCTGGTCTGGATTGACCTATATCAATACCATATGGCAGGAAGAGATGGTGAAAGGGATGGCATACGCTCTGCTGACCTCCTTTTTTGTCGTGCTGCTGATGATGTGGCTTCTGTTCCGATCCCTTCTGTGGTCCCTAATCTCCATGATTCCTCTCACCCTTAGTATAGCGCTGATTTACGGTATCATTGGCTGGTCCGGCAAATACTACGACATGCCCATTGCGGTATTGTCCTGCCTGGCGCTGGGACTTTCCATTGACTTTGCCATCCATTTTAACCAGAGTTTCCGGGAGGCCATTCGTAGAACGGGAAGTATTTCCGCCTCCATGGACGAAACGTTCGCCAACCCCTGCTTTGCCATCGGACGAAACGTTGTCGTATTGTCCGTCGGTTTTACGCCGCTGTTTTTTGCAACGCTGGTTCCGTATGTGACAGTCGGGGCCTTCTTTTTTGCTATTATTCTGATCAGTGGAGCTGCCAGTTTTCTGCTGCTTCCCAGTTTGATATGCTTTATGCGCAACTGGCTTCCGGACGTAAGGGGAAGTCAAAACGAGAGACGGATTTCCAGAGATGATTAGCTCCGCAAAAAGGATGGCAGCCATGTCGCTCCTGGTGGCCGTCAAAATGCTGCTGGTAGCGGTTCCCTCGGCGGCATCGTCCGAATCGCCGGGGGAAATAATGCGCAAAGCGGGACTGGCGGATCACTATTCGGGAGACGACCGGCAGTCCCGAGTCGCTATGCTGATATATTACGACCCATCGCAAAAACCGGCAAAAAAGATATTCCGTTTTCTGAAAAGAGATCTCGAAGAGGGGGGACGGCAGCAGTTTTACGTCTATTTTACGCAACCGACCGACATTCGACGGACTGCACTTTTAGTACACAAATATGTCGATCGGGACGACTTGCGCCGACTATACCTGCCGGCAAGCGATTCGGTACTGATGATATCGGGCAAACAGAAGCAATGTCCATTTATGGGTTCCGACTTTTCCGCAGAGGATTTTACGGGACGGCACTACGCAAAAGACCGTCATTTGTTGGTCGAAGAGACGGAATTGACCGTCAATGCGAAAAAAGGCCCTGTAGTCTATGGAGTTTGGGTGATCGAAAGTTTTCCCAGGAAGTTCGAGGAAAAAACCTCCAAAACGAAAACTTGGATCGATCGAAAAACCTACCTGCCCCTCAGAATGGAATACTACAATCACCACAAGGAGCTCTACAAACTGTACGAAGCGCACAGTATCAAAGAAATCGGCGGATATCCGACCGTTACAAAAAGGGTGATGACCTCCCCTCTGGAGGGTACGCGAACGATTCTCTTTCTCGACGAAAAAAACACTCGCTACGATGTTGGAATTTCCGCATCCGTCTTTACCGAGGGATCTTTGAAAAATCCGCCCCAAGAGGTTTTGCAAGTCGAATAGAGGAGTCTCAAAAAAAAAGGTTCCTTATTGTGCGGGAGTCCGTTTAGGTGGTTCTCGGTAACCTCCGTATGGCCTAGACAAGTCCGCCAATGCGGGACAAACGAGCGGGCAAAATGCGCTAACGCGTCAATTGCGGAAACGACATGCCATTCCATCGCTTTTTCTACCGTTTGCTCTCGATTCTTTTTTGCTTCCTGGCCCTAGCCCTTCCGCTCCAGCGGAGTGGAGAGTCGCGAGCGGAAGAGGGAAAGGGCGATTCGTACATTGAAGATCGGATATCGCCTAGGGAGTTCATCCGGCTGCAGAAGACGGGAACGGCGCTTCTTTTGGACGTTCGGGGAAAGTCCGAGTTGAAGTATGGGAGAATCGAAAATTCGATCAATATCCCGCTCTATACATTGGAACACGAATATCATAGGCTGCCGAAGAATAAGTTGATCGTTACGTTCTGCAACAACGGGACACGCTCATTTTTTGCCTACGAGATTTTAAAGCGCAACGGATTCGAAAAACTGAAACACCTCAACAGGGGAGTACGCTTCAAGAAAAACGGAGAGTACGATATCCCCTCGGCCGAATAGCACCGAATGCGATAAAAAGGAATGGAGAGTATATGGAAGAGTTGCAGGCAATGGAAATCCTAAAGACGGCTATTTTGCTGGAACGCCGGGGAGAGGCGTTTTATGCGAAGGTGGCGCGGCAGACGGAAAACCAAGAGATCGGAATGATATTCGATATTATGGCAAAGGAGGAGAAAGAGCATATTCGAATATTGAGAGAACAGTTTGGACACCTGACCGAAACCGGCAGATTCAAATCGACTTTGCTGTCGAATCGGGAAGAGGACCCGGTCGCCGAAATTCTGTCCGAAAGCATCAAGACGGGGATCTCTGCCGCCAGTTTTGAGGCGGCCGCCATTGCATCCGCTATCGATATGGAGAAGCGGGCCATTGCCGTCTATTCGGAGCGGGCCGAAAAATCGAACGATGCGGAAGAGAGGCTCCTCTATCGTTGGCTGGCAAAATGGGAAGAGGGCCATTGCCGCATGCTGTCCGATTTTGATCGGGTACTGAAAGAGAAAGTGTGGAACGACCGAGACTTCTGGTCCTATTAGCCCTACTGTTGCCGTCGTTCGCCGAAAAGAATGCGGGCGAACGGTTCAAAAAACTACCTAGGACGCAATTATGGCAAAATCGGGTGTTAAGCTGTTTAAACAATTTACAGCGGATACCGAGAAATCGAACACAGCAGGTGTTGCCATTTTGATTACTCTTGTCAGAGTCGTGATGGTGCTGTGCGTATTGTATGCCTTTCTGATCAGTATCGGCCTTATGGGTTCCGGTTTTAAAATATTCGGAAAGGATTTTGCAGAGGCTTTGATCGAGACGACAAACAATCCGTTCGTCGGTCTGTTTATCGGTATTCTTGCCACCGCCTTGATCCAAAGTTCAAGTACGACCACTTCAATGGTGGTCGCGTTTGTGGCGTCCGGTACCATTACGGTGGAAAATGCCGTACCGGTGATTTTTGGAGCGAATGTGGGAACGGCCGTGACCTCCGCGATAGTGGCATTGGGCCACATCAATCGCAAAATAGAGTTCGAACGAGCCTTCGCGGCAGCCACCGTGCACGATATGTTCAATTTAATGACTGTCTTCGTGTTTCTGCCGCTGGAATTGACGACGCGGTTTTTGTCGAATGCCGCCTATTTTCTCACGGATTTTTTGGCGGGAAGCGGAGGAGTGGAGTTTAAAAGTCCTCTCAAAGCCATCACGAAGCCGACTGTGACGGCCATCATCGACGGAATCGGTTCCGTGGAGATGCCCAAGGTCGTTTTGGCCAGCGTGGTGGTTGTCGTTGGTATTGTTCTGCTTTTCATCAGTTTGTATCTTTTCACAAAACTGCTGAAACTGTTCGTGCTGACGAAATTTCGGCGTTATATCGAGTTTGCGCTCTACAAGAGCGGCTATCTTGCCATGCTGATAGGTGTGATTGTCACCGCCGCCGTTCAATCCAGCTCCATCACCACCTCTCTTCTGATCCCCATGGCGGCTGCAAGCATCATCGGACTCCATCAGGTATATCCCGTGGCCCTGGGAGCCAATGTGGGGACCACTGTAACCGCACTGCTTGCCTCTTTGGCAACGGGAAGAACGGAAGCGTTGACCATCGCTTTGGCGCATCTGCTCTTTAACGTTTGTGGGATTCTTCTGCTTTATCCTATCCCCATCATGAGGCAAATTCCCATACGGGCAGCTTCAACACTGGCAAGAGCGGCGTCGGGGAACCGTTTGTTGGCCATTCTCTTTGTCGGATTCGTTTTTTTTGTCATTCCCGGTATCGCAATTTTCCTAACCTAATATCGTCGAGAATAGATCATGTTTGAAAAGCTAAACCTGCTGTTTACGGGAAATGCCCCCTTAAGCAGCCAATATAAACAATTTGTCGATATGCTGAAGATGGATCACGAACTTTTTCAAAAGGTGATCCTGGGATTTCGCGGCAAAATGGACCTGGACGATTTGGAAGACGAAGTCTACCAGACCGACATTCGAATCAATAAATTCGAGCGGTCCATTCGGAAAAGCCTCGTGGCTCATCTGACAATGAATCCGGAGCGGAATATGTCCGGATGTTTGGTTCTGATGAGTATCGTGAAAGATGCGGAAAGAGTCGGAGATTTCTGCAAAAACCTGTTCGAAGCCGCCGAACTGATCAAGAAGCCCTGCCCCGAACTGTTCTACTGCAAAAAAATCACCCAATATACCGACTATGTCGACGAAACATTCACGTCGACCATCAAAGCGTTTGAAACGGAAGACGATGTGCTGGCAGCGGAAATTCTGCAGGACGAAGCGAAATGGGATCGGCGATTCGATCAATTCATCAAAGAACTGGTCGAGTCGGAACTGCCAACGAGGGAGGCCGTTTGCACCACGCTCATAGCCAGATCTCTGAAACGTCTGCATGCCCATCTGTCCAACGTCGCCTCTTCGGTTATTTTGCCGGTTCATCGAATCGACGGCAATCCGAAGGAGTCGAAATAAACGCAAGGAGGCTCCGAAAAAGTTCCAGTGTCCTGTCCACAATTGATGGACGTTTTCTTTCCTTTGCCAATCCCCGTTCGGGCTTCCGTCGATCGGGAGTTGGCGTAACACTAGAAATCTTGAATATTTCGGCGGAAGGGCATCACTCCCCGGACCCCTCTTCCATCCCGACGCCGCAATCTTCGCTGCCCTTGCGGGAATAGCCCTTGACGGCGATGTAGGCTTCCAGTTTCCTCCGCAGAAAAACCAACAGTGCCGTTCTTGAGAAGGGAAGCAGCAGTAAAAAACCTGCCGTATCGGTAATGAATCCGGGAGTAAGCAGCACGACTCCGGCAAAAACAATCAGCAATCCGTGAAGAATCTCTTCGGCCGGCATGCGTCCCGCTTGAATTTCCGACCAGGATCGCCTCATAACGGCCGCTCCCTGCGTTTTGGCCAAATACGCGCCGAGAAATCCGGTTACGACAACAACCGCTATGGTTGCCACGGCACCGATCTGTGAGCCGATCAGTATCATGAGATATAACTCGAGTGCCGGAACGGCGATAAAGAGGAACGCAAGTTTGAGCAGCATAACAGTCCGGGAGATAGGAGAGGGCGTTTTTTTGAAAGGGCTTTATTTTCGCCCGCGAGAGTGCGAATGTCAAAGCCAATATCGATAGGGTGCCTTCTCGGGGAAATCCCGGAACCATTTTCCAACTGGGGTTTATGCGGAATATTCTGTTTGCGCTTGAGGTGGTCGCGCCGGTCTTTTTGATGATTCTGCTGGGTTTCGTTCTACGGCGGCGGAAGATGCTCACCGAGGAGTTTGTTTCAATTTCGTCGCAACTTGTGTTCAGGATATCGCTGCCCGCTTTTATATTTGTCAAATTGTCGAGCACCGACTTTCTGACGACCCTTAATGCTGGAATAATCGCTCTGGGTGTCGGCGCCACGCTTTTCGTCTTCGGTTTGGCCTGGATAGTGGCGGCCTTCATGATAGAGGAGGGGAGAAGGCAGGGGCCCTTTATTCAGGGGGTATATCGAAGCAACTATGGCATTATCGGATTAGCCGTGGTTTTCAATATGTACGGCGAATCGGGACTGAAACAGGCCGTAATACTACTGTCGGCATTGATGCCGCTATTTAACACCCTGGCAATCCTGGCGCTTACCATTCCGGCAAAAAGGGACAAATCGCTGAAAGCGGGCTCCATTTTGAGCGATATCCTTACCAACCCGCTGAATATCGCCACGCTTTGCGGGATCTGCGCTTCCCTCCTCGGCATTCCTCTTGGAAGCATTGTGCTCAAAACCGGAAACTATTTGGCGGCTCTGACGATTCCCATTGCGCTGATAGGCATCGGCGGATCGCTCACCTATCGCGTTCTGAAAAGCAGCTTCCGCGAGGCGATGGTTGCCTCGGTGCTTAAGATTGTCGCCTATCCGCTGATCTTCAGCTGTATTGCCTACTATCTTGGCTTTCGCGGGGAGGATTTTGGCGTATTGTTTATTCTCTTCGCCTGTCCGACTGCCATCGTCAGCTTTGCCATGGCCCGGGCCATGGCAAACGATGCCGATCTGGCTGCTAACATCGTTCTCCTTTCGACCGTCGGTTCCGTGGTTACCCTGTCGTTTGGAATCTCCCTGCTGAAGCTCTTGGGATTGATATGAATGGTCGAGCCTCTCCCCGAAAACGGCACGAATCGGCGAAAATCGCAATATCTATACGATACCCATATCCATCATTGTGTCGGCGACCTTCAGGAAACCGGCAATGTTGGCACCCGTCACGTAGTCGCACGGTTTGCCGAATCTTTCCGCCGTTTCGATGCAGTTGGCGTGGATGTTCTTCATGATCGTATGGAGCTTCCCGTCCACCTCTTCGCGGCTCCAGGCGATTCTCATGGAGTTTTGGCTCATTTCCAGACCGGATACCGCCACACCGCCCGCATTTGCCGCTTTTCCGGGGCCGAACAGCACATTGCCGGTCTGAAACACTTCGATCGCGCCCGGTTCGCACGGCATGTTGGCACCCTCGCTAACGCAATAGCAGCCATTGTCGACTAAAATTTTCGCTTCCGCCGTACTTACCTCGTTTTGAGTGGCACACGGTAGGGCAACGTCGCATTTGACTCCCCACGGGCGTTCTCCTTCCAGATAGACGGCATCAGGGTATTGCTCGACATACTCTCTAATTCTGCCCCGGTAGTTGTTCTTTAAATCCATTACGTAGGATAGCTTCTTTCGGTCGATTCCCGCTTCGTCGTAGATGGAACCGGCGGAATCGGAGAAGGATACCGGCATGCCGCCCAGATCCAACACCTTTTCCGCAGCATATTGAGCGACGTTGCCGGAGCCGGAGATGGCCACTCTTTTCCCCTCGAAGGTATCGTTCCTTGTTTCCAGCATTTCGGACGCGAAATATACGGTTCCGTAGCCGGTTGCCTCCTGTCTGACGAGACTTCCGCCCCAATTCAATCCCTTGCCGGTAAGAACGCCGTCGAACGAGTTTTTGATGCGTTTGTACTGGCCGAAAAGATAACCGACCTCTCTTCCTCCGACTCCTATATCGCCGGCAGGAACATCCGTATTGGGACCGATATGACGATAAAGCTCCGTCATGAACGATTGGCAAAATCGCATCACCTCGTTGTCGGATTTTCCTTTCGGATCGAAATCGGAGCCGCCCTTGCCTCCTCCCATCGGCAGCGTCGTCAGCGAATTTTTGAATATCTGCTCGAATCCCAAAAATTTTAAGATCCCCAGGTTGACGCTCGGATGAAATCTCAGTCCCCCTTTGTAGGGACCCAATGCGCTGTTGAATTCCACCCGGAACCCCCTGTTGATCTGGACGGAACCGGCATCGTCGACCCAAGGCACGCGAAACATAATCACGCGTTCCGGTTCGACGATGCGTTCCAATACCTTTGCTTCCCGGTAGTGCGGATACTTGTCCAAAACGGGTATGAGCGATTCCATCACCTCTTCGACTGCCTGCAGGAATTCGGATTCTTCCGGATTTTTCATTCGAACGTTTGCCATAAAGGCTTCAACTTGATTGGACACGTAATTCTCCTGTGATTGGTTTAGAAATTTCCGAAAAAGGTGGAAAAACGTTTTCCCCCTCTATCTCTTTTTGAAGTCCATTACGCGCTTAAAGTTGTTTTTGCAACCCCTTCCTTAGCTATCGCGCAGGCCGCAACTTGATTCGGCGGTCCGGCAAACAGCGATTGGGGGTAGTAAAAGTGCTTTATTTCCTATAGGACTCTCCAAAAAAGGTCAGAGGAGATCGTTTGGCCTAGTTTTTACGCTCTTTTTTCGACCACGGTAGAACAGATGGAGGAACGGTGAAGGTACTGCACTATACCGAGGTCAATTCGACCTCTTTTGACAA
>CAZLTI010000063.1:11284-13895 GCA_964562335.1 uncultured Pseudomonadota bacterium | reverse complement strand
ACGCCGTAAGGAGCCCCTTTTCCTGCCTCGAATAAAAACTATGCGCCCTTTTGCAAAAATTCGACGGCACGCCTCTCCGACCAGTAGCGACGCTCGGCGTTAAAGGCGACAAATCCCACGTGGCCTCCCGATCTTGGCATTTCGAGAAAAATCGTGGAGCTATCTCGCGCCGTCCCTATCGGATAGCAGGTGTCTGCCAAAAACGGATCGTTTCGGGCGTTCACGATCAAAACGGGAACCCTAATCCGTTTCAGGTATCGAACGCTGCCGGTCTGCCGCCAGTAGTCCTCGGCATCGCGAAACCCGTGAAGGGGCGCGGTATAACGATCGTCATACTGCTGAAAGGTCTTGATCTTGCGAAAGCCTTCCACATTCAATTGGTCCGGAAAGCGCTTTCTCTTTTCCTTTAGTTTGCGAAACAGAGGTTTCAGAAAGTATCTCATATAGGGCCTGTTTCGCCACTTGGCCAATCGATGGGCGCAATCCTTCAGGTTGCACGGCACCGAAAAGACAACTGCCCGGCCTATAAAAGGCGGAACCTGCTTTGTCTCCCGGCCAAGGTAGACCAACGTCAGATTCCCGCCCATACTGAATCCGACAAGATCTATCCGCCTATACCGGCGGGATTGGACGGCATGGCGAATCACCGTGATCAAATCGTCCGTTGCGCCGTGGTGATAAAACCGAAGCTGTCGGTTGATTTCGCCGGAACAGGAGCGGTAGTTCCAAGCCAGGCAGTCCCATCCTACCCGATTCAGCGCTTCGACCATCCCTACGACATACGATCGGTGGCTGTTGCCCTCCAGTCCATGCGATATCACGGCAAGTTTGCGGGAACCGATGCGAGACCAATCCAAATCCAGAAAATCGTCGTCCGGAGTCGTTATCCTTTCTCTCGTATAGAGATCCGTCGCCAGTTTCCGGCACAAAGAGGAGTAGATCGTTTGAAAATGTCCGTTCCGTAGCCAAAACGCCGGTCGGTAGTCGGATTCGATTATCGACATATCCCCTGTTTTCGGACCGTTTCGGAATTTGCGGTCGAAGCGTTCACGGACATCGATCTCGGCTCCTTTTTTTTCTATAGAGCTTTATGCCGACGTAGATCGCCAGCAGCAGGCCAAGCCCTCCGAAAATTCCGATATTGGCGGTGTGGGCGATTTTAGCCAGCCGTTCGATCTGTTTTCCAAAAAAATAGGCCAGGTAGACCCAAACGGGTACGCTGATCAAGGCGGCAAAACCATCCATTCCGAAAAAAACGGCAAACGGAATGCGCATGATGCCGGATATCAGAAAAACGGGAGATCTTAACCCAGGAGCGAACCTGGCGGTAAAGCAGATGATTTTTCCGTGGTTTTGGATTTTCTCTTCGGCGAGCTTGATACGGCGCGGTGTGAACAATCCTCGAAAGATAGGCCAGGTGAAAACGGCCCGTCCAAACCGCCTTCCGACTACATAGAGAACGACATCGCCGGCCAGAACGCCAACTATTCCGACGATCAAGGCGCCGATCAACGATATCCTTCCCTGAAAGGCCAGAAATCCGGCCGCAAAAAGAGTGAGATCTTCGGGCATGGGAACCCCCAATCCGCACGCAAACAGCACCGCCAATAAAACAACGTAGGCCTGTACGCCGCTCATGCCGACAATAAAGGCAAAAATCGCATCCGTATAGCTGCCGCTGCTCATGTCGACGCTGCACCCTCTTTTTCCCTTTCCATAAAAAACTCCCCGACGCGCTCCAATAGCACCCGGCAATGCTCTTCGATTCTTTCTATCTGTCGGGATCGTATCTTTTCGTAGTGAATTCCACCGATCACAACAACTTCATTTGAAACGAGGTCTCCCAGTTTTTTTACGGCCAGTTCCACAAGCGCTCCCTCTTTGTGATTGTGCAGCTCGAAAGTCGAATATCGTGCTAGTTTCCGGTTCGAGCAGGCAAGCGCACCGACGTGGCTCTCTCCGCCGTCGATCAGCAGTATCCAGTCCCTGCCGATTCTGCCCAACCGATACCTTACGTAGGTTTTGTCGTCCGGATCGCCCATCTGACATTCGAATACTGTATCGATCATCGGCATGCGGATGTGGAGGTTCCTACTGTTTGTAGCCGATCGTTCTCAAAAACGATTTTCTTTTTTCTATATCCTGCTCCGTTTCCACGCCTTTCGAGGCGAATCCGTCGACAACGCCCATGATTCCCCGCCCCTGTTCGGTTTCGGCCAAAATTACTTCTACGGGGTTGGCCGTGGCGCAGAAGATCCGGCACACCTCCGGCACCTGCTTGATTGCATTCAGGATATTGATAGGAAACATATCCTTCATAAAGACAATAAACGCATGACCGGTGGAGAGGCTATAGGCGTTTTGCTTTGCCAATTCCACCAACTGGCTGTCGGTCCCCGCATACCGGACGAGACACACGTCGGATGCCTCGCAGAATGCGACTCCAAATTTTGCGCCCGGCACCGTTGTGACAATGGTTTCGGTTATGTCCTCCACAGTTTTGATGAAATGGGACTGGCCGAGAATCAAATTCAACGCATCGGGATTCTTAATTTTAACCGTTTTCAGTTCCATCCTTTGCCTTCTTCAGGTATTGAGAGTGTGTCTCCAG
>CAZLTI010000063.1:322-11274 GCA_964562335.1 uncultured Pseudomonadota bacterium | reverse complement strand
AATGACGGTTTTGGGACTTTTTACCGGTTCGTCCGGTATTGAGAGTGTACAACAGTGAAAATCACCCGTTCTATATAGGCCTATATTTCCTCTTGTTCAACGTTAAAATTGACCAGCGCAACCGTGAAACACAGGAATCGGAAGATTCGCCCGACCGGCTCCGTTCCCTTGCCAAACGGGAATCGGGATAGGAAGTTGCCGACCCCGCGCAGTCGAATGGCGAGCCTATGAAACGACTGCTGGCGGTCTACAACTCTCCGCATGTTCTGCTGCTTTTCGCAGTACTGTTTTGGGCCGGAAACTTTATTGTGGCGAGGCTGACGCGCAGCGAAGTTCCACCGATCGGCCTTGCGTTCTGGCGCTGGTTGGGAGCATCCATTCTCATTTTGGGATTCGCCCTCTCCCACTTAAAAAAAGACTGGCCTCGGATAGCGGAAAACTGGCCGACGCTGCTCCTGCTGTCGGCAACCGGCGTCGCTTCCTACGCCCCTCTTGCCTATGCGGGACTGCAGCATTCGGTCGCATTGAACGGCTTTTTGATGCAATCGACGATACCGGTCCTGGTAGTCGGCATATCGTTGATTCTATTCGGAGATAGAATTTCGCTTGTGCAATTGGCAGGCATTGCCGTTTCGATGGTCGGCGTCCTCGGATACGTCGTTAAGGGAGATATCGACATTCTGCTGTCGCTCACCTTGAATCGCGGCGACATCTATTTCTTCTCGGCCGCCGTGGCGTACTCGGTATATTCGGTGCTGCTGAGAAAACGGCCGTCTATCCACCCTTTGAGTTTTCTGGCAACTACTTTCGTTCCGGGAGCGGCGATGCTATTTCCTCTCTATCTGTGGGAAGCCGTTTATGTGCGTCCCACACTGTTCAATTCGGCAACGATAGCTGCCGTAAGCTACACGATGGTATTCCCCTCCATCGTTTCCTATTTTTGCTTCAATCGTGGAGTGGAACTGATCGGGGCGAACAGAGCCGGTTTGTTCATCCATCTGATGCCGATTTTCGGGGGTATAATGGCGGTCTTTTTTTTGGGGGAGTCGTTCCGCTGGTTTCACGGCGCCAGCGCGATTTTGATCGGTTTGGGAATTACACTGACTACCGGAATCAAAAAGAAGGTGCGGTAGAGAGAAGCAATGGCGGCAGTCCCTGCCCTAAGAAGTGCGGACGGTATTCAACGAGGCGATCACGAGCCGTAGACGATCCCCGGCAGCCAAGTAGCCAGGCTGGGCCAAAACCAAAGTACCACCAGCATCATCAACTGAAGAACAATGAATGGAACCACCCCCCGATACATCTGCATCGTCGAGACCGATTCGGGAGCCACGCCTCTCAGATAAAAAAGCGCGAAACCGAAGGGCGGGGTTAAAAAGGAGGTCTGCAGATTCAGCGCAATCATTACGCCCAGCCAGATGGGATCCACTCCCATCATCAGCAGCACCGGCCCTACAATGGGTACGACAACGAAGGTGATTTCAAAAAAATCCAGAAAAAAGCCCATCACAAACATCACCAGCATGACCGCCAAAAACGCTCCCGCCAAACCCCCAGGCAGCCCGGTCAGAATTTCGTGAACCGTTTCATCCCCTTCGAATCCTCTAAAGACCAAGGAGAATATGCTGGCGCCCAACAAAATGATAAACACCATGCAGTTCACGTGGGCCGTGGTAATCATCACCTGCTTTAGCATTTTCAGGCCGAATTGACGCTTCACTATCGTCAGGGCAATTCCGCCCACGCAGCCTACCGAAGCCGCCTCCGTCGGAGTGGCCACACCCATCAAAATGGAACCGAGAACGCCGACAATCAACAAAAAGGGAGGGATCAGCACGTTGACGACTTGAGTCCATATTCCCTCCGCAACAAGCTCCTTCATTCGTTCGGGAGGCAGGGCCGGCGCGGCATCCGGTTTTACCAGAGCAACGATGGCGATGTAGGTTATGTACAGTCCGACCAGTACCAAGCCGGGAAACAGAGCACCGACAAATAGATCGCCAACCGATACCGAAACGGGGGAGAAGTTTCCCATCGCCAATTGAGCCTGCTGATGGGCGGAACTGATGACATCTCCCAAAATGATCAAAATGATGCTGGGCGGAATGATCTGTCCCAGCGTACCGGAAGCGGTAACGATTCCGGAAGCCAAAGAGGGTTTGTATCGATATTTCAGCATGGCCGGAAGCGAAATCAACCCCATCGTGACCACCGTCGCCCCGACAATTCCGGTCGATGCGGCCAATAGCGCTCCAACGATGCAAACGGAAATGCCCAGGCCGCCCCTGACCTTCCCGAACAGCATTCCCATGGTATCGAGCAGCTCTTCGGAAATTTTGGAGCGTTCCAGCACGACCCCCATAAAGATAAACAGCGGGACAGCGATCAGGGTCTGATTGCCCATAATCCCGAAGATTCTTTCCGGATAGGCACCCAGAAAGGAGATGTCGAACTCCCCCATTAACACGCCAAACAGGGCGAAACCGATAGCGGTGCCGGCAAGACTGAACGCGACGGGAAAGCCCATCAGCAATACCAATACAGCTACCCCGAACATCAAAAGAGGATACATTTCGTATGGCATGCCATCTAGCGGGATGAGGATGGAACGGCTTTTGGGGAAAAAGCGTCTCTGCAGGAACGGATCAGTGTGGAGACTCCCTGCAAACCGAGCAGAACCGCAAATATCGGAACTACGGTCTTCAGTAGAAATACGCCCGGAAGACCGCCCGCCTCCTTCGATCCCTCAAATACCGCCCAGGAATTGGCAACGTAGGGTAGGGAGTAGTGGCTTACGACATAGCAGGTGGGGAACAGCAGGAAAAGGACGCCAAAGATGTTGACCAGAGCCTTTCTGCGGATGCTCATCGGCCGGTAGAAAATATCGATGCGGACGTGCTGTTCGTGAAGCAGCGTATATCCCGCCGCCATCATAAAAATGATGCCGTGCATAAAAGTGACGGACTCCTGCATCCAGATCCAGCCCATGTTGAAAACGTACCGAAGGACTACGGTCAGAAACATGACGAGCGCCATGATCAGAGTCAACCATGCGGTTCCTCTGCCGACCCACTCGTTAAGAGTATCGATCCGATCGGCTATCTTTAACAGCATTTCTTTGATTGCATACTATTGACGGATAGCGGCTCTCGATCGGGCCATTGAGAGCCGCAGGGAAGCGGCTTTTTAGGATACGCACACCGCTCGGTTCGAAAACCCGATCGGCATGTCCTCCTTCGGCTCGAAAACCGGGATGCCGAATGTCAGGATTTAAACGTCAGACTACGCGCCACACTGTAGCCAACCTCTCCGATCGTCCCCCAATCGACGGACTGCGCCCGATACTTGCTGAAAGAGGCGTACACTTTTGCGGATATCGCGTCTTTTGCAGCCACCTCTTCGACAACCGCTTTCGACAGCGCGCCCAGTTTTTTCAACACCGGATCGGAAAAGCGTTTCAGTTGAACCTTGTGCTTTTTTACGAGATCGATCAGTGCGGCGTTGTTCTTGGTGGTAAATTCGGCATACATATCTACATAGGCAGCCCTCATCGCCTGATCGACAATCGTCTGAAGGTCTTTGGGCAGTCCTTCGTAGGCCTTTTTGTTGACAAAGCACTCCAGAACCGTTCCCGGTTCGTGCCATCCCGGCCAGTAGTAGTATTTTGCCGCTTTGTACAGTCCGAATGCCAAGTCGTTGTAGGGTCCCACCCATTCGCTGGCGTCGATCGCCCCCGAAGACAACGACGGAAAAATCTCTCCTCCCGGCAGCGATACCGGAGTGGCTCCCGCTCTTCTGATCACTTCGCCGCCCAGTCCGGGCATTCTCATTTTCAGCCCCTTAAAGTCCTTCAGGGAGTCGATCTGCTTGTTGAACCATCCGCCCATCTGAACGCCCGTATTGCCTGCGGCAAACGCTTTCAAATTGAATGCGCCGTACACTTCGTCCCAGAGCTGCTGTCCGCCACCGTGATGAATCCATCCCGCCATTTCCTGGGCGTTGAGACCGAAGGGAACGGCGGCAAAAAACTGAGCCGCTTCGGACTTCCCCTTCCAATAGTAGGAGGCCGCATGGCCCATTTCCGCCGTGCCCCTGGATACCGCATCGAACGATTCGAAGGGGGGAACCAATTCGCCCGCACCGTACACTTTGACTTTCAGGCGACCGCCGGACATGTCGGTGATAATTTTCGCCAGATAGTTGGCGCCGGTTCCCAGTCCGGGAAAGTTTTTCGGCCAGGTGGTAACCATCTTCCAGCGGTGTTTTTTGGCGGCATGAACAGCCGGTGCGCCGGAAAGAGCTGTCCCCGCGACCAGTGCACCCGCACCTGCGCTTTTGATAAAACCTCTTCTATCCATGGGATAATCTCCAAAAGAACGTTCGTTAAAGGAAATGAAGCAACTACCGGTCTTCCCCTGTTCGCTCGGCCCCGGAACGGGTAGCGACGGTTGCCGTTGTCATATACGAAATGGCAACAAAACGCAAATTCCCGCCGTTTTCACCGGAATCGCCGATTCCTCCCCTTCCTATCGGAGCGTCTTGACAATATTCGCGGCCTAAAAAATCGCACGGCAACGCAAGTCGTTTTTACGGCAGACCGGCACTTTCTCAAAGGAGATCGTCAAAGGGCTCCACATTTTTCACATACTCCCGATAAATGGCAGGCAGCATATCCGTTACCAACTCCCTGCCGGCCATTTCGCTTTCCTCCACAACGCGATAAAGCATCTCCAATGTCAGTTCGGACAGCGCCTGCGAAGATATTTTGCCGTAGCTGATATGCCAGGGCTCGAAGGCCACACCGCCTTTCTTCCCCCGATAGGGACGGTAGAATCCGAATCGCTGCATGTTTTCGTTCAGCCAGCAGTGCATGGGATAAAACGGAGCTCCCTTTTCGCACTCTTCGGGTAGAAGGCGAACAACATATCCCGGCTTGTCGGCTCCTCCGTCCACGACATCTATTTCGGTACCCCAGTGGTGGCGGCTCGCACCGGGCAGAGCCGACCAGGCAAGAATGTGCGTAACGATCTCCCTCTTTGCCAACCGTGAGGAATCTACCATCTTTCCGTTTCTGTCGTATAGCGGACTTTTCCCTAAAAATTTCCGATTCCAGATTTTTAGCTGGCTGCCGAAATCCCGAAACGAACTTACCGGATTAATTTCGATCCCGCACTTTGCCGCTTCGTCTCTCATCTTCCCAAAAGCCTCGCCCACCACCTTCTGAACGGCAAAGCGCGGATTTTGATATTGAATCACATGACTTCGGGTTTGACCGGTCAGTTGAAGTCGATCCATAGGCTACAAAACGGCGGCCGGGGTTATCTGGGGCAGGCGCAAAAGTTTCGCATGGATCCTTTGGAGCTGCTCCCTTAAGTTTTCCAACGAGCCCGAATTGTCGATTACATAGTCTGCCCGAAATACCTTCTCCTCCTGATCCATTTGAACGTTCAAACGCTTTTTCACGTCTCTCTCCGAAAAGCGGCCACTTGCCATCAAACGGTTCCATCGCACTTCGCGGTCGATCCAAACGGCAATCACCTTTTGAAACCGGCTTTGCAGGTTGTTTTCGAACAGCAGGGGAATTTCGCAAACTACGAGAGATTCCGGCTTCTGCCGGTATATCGCCCTCAAACGGGCCTCCTGCAAACGATAGACTTGAGGATGCGTTATTCGGTTCAATCGAGACCGCTGCTTGCTGTCGGAAAACACGATATCGGCCAGTCGTCTGCGATCGATTGTGAGATCGTTCCGCAGGATTTTCCTGCCAAAATGGGCTACAATCTCGCGATAGGCACTTTCGCCCGGTTCCACGGCCTTTCTGGCAAGCTCATCGGCCGAAAGCACAGTCGCGCCGAGTTCGACCAGCAGTTTCGCGGATGTGGTCTTTCCGCTTCCCATGCTTCCCGTGATACCGACAAGCCGCATCGATACTCCAATATATCGAATAGATACGTTAAGGAATCTCCGAAAAACCCCGAAGGAAACGTTCCGCAAATTCAGTGTGGGACCGACGAGAAGGCTAATGCGTCTTTAAATAGTCCATCAGCCGGTCGAACCACTGCGTGATGGTTACGTAGTATTTCAGGATCAAAACGGAAATCAAAAACCAGCCCAGTCGCGAGTGCAACAATCTAATGGAGATTTCACTGCCCGGAAAGAGAGGAGCAAAACCGACGAGACTGCCGTACAAAACCAGACCCAGGATGCACATTATGGTCAGCAACGCATAAAATAGAAGATCGACCAGTCGACGGAACGACATTTTTCCGCCCGGTTTGCCAACGGCGATCTTTTCTCCGTCGACGACCATCCGTCCGGCAGCCACCGCGTATTTTCGGCTGAGAAAGTCGTAGAGCAGAACGCAACCCGTTATCATCAGAAGAAATCCCGCAAACCGGTGGGTTTTTGCCAGACCGACGCGCGAGAACAATTCGATCAGTGCCGGATTTCCGAGTCCAACGGCAGTAAAGTAGGCAACCAGCAACGTTGTCGGCAGAACCAGCCTATGCATCCGCTTCATTGCGGAAGCAAACGCCCTTTGAGTCATTCGTCGCAAGATTAACTGGATTTTCACTGGGTACCGTCGACAACGCTGGCGTTGTAGGAGTGCAAAATGCGGCTGGCCTGAAGGGAACTCAAAGTGTAGTTTTTCAGCAGTTTGTTCAATTCGGATTCGACGATTCCGGTTTTGCCGAATTCGTCCCGCGTAGAAAAGTTCCAGTTTGTCGGAGAAACGATACGATAGCGTTCTATCCGGCTGTTTTCGATATACACCTGATGCAGGAGGGATCCGCCCGGAGCCTCCGTCTTTCCCGTTCCGGAACCCGGCGCGGAAAAATCGAACTCCATCCGACGGTTCAATGCGGACTCTCCATCCAAACGAATCAGGTTTCTCAGCAGCAACTTCAAATAGAAACGCGATTCGAAAACTTCGGCAAGCAGACGGCTGGCAATGCAGTTTGGAGACTCCGACGAAAGCCCCAGATTGTCCACCAGTTTCATGATCGTATCGCTCACCTCCATATCGCCGCCGCCGAAATGGGTAATGAGCATTCTCGACAGGGCACCGGCCGCCATGGGTTCCGTTTCGTATCGTGCGCCTTTAATCCATGTGTACGCATTCGCTTTGTCGAAATCGAAATTGCCGAAGGTATCGCTCTTCTCTCCAATGGGCAAATAGTAGGTATTGACCAACGACTCGGTTATTTTCAACTCGTTGACGGGCTCCAGCTTTCCGTCCAAAAACACGCCCGACGAATAGGGCGGCGTTTGGCCCGCATCGCCGGCCGGCAAAGAGCCGAAACTGATCAAGTTCAGACTGTCGTCAAGCACGACGGTGGTTTCCGGAATTTCCAAAACGAACAGTTTCACGTCTTCGGGCCAGGTCGTTTCGACAAATTCCTTCAGCCCTTCCAACGAACGCAAAATGGACATGACGGTTTTTCTCTCTACCGAAAAGTTGGAGACCCCTCCCGGTATGATGTTCATCAATCCCGGAAACTTGCCCGTCAGATCGGTCAAAGCCAGTTGGATCGTCCTCAATGCATCCGCTGCGGCAGGGAGACTGTCGAGAATTTTTTTTCCCTGCGGTACAGGCAAATCTCCCGGTTCGCCGCGCCGTTGCTCCAATCCGAAATATAGACCCAGCTCGCGAATCGACCTGTGGGAAAAATGGTCGCCATTGATGTAGTCGGGCAGCAATTCCCAATAGAAATGCCGAATATGGGAATGGATGGTCGAGAGTTGCAGAATAATGGAGCGTATCCGCTGTGCCGAAGGCGTCGGTTTGATATCGAGATAGTTCTCCAAAGCCATAACGGACGCCATTGCATGCGCCGCACAGGATTTTGCCGACAGCGTTTGGACGAGATGCAAAGCTTCCAACGGATATCTGCCGATCAGGCGGCTTTCCAAATGGGTCGTTCTACCGCTTTCGAGCAGGATTCTCGAATCCTCCTCCCACGGCCGCATTGTTACTCGAATCCGTCCCTCGACGCGGGGCAGTCTCTCCACGATAACGCTATTCATCGATCTTTTCCCCGTGCGGCAGCTCCGTACTGATTTCCACTGGCGGCGACGCCTTTTTGAAAAAGGCGTGCAGGCCGATCCCCACTGCCGTAATCCCTGCCACCCCTTTGGCAATCGTTTCCGAATTGCGGATGAAAAAGGAGTTGATTCCCGTTCCGCCGGAAGATAGCGGACCAAACAACCCCAAGCCGGAGTGGGAGTCGAAGTCCGGTTCCGAACAACCGGTGCAGGGACTTCCCACGCTTACGCACCAACTGCGGGACTCGTTGAATTTGGCGGTGGGGCAGGAGTTCCTGGTAATCGGTCCTTTACATCCCAGGAGATACAGGCACCCCTCCCTCTCGCCGAAATGGCGGACGAAGTTTCCCGTTTCGAAATCGCTCCGATATTCGCAACGATCGCAGATTTTCTCCGCATAAAACATCTTCGGACGGCGATATTCGTCCAACTCCGGCACTCTGTCGTACAGGATCAGATGATTGAGCGTCCCCAGCAGATAACGGCCGGGCGTGGGATTTCCGGGAAGCTTGATGACCGGCTTTTCGTTGCGACGCAAAAAGCGCTCCTCTATGTCCTGAATACCCGCAGGATAGCTTCCGCCGTAAGCCGATTCGTTGCCGTACAGAATAACGGTGCGCGAGGAGGCGATCAACTCCTCCAGCCGCCAAACAGGATCCGATTCCGTCGCCTGCGTGAAATATCCGGTCAAAATCAGGATGGGTGCCCGCGCATACTCCGAGATTCGTTTTTTGACCTCGTCCGCTTCCGCTATTTCCGAAGAGAGGACCTGAAAATGTCTCCCGACAAAAGGATAGAATCCCGACTCGCTCCACAGGGTTGTCTCATGGATTCCGGAAGATTGCCCCCTCAGCCACAGTAAAGGCTGTCTGCTCTCCGTCTGCCGGGCTTCAAGAGCATGCTCCAACGAAGCCATCAGCGCAGAAAACGATAGACTTCCGGCGGCCATTTTCCGGACGAACTCGCGTCTTGATAAACCTCCTTCCATCTCTTCCCTGTCGACCATTCGTTTTCGAGGGCGGCGAATCCGCAGCAACGGACCGATTATGCAGTCGTCGGCGGGATACGTAAACCTCCTTTTTCAAATGCCTCGGCGAGGTCCGCGTTTGTCGAGATTCGTGCGGATGATGTCGTTTCGATGAAACGATAGTTCGGCATTCGGTCGGAACAACGTTGCCGAATTCATGGAAACGAAAGAGGTGCGTTTTCTCGCGGGTCTGTTGGGGGAAGTGAAATATCCCCCGAAATGTCTCTGTTCATCTGCGGCCTGCCTCTCCTCGGCTACCTTTCCCGGATCGGCTTTGTTTCCGAATTGGCCGACTTCCTTTTCAAATCGTCCAGTTGCTTCTCCAAACTTCTGATATACCGCTCCTTTTCCTCTAAGAGCCTTTCGTAGAAAACCTCGTATCCGGATTTTTGCGGACTCCCGTATCTCTCCTGCCCGAATCTCTCTTCCAGTTCGCCGACAGCCATGGAATCCCAATCCGTTTTTTCTCCGTATCGTTCGGCTTTCTGCAAGGTCTGCGATCCGGCACCGGTCAAAAACCAATTCGCATTTACATTGAACTGTCTGCAAATACGGTCAAGCACTTTCAACGACGGATCGCGTCCATTAATGTATTCGCTGAGCGTAGATGGCTTAATGCCTAGAGATGCTGCGAATTCTCTCTGAGTCATCTTTCCCTGTATTTCAATCAATCTATCCGTAATATCGGATTTTTCTCTTGACATGTCCGCAAATGCGTACTAACTTACCGTCTAGTTCAATCAATAGACAACTAGCTAACGAGAGAGCTGATCGCTTAAACAGTTAGCTAGCTAGCTCCCTGGAAGCGCCATTTTTTCGGAAAACCTTATTAGACAGGCTTGCATATGTCAAATCGGTTATTGGAGGGCCCTATGCGGACAATTCAAGTTACGATGCCGGTCAAGTTGGTTGCCGCGCTCGAACGTTCCGCAAAAAGGCGAAAAATTAGCAGATCCAAACTGCTGCGCGACTATTCGATCGTCGGTCTTGAAAAGGAGGCGCGCTTGAAAAACGGGAAAACGGATGGGGAAGCTTCCGGAAAAACCTGAAACAAAAGTGGATTCCGGACAAACTCTACTTACTTTTACCGGTTTCGGCCGAAGAATTTTCCGTAACGCCGTTTTTTTGGAGACCTTATGAACCGGCAAAAATATGAGGTTTTAGTCGAGCAATTCGACCGCATCGATTTTTCTGCGGATATTGCCGCCTTGATCGGGTCCGGCACCGAGCTGCGTCCCGCAAAACTTATCGATGTAAGAATGATCCGGGATGCCGACGACACTCAAGCGAAAAGGGACGACGATATGTCTACCGAGACCGTCAAACCGGAAGAGGCTCTGTCCAAAATTTTGCATATGCTGAAACTTCTTCCGGAGCGGGATTCCCTGAGAGTTGCCAAAGCCGCTCTTGCAATGACATTTGACGACATCTCCGTCGGCACCCTCTAGCGCGTAGATGCGAAGGGAACGGACGCAGAGGCGGGAAGGTTGGCGTCTTCGCATGCGCCTTTCGGGCACTCCAGGATTATTTCGGAGCTGTCCGGATATTCGCCGACATCCCCCGTTTTAGCGGCGATTTTTATTGGCCGGCATGCCAACGGAATTCACATACTCCAGCAAAGCTTCGTTGACGCGGGTCTGCCGGTCGATGCCGGTAGGGACCGTATCCGCGCTTGGCGGATCGTCGGGTATTGTGCTAGTGTCCTCCTTTCTCGGATGACGGGCATCCACTCGAAAGACGGACCGTTTATGGAACTACTCGGCGTCGCGCTGGCAATATCGGCTCTTTTTGTATCCTCTTGGTTCTTTGTTTACAGGGAGTATTTCAAACATAAAGCTACCCGCAACAGGATAGAGGAAGATCTTCGGGAGAACAGGCG
>CAZLTI010000063.1:0-265 GCA_964562335.1 uncultured Pseudomonadota bacterium | reverse complement strand
ATACCGCTCCCAGGTGAATCGCATTCTCGAAAAGGTCGACGACCGGTTCGGTCCCATATGGAGCTGGAGTTCCTACCAAAGGGTGCTTCTTATCGCTTTTTGCTATCCTCTTCCTTTTTTTCTGATCGGCTACCTGCTTGGAGGCAATGACTCCGTTGCCGACGCGCAGTTTCTCCCCCCCTATCCCGAGATTTGGCAAAGGGCGGGAGTTGTCCTAAGCCTGATTGGACTATCGGCGGCAACTGCCTTTGCTTTTAGGAACGCC
>CAZLTI010000062.1:8033-13956 GCA_964562335.1 uncultured Pseudomonadota bacterium | reverse complement strand
AAACCATGTGGAAAAAACAACTGGCGTCGAGGGTTGCTCTTTGCCTTATCGTATCGTTTGTGGCGATGTCGGTACATGCCGAAGAATTCGAGACCGCCAAACCCGGTTTCATAATGGGTTTGGGGCTTGTAAGGCATGGTTTTGCCGAGGCGGACAAATTGAGAGAAGGGAGTAGCACGATTTCCAGCGACGATGAAATAAAAACCCTCAACGGCATCGAACTATATGGAGAGTACTTTATAAAGGATGACATCGCACTCGGCACCAAAAAGCAGGTTTTAGGCGGGGGAGTGGAATATAGCGGTCCCGACTATACGTTGGAACGATTTGTGGAATTGAATAACTATATCCTGTACTTCAACCTGCTGCAAAAAATCGGCAGCGGTTTTTGGCGTTTAGGGTTTACGGGCGGTTTTGGACGTTCGCAATATATCTACTCGGAAAAAAGGAGCTGCGACGCCGGTGCCCAATCGTGTGCGGACGGCAAAACGGAAGTTACTTCCACGGGATCGATTATGATTCTTGGTTTTGTTGCCGACTGGGGAGAAGATGGAGCGGGCGGCAGGCTGGGGGTCAGTTCCGCCGCCGCCAAGCATCCAAAAACCGAAAACTCGGCCGGTAGGGAATTTCGCGCAGATGCCTCGGGGAGTCAGATATATGCCGATTTTCGCTATGCATTCTAAAACCGGTATCCGTTGCGAGTTTCCGGTACGGGCAACGGGTACCCGTGCCGCAGTGTCCTGCCTAACGACCGGTCGGAGGCTCCCTAAACTGTCGGAGTCGGGTTTCCCTCCATGCTGCGCAGGGATCGATGCAGCTCTTCCGAAGACAGCTCCACATTTTTGAGCCTGCCTGTTATATAGCTATCGTACCCGTTAAGGTCCAACAGACCATGGCCGCTTAGGTTGAATACGATCGTCTTTTCCTTTCCCTCTTCTTTGGCCTCCGCCGCTTTTCTGATCGTCGCGGCAACGGCGTGACTGGTTTCGGGCGCAACAATGATGCCTTCCGTTCTGGCAAAGAGCAATGCCGCTTTGTAACACTCCAACTGCCCGATGGCCATGGGCGTCGCCAAACCTTCCATAACGGTATGGGAAACCAAAGGTGCCATCCCATGATACCGAAGGCCTCCGGCATGGATCGGAGCCGGAATAAAACCGTGTCCGAGCGAATGCATCGCTATTAAAGGCGTCATTTTTGCGACATCTCCATGATCGTACACAAAGGGGGCCTTCGTTAATGTCGGACAGGAAGCCGGTTCTACCGGTATGATCTCGATATCGGCACCGTTGATTTTGTCGCCGACGAAGGGGAAGGCCAGACCTGCGAAGTTGCTGCCGCCACCGGCACAGCCGATTACCGTATCGACCTTTTTGACGCCCATCAGTTCCAGCTGCTTCCTCGTCTCCAACCCGATGATCGTTTGGTGCAGCAGCACGTGATTCAATACGCTGCCCAGGGAATAGCGGGTTTGTCCGCTATCGTCGGTCACGGCGGCCTCTATTGCTTCGCTGATCGCAATGCCCAGGCTTCCCGGCGTGTCCGGCGTTTCGGCCAGGATTTTACGACCGGTTTCGGTTGTATCGCTTGGACTTGCGATGCACCTGCCGCCCCAGGTTTCCATCATGGTTTTCCGATACGGTTTTTGGTCGAAACTGATGCGCACCATAAAAATCTTGCATTCCAGGCCGAGAAGCGCGCATGCGTAGGATAGTGCGCTTCCCCACTGTCCGGCACCCGTTTCGGACATGATTCTTTTGATGCCGAACTCCTTGTTGTACCATGCCTGCGCCACGGCCGTATTGGGTTTATGGCTGCCTGCTGGGGAAACGCTTTCGTTTTTGAAGAATATCTTCGCCGGCGTCCCCAACTCCTTTTCAAGATGCACGGCTCGATGCAGAGGAGAGGGACGCCATCTGCAAAGCAGCTCCAATATACCCTGGGGAATGTCTATCCACCGCTCCTGGCTGACCTCCTGTTCAACGAGATTCATGGGAAAAACCGGTGCCAACTGGTCCGGCGAAACCGGATTGCCGTCGGGACCCAAAGGGGGATTCAAGGGGTGCGGAAGGTCGGCTGCCAGATTGTACCACTGTCTTGGAATCTCGTCTTCCCGCAGAAATACTTTGGTTTGCATAAATGTCTCCCTGAAAATTGACGAAGCGGTAAAAATCCCAAAACCGTCATTCCCGTTCTTTGCTCAGAGTATCGCAAATTCAGTGCGGGAATGACAATTCGTACAATTTTCAACTTTTTACCGGTTCATCAAAATTGATCGGCCAAACGATATCGAGAAAATAAAAAAGGCAACTTCAAACGGCTCCTATAAACGAAGCGTTTCTGTCGATAGAATCAGATAGCGGGGGTCGGTCCCTTTGTCAATCCAAAACTGCTCCGCATCCGGAGCCGATTCGCATTTCACCCCTGCCGGTTTGCCACAGTGTCGGGATGAGCGAAAATCGGCTAGCTGCCGGACAGCGAAAAGCGGAAAGGGATATCGGATTTGCTGCTCGTCAAATAAAAAGCTGAATATCCGAATCGGCGGCAAATTCCAAAAAGGTTGCCGCTCCGGCCGTTTCCACGCCGTCTATCAGATCCTCTTTTTTGATGTTGAACAGATCCATCGTCATCTGGCAGGCTATCATGGTAACGTCGCTTTCGATGCAGGCATCCCGCAGCTCCTCTAGAGTGGCCACCCCCTTTTTTTGGAAGGTCTTTTTCATCATTTTTGTGGCGACGGTATCGAATCCCGGCATATTCGATGTCACAATTTTAGGGATGGGCCAGGAAAACTTCTGGAACCATTTTGGTCCGAAAGGCATTTGGAACGGCATTGCCGGATTGGTGCCGGTAGATATGGACGCCTCTATTTTAGGCTTGAGGATCGACAGTCCGTAGAACGTGAAAAAAACCTTCGTCTCTATATCCAGGGCGGCGGCCGTCGACGCCATAATCAGGGGAGGATAGGCCCAATCGAGTGTTCCCTGGGCGGCGATGATCGCCATTTTCTTTTCCTCTATTGCCATAGTGACTCTCCTTTTTTGAAAGTTGGTTCCCTTGGCCTTGATCGCCGTTTGAAAATCCGTGCCGTTCGTCGGGATCTTTTCCGATATCGGCAGGTATCTCGGCACTCCCTTCGTTCTTCAACCTTTCCGATTTCTTGTCAACCGGCAAATCCCTGTCCGCCACGATTCCGTCTGCCCGTGTCGGGTGCGGTCCGGCTCTTGGATTGCGGTCCGATTTACAGAGCGCTTTCGTTGAAGTAGCCTGCTGGGCGAAACGAACGAACTTTTCAGGGTAGGCCTTTTGGCTGCAGCGGCGAATCTCCGGGTTTCGATACGCGGAAAAATAGGAGGATCATGAAATATCTGCATACGATGATTAGAGTGCTCGACGTCGAAAAGGCATTGCGGTTTTTCAAACTGCTGGGACTGCGGGAGACGAGGAGAAAGGAGAACGACAAGGGGCGGTTTACTTTGATTTTTCTGGCAACCGAAAGGGGGGAACCTGAAATCGAACTTACCCATAACTGGGGTCGGGATGCCGCCTATTCAGTCGGCAGAAATTTCGGCCATCTGGCTTTCGAAGTGGAGGATATCTACAAAATCTGCCGCGAACTGCAGGAGGGCGGCGTAACGATTGCTAGGCCGCCGCGCGACGGGCGGATGGCTTTCGTCAGGTCGCCCGATGGAATCTCCATCGAACTTCTGCAAAAGGGAGGGGCGCTGCCGCAAGAGGAACCGTGGTCTTCGATGCCGAATCGGGGCGAATGGTAGGAAAATGGTTCGACCAGTTCCCGACGCCATCCGCTAACGTAGAGAAAACGGACGAGCGGGGGCGGAGAAACGGCTAGATGTCGTCCGGCTCGAAGAGCCCCAGCAGATAGGAGCCTACGCCCGCAGCGCAGACCCTGGGCCATGCGATGCATTTGACCTTTCCCACTCGCTTGCCTTCCGGATCGTATACGAAAGACCAGGTGGGAGTCCAAACGTAGGTGCCCTTCACTTCCTCCTCCCTGTCGAGAATCTTTCCTCCGTTGGGCACTGCGGTAGGTACGGCAGTACCCACGAGCGTGCGCGTTTTGTCCTGTCTCACCACAAAAAGCTTGGCAATGCCCTCTTCGATCAGTATGCCGATTTTCCCTACAAAGCGATCGGAACTGTCGATGATTTCTACATATCGCGGATAGACGTGCGCCTTTCCGGCCGCCTGCCCCTTGCCGTCATAGATCTCCCCTACGACGGGAAAGGGCGTCGCCCGCAAAAGGCCGGCGGCACAGCAGACGGCCAAAAGAAAAGAGAACATACCGATCGCCCGGCAGGACGGGTCGCTTTCCTTTCTCATCTTCTACCAATGAATGACGATTCTCTCGCCGGAAGTGAGCAAGCGGTGGTGCTTGGGGATGTTGTCGATCGATTTTCCGGTATGCATATAGCAGACTTTGGTATTCGCCTCAAAATAGTCCTCGGGATCTCCGTGAATGATGCCGCTGCCGGCATCGACCAGAGCTAGATCGAAATCCGAATCCTTTGGCAGGGTCGAGTCGATCTCCTTCTTCCTCTCGGCACTGAATACTTTCGATTCGGCCAATCGGGCAATCATCCTTTTAGACAGATTGTCGCCGGAGACGAGAACTTTGTACGTTCTGTCGCCGATGGGAACGGTTAGCTTCAGCCCAAGCGCAGGGATCGAATGGACGGAATAGAAGACTTCGAACGTGGCACCGAAAAGCTCAAACGGGCGATTGGCGTATATCGGAATGAAACGGTAGCGGTCGGCGGCTTCCGCATAGGAGCAATCGAGAACGGTCATCAGCTTCAATACCATGCAGTGGAATATTTCGGCAGTCGTATATACCTCCCTTTTGCCCCCTTTTCGGATGGACTGCATCACATCCAGATGATCCTCGTGAACATGGGATACGAACATGGCGTCGATGCTTTCCCTTTCCAGTCCGATTTTTTCCAGGTGAAGATTCAAGTAAGCGGGACAGTCCCACAGAACCCATCTACCGTTTAGCCTGATCAAAAGGCCGTTGGAGGGTTGCGACGGATCGAACCCTTCGCTGGCTCCAAGGCATCGGATGGTATAAGCCGTTTTGGACTCCAATTCCTGCGTCTCCGCTATTTTGGCTTTGATTCGGTATACGGGCCGCTGGGGAGTTTCGATTTGGATGGACGCCTTGTATTCCTTGTCGCATTTGATCGTAAAGCCGTTTCGTCCGCAGCGTCGAATCGATATGGCCGGATGGTATAGGATCGATTCGTAGACAATCCGCTCCTCATTTTCTCCCAGAGGACGGAAATCGATCATTTTTTCGATCGGCAGGATGCTTCCGTCTTTCGCTTTGAGAGCGAGGTAGTTTGCCTCTTTGAGTATCTGCCCGATTTTTTCCCGATCTATGGCAGACGGCGGGAATGGAAGTCGTTCGGGTTCCAGCATCTCCTCCAGTTCCGGTCCCAGGAGCGTTACGCGCAACATATCGGAGAGCTTTCGGCAGATGCTCGGCTTGGCGACGACTTTGAGCCTTCCCCCTCTTGCCAATCCCTGCTGGACAAACAGAAAGTGGTAGAATGGAAACTCCAGACAGATTTGGGAGGAGGAGTATTTGTGTAGCGTTTCCGGAATTACAATCGTATCGGGCATCGGCAGGTACTTCTTTAGCAGCACCTTCAGTATTTCGGGCGGACAGCCGATCAGAATATTGCCCAGAGAACTGCTAAACAGCACGGAGCCGCTCATTGGATGAAATTCCGAAATCAGTGCGACTTTGGATTCCATAATCCTCGCGGGAGTAGAAACTGAAACACCACCGAAAAACATCAAAGCGACTGTTTCTTCCGTAGTTCTTTAAGTCGTTGCCAGGTTTTATGAACCGGTAAAAAGTCCCAGAACCGTCATTCCCGCGAAGGCGGGAATCTGT
>CAZLTI010000062.1:0-8023 GCA_964562335.1 uncultured Pseudomonadota bacterium | reverse complement strand
TATTAGATTCCCGCCTTCGCGGGAATGACAGAAGCAAGACTTTTTACCGCTTCGTCAGGTTTGGGATATTAAATTGAAAATGGCCCATTGTCACTACTAAATATTTGACCGATTCTTTTCGCATGCGGGTGGGTTGCCGCCTATATGGACTGTTTTTGGATTTCGTCGGAATATTTTTCTGGATGTGGGAAAATCGCCATGCGCCGAAGAGCGGTTTCGCCTATTTCGATTTGCGCGAAAACGTTTTATCAAGTAACTTACCGCCCCATTGAAGTCTGTCGGAAGATCGTGCGTAATTGGGCGCAAAGAATCGGCACGAATGAAGAATCACCCTGTTGTTGTCAAGGCCAAAAATGAAGTTTAGCGCATTAAGTCGAGTTCGCTATGGCGGCAAATCCCGTTTCGGGCTCGTCGAATTCGGAACCTTGCTGTCGGGTTGTCTGCTTTTTGTGGCCCCCGTTTCCGTCGGGTTTGCCCAATCCTATTTCACTCCGTTGGAAAAGGGGGACTACGAGATTGTCGACGAGAAAACCGGATACAATCCCGGCATTCAGGCGAGTGGATACTACCGGGCGTTTTCCCTGTCGAGAAGGAAAGATCTGATGGGAGACGAGTATTCGAGCCACATGAATCAAATCCTTTCTTTGAAATTGCAGTCCAAATTGAATACCAATATCGCCGTCCACGCAAGAATTCAAAATAGGCTGTCGCTGCTGAAGAACGGAGAGCGGGGATATGTCTCCGACAATCCCTACGACGAAATGGACAGCACGGGGGACAACGGAATGGATGCCGAATTCAAGGAGGCCTATTTGGAGTACAACCATAATCCGCACGCAATTTTGAAAATCGGGAGACACGAAATCAACGTCGGCGACAGAAAGGGACTGATCTATCGAGGAACCGACACGGCCATCTCGCAAAGCTGTCGCATGGGTACCTGGTGCACCTATATTGGAGGAGCCAGGCTGGGTACCCACGACGCTCTCTATTGGGTGCAGCTGGACTACCCCGTTTTTTTTAACGACGTGATGATTCCCGATCCGTGGAGCGAAAAAAAGGAGAGGCAGCAGAGTTCGTTGCGCATCGAACTGTTTCGCGTAAGATACGGCGGGAAAGATACGCCGTTGGCCATTTACGGAGGTCCTACATCCGTTGGATCGCAGTATCATAAGAAAGACGGCGATGACAGCCCGGTGTATTACAATAACGAGGAGGTCGAGTACGAAGGGGTTACCGTCCTTTGGAACTATCACGATTTTCTGTTGGATTTTTCCTACGTTTTGTTTGGCGGCGATAGGGTTTACCATACGGGTTCCCAGGAGGATGGAAACGAAACGAAAGAGATAGGCAAACAGGATATTGGCGGCAATGTTTTCTATGTCGATTTTAGCTACCGGTTTCATGAAAGGTGGCGATTCGAAGGAGTCGTTTTGGGTTCCAGCGGAAACGAGACGGAAAGCGGGAAGAATTTCTGGAAGAGCGATTCGACCGCATATCTCGAAGTTCAAAAGGGCCACTTCGGCAAGTCGTTGGTTTATTTCGATGGAATCGATCGGATGGGCGAAGGACATTCGGTCGGCAATTTGCAGTTCCGCTCCCTGGGCGTGGCCTACCGATCGCTCGACAAAAGCTTCGGTTTTGACATCTCCTATTCCGATTACGAAAGAACGAAAGCGGTACTCGATCACGAGGGCAACGAAGTGCGCGACATCGGAAGCGAGCTGGACCTTCTATCGACCTGGTGGCTTGAAGAGCGGCTGAAATTCCAGTGTTATCTGGCGGTTTTTCGGCCGGGAGAGGCCTACTCCCCGAACGACAACTTGACTCCCGGCAGTAGTGATGGGGACGAGGACAACGATGTCTTTTACCTTGGTTTGAACTTGATTTACGATTTTTGACTTTTTACCGCTTCGTCATTTTTAAAAACGAAAAAAACGGAGTAGCCATGCAGGTCGATAAATCCTTGGGGTTGTATCGTCGGGCGGTATCGTCCATACCGGGAGGCGTCAACAGCCCTGTTAGAGCCTTCGGTTCGGTCGGTTCGACGCCGCTGTTCATCGAAGGCGCACGGGGAAGCAAAATCCGCGATGTCGACGGAAACGAATATATCGATTATGTCGGATCGTGGGGACCCATGATTTTGGGCCATGCGGTGCCTGTCGTGCTGGAGGCGATAAAAAGAACGATGGGCAGCGGTCTCTCTTTCGGTGCGCCCACGGAAGCGGAAATCAGGCTGGCAGAGCTAATCAAACGGCTGATGCCGAATATCGAAATGGTTCGTTTCGTCAATTCCGGTACGGAAGCTACCATGAGCGCCATTAGGGTTGCGCGGGGGTTTACGGGAAGGGACAAAATCGTAAAGTTCTCGGGCTGCTATCACGGCCATGCGGATTATCTGTTGGTAAAGGCCGGTTCCGGCGCTACGACTCTCGGCTCTCCCGATTCGGCAGGCGTCCCCGATGCATTTGCCGGCGAAACGCTGATAGCCCAATTCAACAATTTGGAAAGCGTGGGGACCCTGGTGGATGAATATCCGGGAGAAATAGCGGCGATCATTTTAGAGCCGGTGGCGGGCAATATGGGTGTCATCCCTCCGGTGCGGAACTTTTTGCAAGGGTTGCGGTCGCTTTGCGACCGGGAGGGAATCGTTCTGATTTTTGACGAAGTAATGACGGGTTTTCGAGTGGCCAAGGGAGGTGCGCAGGAGATCTTTCACGTTGTTCCCGATTTGACGACTCTCGGCAAAATCATCGGAGGAGGATTGCCGGTGGGGGCCTATGGGGGGCGTTTGGACATCATGCGCAACGTATCGCCTTCCGGCGGCGTCTATCAGGCCGGTACCCTGTCGGGAAATCCCATCGCTATGGCGGCGGGTATAGCCACGCTCGAGGAGATCGACAAACCCGGCTTCTACGAGGAGATAGGGCAAAAGACCGCATGGTTGGCAAACGAGATCAAGGAGATATTCGATAGAGCGTCCGTTGCCCATCAAGTTCGGCAGGTGGGTGCCATGTTTGGATTTTTCTTTGTCGATCGGGATGTGAAGTGCTACGAAGAGGCGTTGCAGTGCGATACAGCCTTTTTCGCCAAATTTTTTAGGGAGATGCTAATCCAAGGCGTCTATCTGGCGCCCTCCGCTTTTGAAGCGTCGTTCGTGTCGGCAGCGCACAGCGAGGCGGATCTGGAAAGAACGAGGGAGGCTTTTCAAACGGCTCTAGAAAAGGCAAAAAGCTAGTCGGTTTCCACAATGGCGTATTTGTCGCGGCACTCCTCCATGAGGTAGGTGACGAATTCCAGATTTGCGGCATGTCCACTCTTGTGCGAAAACGCATTGCCGATGATTTTCAAATTGTCGGCAAGGAAAAAATCGCCCACTAGGTCTAAAATTTTGTGGAGATTTGGCTCGTTGAGCCAGGTCATCGTCTCCATATTGTCAAAGTGTCCCTTTTCGTCCAGTACGATTGCGTTGCTTTTGTTCCCCCCTTTGATCAATCCCTGTTTCTTCATTTTTTCCACGTCCCGTTCAAGACAGAACGTTTTGGCATTGACTATCTGATTGCCGTAGTTGCTTTCGGTCAAATGGAATGTGAACTCCTGAAGGCCGATTTGATCGTGTTCGTAGTCTATGGAGAACGTGAACGAGGAGTGTTCGGACGGTGTAAGAAAAATCGTGATGTCGTTCTTGCGGAAGGAGACGGTATCCAGAATTCGTATCACTTTTTTGGGTTTCCCCAGTCGTTTCAACCCGGCGGACCGCAGCTTCTGAAAAAAGGCGATTCCACTTCCATCCATGATGGGAACCTCCTCTCCGTTCAGCTCTATCGTCAGGTTGTCTATGCCGAGACCGTTGCAGACCGACAGCAAATGTTCGACGGTTGAAACCCGAACGCCGTTCCTTGCCACGGTAGTGCATAGAAGCGAAGGAACGGCATGTCGGTAGGTGGCGGGAATGTTCAGATTTCTATCGGACCTGAAAAATACGATTCCGTGATTTGCGGGAGCGGGATGAAAGTGCAGGGTGATCTTTTGCCCCGTATGAAGACCGCCTCCGGACAATTGGCAGGACTCTTTGATTGTCGTTTGATTCATTCCGTCTCGAATGCCGTTTCCATCAACGAGCTATCCCGATTTGCCGCTTCGTCAGAATTATGACGCCTATTTGTCGTGCGATATCGAAGGGTACGATTGCCGACGACGTATCGAATTGCAGTTGCATCGTTTCCGTAATATCCGTTTTTTCGAGGATGGTGTGACGCCTGCCGGGTATGATATTTTTGTCCTGCAAAAACTTCATCAGGTCGACCGACTCCTCCAGCTCCTCGTAGACGACCACAATTTCGACGCAATCGCCGACTTTTGCGTCGGTCAGGGATACGGTATCGGTCGGCAGTTCGTTGCCGGTGCCGGGAATAGGCGTTCCGTGAGGGCATCTCCTGGGAAAGTTCAGGAACTCCTCCAACTTCTCCTCCACCAGCGGAGTGAGCCCGTGCTCCAAAATATGGGCGTGTTTGTGCACTTCGTGCCAGGAGATTCCAAGCGTATCGCATAAAAAGGCCTCCACCAGCCGGTGACGGCGTGCGAGTCGCTCGGCTTTTGCCAGGCCCTCCTCGGTGAGCGCCACCTCCTTTTTGGCGCCGATTTTGATCAGGTTGTCCCTTTGCATTCGCATCAGCGTCGCGTGAACCGTCGACGGACTGGTGCTCAATCGGTTTGCGAGATGAACGGATTTGACCGTTTTATCTTCCGAATGGAGGGAAAAGATGATCTGCAAGTACTCTTCCACAACGATGGAGGATCGCTCTTGCATTGTCGGCAAACGGCTGGACGGTGAAGCATCGATTCGAACGAATGCGCGTAAGGATACCCGATCCACTTTGCAAATACAACTTCAATATCGCCGGTTTGGACTGCCGCCTTTTCAAACGAAGGGTAGGCGGATTCCCCATACTGGCGGACGCGCGCTTGTAGCGGAAAAGCTGCTCGTGCGGTTTTTGTCCGTTGCAAAAATGCAAAAAACCCTTTATAAAATCGAAGATTGTCCGTTCCAGTTTCCAGCGAACTTTAGGCCGGATATGTGCGAAGAGACTGTTTTTCCGCTGTATTGCCCTATTTGTAGGCGACTCGCTTTTGTTGTCCGAAGCGAATCCTGCCGGTTTGTGCTTGCGGATATCGCGATTGGGTCCTGGAGCATCCATCCCTGTTTTCTGTCCAAACCCGATATCGTCAAAAACGATTCCGCTGTCGAGGAGATTCTGCAAACGGCCGCTGTTTCGGATCGACTTCCCTTCGTTTGGTACAAGAACCCGCCGAACTACAAAAACAGGGAAGGTGCGTTAGGCGTGGTCACAAAGACGGCTGTCTCGGTCCGCAATGCGGTGCAACTGGAGGTGGTGACGACCAATAACGAGCTGCTCGCGCTCAAGCCCCTGTTCGCCGCAGACGGTATAAGGGCGGGTACCGTCCTCGACGTGAGGGAAAGGGTCAGAATCGGCAAGGGAAGATATCGTTTAGAGCACTGTAAAAGAGTACCGCCGCCGGAAAACTTCTCCGACCGGCTTTCGGTTCCGAAAGAGTACTATAAACTTGTGCTCTCCAGCATCGACCAGGAGAAGCTGGAGTCCTTCGTGGACCGGTTGCTCATTTTTCTCGATGGGGAGTGCGCCGTGACGCTCTCGGTGATCCCTCTCGCCATTGCCAAAAAAAAGGAGTGCCTCTACCATCGCAGACAGATCATCCTTATACCGGTGGAAAAACTGATTAAGGGAATCTTTCAACTGCCCATTCCCGACCATATCTCTCTTTCCGTCCATCAAATCAAAGGCGATTGAAACCGTTTCCCCAGAGGAACGGATACGACGAAACGCCGGTTTTCGGAGTGGGCTCTTTATCGATACTGCGGGTTGAAAAATAGAGAGTTCCGAATTGACAGAGGGTTTTGACAATGGTAGATATTAGCACTCATTGCAGGCGAGTGCTAACGATGTGAAAGGGGGAGCGACCTTGGGCCTGACGGGAGCGCTTCGGGACGGCGGAGAGCGACGAATGTGCCGACCGGTTGCGTGGAATTCTACCGGATAAAATCAAAGCAGTACGATGAATAAACGTTCGGAAGATGTCTTAAAATGCGTTATCGAGAACTATGTGGTCACGGCTGAACCGGTGGGTTCGCGAGCGATAGCCAAACTTCTCGATACGAAACTGTCGGCGGCGACGGTACGCAACGTTATGTCGGATCTAACCGATATGGGACTGATCGAGCAGCCCCACACCTCTTCCGGGAGGGTGCCGACCGATAGGGGATACCGCTACTATATCAACAGCATTCTGAAGGTGACCGACAGAAGTCGGGAGAAGGTTCTGCCGAAGGAGGGGGCGCTGTCGAAAAACCATCCGGATCGCTTGGAGGACATACTGCACGAGATAACGTCGGAACTGTCCAGGATCACGAACTACATCGGAATTCTGATTCCGCCGCAGCCCGCCGTATCGAAGCTGAAAAAGATCGAGTTGATCAAGTTGAGCGGAAACCAGCTACTGGTGGTTTTGGTCACCCAGATCGGTTTGGTTCGCAACAAGATGATTCTATTGCGCGAATGCCCGATACAGGAGCTGCTGAACAAAATCAGCACGATTTTGTGCAGGCTGTTCGAAGGGAAGACTCTGGCCGAAATTCGAAGCAGTTTGATCGAAAAGCTGACAAAGAATAGAGCCATGTTCGATAGGATGCTGCCGCAGGCCATCCGAATCGGCAAAAAGGCGTTCGATACGACGGTGGCGGACGATCTGCTCGTATATGGACATTCCAAAATCTGCTCTTTTCCGGAATTCAGCGATCAGGAAAATCTGGAGGAGATATACCGGCTGGTTGAGGATAAGAACGCACTGAACAGTATTTTGGCCGATGCGATGGAAAGTCGGGACATATACATCAGAATCGGAAACGAAATTGAGTATGACGGACTGGCCCACTGCAGCGTCGTATCCAGTACCTACGGCAACGACGACTATCTGCTTGGAAGCATTGGGGTCGTCGGGCCGACGCGTATGGACTACTCGACGACCATATCCGCGATCGACTATTCCGCTCGGAAGCTTTCTTGGGCTGTGGGAAGATTTTTACGCAGGGACTGACGCCGCACGAAATGTTGCATGGGGAACTTATTGAATTTGGAGGCTAACGATGGCTAAAAGATCGGCTCAAAAAAAGGAGGAGAAGTACCTAAACAGGAAAGAGGAGACGGAGTTTTCCGCAGAGGGAGAGCTGTCCGGCGGCTCCGATACCGGGGAAAGGGAAGGGATGCGGGAGGAGCCGGCGAAGGCGAAAGAGGAAAATGGCAGCGCGGTCGAGGAGGAGCTGCCGCAAACGGATGAGGTCGCCGCCGAAAGGGACAAGCCGGAAAAGGGAAAGGAGCAAGACGGTGCGGAACTCGTCGAGTCTCTAAAAAGGGAGATTGCGGAAAGGGAGGACAGAATGCTGAGGCTGCAGGCGGAACTGGAAAACTTCAAAAGACGAAATGCGCAGGAGATAAAGACGCGGTTCAAATATGCGGGGCAGGAGCTCGCGGTAAGCATTCTGCCGGGACTCGACAATCTCGAAAGGGCTTTGGAACAGGCCCGCGAAGAGGAAAACGAGCAGATGAGGGAGTTCATAACGGGAATCGAAATGGTTCGGCAGCAGTTTTACGACGCATTGAAGCAGCACAATATCGAACGCACGTTTCCGGTGCACGAACCGTTTAATCCGAACGTGCACGAGGCGATGGGAGTTGTCGAAACGGATGATGTGGAACCGGATCATATCTCTCGCGTGTTTCAAGCCGGCTACATATATCACGACCGCGTTATTCGCCCGGCTGTGGTTCAGGTCGCCAAGAAAAAATAACCGAAGGAAAACTCCGAAAAAGTGGTTTTACTGTTTGAAATGTTTGTTTTGATTCAATTTTGACGAACTGGCAAAAAGTCGAGAATTGCGCGGATTGTCATTCCCGCGAAAGCGGGAATCTAATAAAACCAGTTGACT
>CAZLTI010000061.1:0-14102 GCA_964562335.1 uncultured Pseudomonadota bacterium | reverse complement strand
AAATGCGGGAGTGAAAGGGCTGAGTGGAGCTGATTTGGCAGCAAAAATTCTTGATGTAGCCAGAGAAAAACTATCATCAATCAATGCAGAAGTAGATTTAAAAGTTGCTGACGCAGAAGAAAAACTGCCCTGGTCGGACAATTGTTTTGATTTTGTAACCCTTACTGGTGTTTTCCATCATTTTTATAAGCCCCATAAATCGCTTCGGGAAATTTGCAGGGTATTAAAAACCGATGGTCGTCTAATCCTAATGGAACCCTGGTTTCCCCCTGTTTTAAGGCAACTATCGAATGTATACTTGTTGTTTTTCAACCATGATGGGGATTGTAAATTTCATTCACCTAATGGTTTAATAAAACTGATTGAGACTTCCAATCTATCGATTCATATGTTTAAGCGAATAGCTAGATTTTCATTTATGATTGTGGCTCAAAAAGATAAACCTTAGCCTAATTCTTCCGCAATTTAGGGTTAAAACCCTGTCTTCTAGCTGGTAGCTTTTATCTGGCAGTTTGTCTGTACTTTCGGCATGGAATATGGACACGGCTCCCGTGCCGGATTCGACGAACCCACCGGCTTTCATCCGATGGTCCTTCGGTAGCCCATAGCTTATGTTTACAGCGGACCGTTATCACGGACCGGCAAACCATTATCCTCTTTTCGCTTGAAAGACCACCTCCGAAATGCCACCGTTAGAAAAAAAACTACGATTGTTCGGCCTGTGGCCATTGTCGATGGAAATAGGCCCGTGCGACCGGTCGAGAATAGGGAAAGCTGCCGACGGAGCCGGGCGGGAAGGAGCAGCACGACAGGATTAGGAGAGAAACGATGCTAGGAAGAGGAGAACCGAATCGGGATCGAGTGAAGCTGCCGAGAAAGACCTTCTGCATTCTGGGAGACGAACGGGTCTTTCATGCCAAATCCGCAGCCATGTTCACGGTAGTGATGCGCAACGCCTATTTGAAGGGAGCCTACGTCCCCTACCAGGTGGAGCCCGCGAAACTGGGGGAGGCCATGAAAGCCTTGAATGTGCTGAACATGGCTGGGGCAAACGTGACCAGCCCCTATAAGGAAACCGCAATTTCATGGATGGACGAGCTGTCGGAGGCGGCTCAGATCATCGGATCGATCAATACGGTCATCATCAACAAAGAGCGGAGAAAAGGCTACAATACCAACGCGATCGGCATTACCCATGCTCTGAAGGAGATCGGGTTCAAAACCACCGACAAGCCGATTGTCGTGGTCGGAGCGGGGGGCGCAGCACGTGCGGTGTTGTTTGTTCTAAACTGGCTCAAGGCCGATCCCATCTACGTTGTCGGACGAAACGAAGAAAAGGTACGGAAAATAACGCGGCAACTGGGAGGGAGCCCCGTAGATCTAACGGATCTGGACGGAATCGTTCGTGACGCCAGCTTGATCGTCAACGCCACATCGGTATCTTCCGCCGAGGAGGCGCCGGAGCTGGCGAAATCGGTCATTCAGCTGAGGCCGAAAAGATGCGAGTTGATATTCGATCTCAACTACGACAAAGCGGACAATGTATGGCAGGACCTTGCCCAATTGCAGGACATACCGTTTATGGACGGGTTGACTGCACTGGCGCATCAGGGAAGTCAGACCCTGGCTCTCTGGACCGGAACCTCCATCGATCCCAAGGAGTTTATGGCGGCCCTGTCCATCACCTAGCGAGCCTGCGAAGAGTATCTCCCGATTTTAATCCTCCGAGGAGAGCGGTATTTTCACGGTGAAGGTGGAACCCTCTCCCTCTACGCTTTCCAGAGAGATATGGCCCCCCAGTTCGTCTATCAGTCCCTTGACGATGGGAAGACCCAGGCCGGTTCCCGTTACCATCCTCGTATCGTCGGTTTTCACGCGGTAGAACTTTTCGAATATTTTTTCCAGATGCCGGTCGGATATGCCATAGCCGCTGTCTTTGACGGATATCGTGGCGAAGGACTCCTCCTGGGATACGATCACATCGATCTTGCTTCCCGGAGGGGAGTAGTTGAGGGCGTTGGTGATGAGATTGCCGAATATGCTTTCCAACTCAAGAGGGTTCGCTTTTACCGGCTTTCGCACGGGCGAGCGCAAGCGCAGGGATAGGTTCTGGCGATTGGATTCCGCCCGCGTGGACAGAAAGTCGACTATTTTCGAAAGAAAGGACTCGATGTGAATCGGTTTCTGTTCGGTTCCGCTGGCTCCCACTTCGATTCGCGACAGGTCCAGCAGATCGCCGATCAGCGAGATCAAACCACCGACCTTTTCTTTGGCCCGTGCCAAAATTTTTCTATCTTTGCTTCCCTCGTCCGTAGCCGAATGTTTTAGCACGATATTCAACTGTTCGTGAATGGTTGCCAGCGGCGATCTGAGTTCGTGCGAAACTTTGGCGACGAATTCCGACTTCAGGCGGTCCAGTATTTTTACGGCGGTGATGTCGACCAAGGCGACCACGGCGCCCCTACAGGTTCCCGATTCGTCCAGTACTGGCCTTCCGTGCGCCATCAGGTGGCGTTTCGATTGCGTACGAAATTCGTATGTTTCGTTGTCCTCCGGCGTTTCGCCGTTCGTTTCCTCGCATAGATTCTTTGCAAAGCGGATGAATCCGCTGTCGGGCAGGTAGTTTTCCAAACTCCCTCCCGGCTTTAGATGCCGGGGAAGGTTCACAAGCTCAAGAAATGCCGGATTGACGAGCACCGCCCGACGGGAGGTGTCCGTGACCAAAATGCCGTTGGGGAGGGACTCGACGATGCCTCGAATGCGGCTCTTTTCGGTATCCAGATCGACCAGCGTCTTTTGCCTTTCCCTTTTGAGCTCTTCCGCCTGCCGCATCAGGTATCGTTTTTCCAAGGCGCGTTTTACCGCAATACGTAGGTGGTCCGGAACTATCGGTTTGGGAAGAAAATCGTACGCCCCATTTTTCATGGCTTCCACTGCCGTCTCGATAGTGGCGAAACCGGTAAGAATAAGGACCAGCAGGTCGGGATCGAAAACCTGTGCCTGACGAAGCACCTCCATACCCCCTATTCCCGGCATCATTAGATCGAGTAGAACGATATCCACCGGTTTTTCCCGTAGAAGGTTCAGCCCCTCCTCCCCGTTGGGAGCGGTATGGACACTACAACCCATCTTTCCGAGAATTCGTTTGCAGCCCTCCCGAATATCCCGCTCGTCGTCGACGATCAATATGGATTTTCGTTCAGATAAATTCGCTGTTTGCATAGGTCGATTCCGCCTGGAAAGTTATGGGCAGTCGGATGGTAAAGGAGGCTCCCCCGCTTTCGCGGTTCTCCACGGTTATCCTGCCGCCATGATCCTCCACGATGCCGTAGACGATGCTCAAGCCCAAACCGGTGCCCTTTCCGACCTCTTTGGTGGTAAAAAACGGATCGAAGACGCTGTTGAGGATTTCCGGCTTGATTCCGGGGCCCGTATCGGATATTCGCATGCAGACCTCGCTCTTCTCCTCCCGATGCCAGGACTCCAGCGTCAAAGTCCCTTTTCCCTCCATAGCGTCGGCGGCGTTGATCAGTATGTTCATAAATACATGATTCATCTGCTGGATATCCACCGAAATTTTCGGCAGATTCGCAACCAGCCGATTGTCGATTTTTACGTTCTGGAAAAGAACCTGTTTCTCCAGCAACGCCAACGTTCCGACGATGGCCTGGTTGATGTCGAAGGTTTCGATCTGCCGACCGGTCTGGCGGGAAAATTGGAGAAGCTGCTTAACGATCTCGCTGCATCTTTGCACGTTTGCGATTACTCTTTTGAAATCCTCCCGAGCCTCTTCCGGCAGGTCATAGTCCTCCATAATCAGCTGCGTGTACAGGGTAATGCCGCTCATCGGGTTGTTGAGCTGGTGCGCCACCCCTGCGGAGAGCTTGCCCAACGAGGCCATCTTTTCCGACTGCAATAGCTGTAGGCGCGTTTTTTCCAGTTCGCTCTCGATCCTCTTCTGGTGGGTCAGATCTACGTTCAATCCTTCGTAGCCGATGACCTCTCCATTCTCTCCATACCGCACGTGACCCGTAAGCTTAATGGGAACCACGGCACCGCTTTTGTGTTTGAAATCTACGCCGTAGTCGACCACTTTGCCGTTTCGTTCGATCATTTCCTGAAACTGTCGGCGATCTTCCGGGTTGCAGTAGATATCCTTGGCGATGTCCATGTTGAGAAACTCCTCCTTGTCGTCGTATCCCAACATTTCCATCATGGTTTTGTTGACATCCAGAAACTTTCCCTCTTTGCTGCTGACGAACACTCCGCAGGCGACGTGTTCGAAGAGGCTGCGGTAGTCTTTTTTATATGCCCGAATGGTCTTTTTGTCCTGCTTCGCCTGAGAGATGTCTTGATATCGCGCCACTAGGGAGACGCTACCGTCGGGATTCTTGAGGGGAAATTCGCGGATGTCGAAGTTTTTGTCCAGGGACTTCAGATAGCATTCGCGAGAAAAGGATTTGCTATCTCGAATAATCAGGTCGGCATTGCAGTTACGGCAGACGGAGGAGTATTGGTAGATCACCTGAAAGCACTTTCTGCCGTCGTCGGAGCCGAAAAGCCGCTTCATGGCGGTATTCATAAATTCGATGCTTTTATCGCGTCGAATAATAATAACTCCGTCCGTCACCGCATCCAGAATGCTATGTAGCTGCTCCCTATCCATAACGGGCCGCTTTTTCAGGGCCGAGGCAGCAGTTTCGCCTTTTCCGCGAAGGCCCTGACGGTTTTTTCCGCTCCGATGGCCATAAAGTGGACGCCCCGTACCCCTTCGATCGTTCTGAACTCCTCTACCTGTTCCAGGGCGATGCGCTCCCCTTCTGCGGCAGGATCTTGTGCTCCCTTCATACGGTCGATAATTTCGTCCGGCACGCTCATGCCCGCAACGTTATCCCGCATATACTCCGCCATTCGATAGGACTTCAAAGGGGTAATACCGGCAAGAATGGCGGTCTTTTGATGAAGTCCGCGATCGACTACGGCCGCCATCCACTTTTTGAAGCGGTCCATATCGTAGATGCACTGCGTTTGAATGAAGTCGGCTCCGGCGGCGACCTTTTTTGCCAGCCGGGCAGGGCGGTATTGGATCGGCCCGCCGAAAGGGTTGGCCGCAGCTCCGATCAGTATCTTCGGCTCCATATGAGGACCCTTTTTGGTGCTCCTGATTTCGTCGCCGCAGGCGAACAGCTTATCGTCCCGCATTTTTCTCAACATCTCCACCAACTGGATGGAATCGATATCGTGCACGTTTTTTGCGGTCGGATGGTTTCCGAATCTCTGATGATCTCCGCTCAGGCACAGGATATTTTTCAATCCCAGGGCATTGGCTCCCAAAACATCGGACTGAATGGCCAGCCGATTGCGGTCTCTACAGGTAATCTGCACGACCGGTTCCAATCCGCACTCCTGGGCGATCAGTCCTGCTGCAATGGAGGACATACGGACGATGGCGGTTTGATTGTCCGTAATATTGACGGCATCCACCGCTCCCTTCAGATGTTCCGCCTTGGCCCTGACGTTCTGCCCGTCCGCGCTTTTCGGCGGCCCAAGCTCGCCCGTAAACAGGAACTCTCCCGACAGCAATAGCTTTTCCAGATGGCTTCCCGCTTTCATCGTATTTTCGTTCATAGGGTTAAGTCTTCCCTTTTTATGGTTCTGGGTCCTCCGTCTCGGTTGCTCGACCAGTCCTTGAAGGGTTTGTTCTCCTCCAGTTCGGAAAGTCGGCCGAGCTTGTCCATGCGGTCGTAGATATTCTGCCAAATGCAGTCGATGCTATCGGGATCGACTTCGCACTTGCCGTCGGCCGAACCCCCGCAGGGTCCGTTCATGATGCTTTTCGAGCAGCGCGCGATGGGGCACAGTCCGCCGTATTGATGGATGACGCACTGTCCGCATCCGGCGCAGCGTTCCGACCAGATGCCCTGCTCGATGTTGGCACCGTAGCATTTGGTGTTCAAAGCGGGATAGATCACGATATCCCCGTATATCTCGACGGCATACTGCACGCCGACGCCGCAAGCCAAAGAGATCACGGCATCGGCTTCCTCGATTTTTTTGGTCGTCGTTTCGTCGAAAAACTCGCGGTCGCACTGCCGTATGATCGTGTGCTCCTCGACTTCGATGGAGTCTCCCCTTTTTTTTGCGGCAATGCGGATTTGAGAGGCTAAAATCCCCGTCTCCTTCTCGCCTCCGGCCATGCAGACCGTCACGCAGGTTCCGCAACCGAGCAGCAGCACCCTATCGTGATCCCTGGTAAATTCGTACACCTCCTTAAATGGCTTGCCTTCTGCTATGATCATGCGATTCTCCCTTTTGTTCCGACTTCTCCGCTCTGGCGCTTCCAACATCCATGCCGGGGACTCGACAAACTAAAAGAATGTAGACTATATTGAAAGTCACTCCTATCCTTGAGATTCGGTCGATCAAAAATCCAATAGGAGGTTCATTATGGCACAAAAAACAGGATAGCAAAGTATTTTCAATAGTGCATCCCATTTGCTGTGAAATAGGTGTTTGTTAGAGAGTTGCAGCGGCTTGTCCATTGATTCAACGGAAATCTAAAGAGCCAAAAAAGTCTATTGAAGAGTTTTCGACATCCGCAGAAGGCCTTTTCAAGCTCGAAGAGCGGCTGTTAGGTTGTGATAAAGTCAGCAGTTTTGACGCAATTACGATATAAAATGTCCTCTTTTATGCGTATATTTTACGGAGGCAGTCATGCTTGAAATTAATGTCAAAGAAGCTAGGAGTAACCTGAGTGCTATTCTTGACAGGGTTGAAAAAGGAGAAGAAATAGTTGTAATTCGCAGAGGCAAACGTATCGCGCGGATATCCAATATAGATAGCAAGCTTTCTCCCCTGAAGAGTTTAAAACGATTTCGAGATAAGATTAACGTTAAAGGAACGTCACTCAGTCAAACAGTTATAGATCAAAGAGAAAAAGAGCGTTTTTGATGGTTTATATTGATACGAGTGTTTTGGTTGCGTATTACTGCCCTGAAAAAATCAGTGACCAAGCTGAAAAAAACCTACTTGAAACCAGTAGTCCCGCTATAAGCCAGCTTACGGAAGTGGAATTAGCCTCTGCTCTTGCCCGCAAAATTAGAGAAAATGCTTTGTCTCAAGAAGATGCAAAATCCATTTTGACCATTTTTCGTACTCATATTGACGATAGCAGCTACGTATATCTGCCAATTCAGCAAAAGCACCTTTCAACCGCTATGAAATGGATTGCTGGATTCAATACTCATCTTAGAACCTTGGATGCTTTACATCTTGCAATAGCAGCACAAAATAGAGCACGACTTCTTACGGCTGATATCAAATTTGCCGAAGCTGCAAAATTTCTTAACATTGAAGTAACGCTAATTTTCTAAATTTGAATCCCTTTTACCTTCCACCGGTAAAGTTCAGCGGTCTTACGAGCGATTCATTGGTAGAATTTTTCGATTGCCATACGGGCACTTCACTGTGCCGGAACAATCCTCCTACTTGGCTTCGAATCTTAAAACCCCGAGTTTTTCAGTAGAATATTTAGGCCGTACACCTCCTTAAATGGCTTGCCTTCTGCTATGATCATTTGATTCCCCTTTTTGTGCCGATTCCTCCGCGATGATGTTCTTGATAATTTCGATAAACTCGGCCGAGCGCTGGGCGAAAAGCGGTCCCTGCGAAGCCGCGATATAGTACATCTTCAGGCGGTCCGGGTTGACGCCGGTTTCCGCCAGCAGCTTTCTGGCGTACTCCACGCGCTTCCGGGCGCGGATGTTTCCCTGGATGAAATGACAGCTGCCCTCCTCGCATCCCGATACCATCACGCCGTCCGCTTCGAACTCGAATGCCTTGAGCAGCATGTTGACGTCCACCTTCCCGGTGCAGGGCAGTCTGACGATGCGGCTGTTGGTCGGATACTGCTGCCGCATCGTGCCGGCAAGGTCGGCGGCCGTAAACGCGCAGTAGTGGCAGCAAAAAGCGATGATTACCGGTTCCTTGTCCACTGTCATGCCATCTCCTCCACACCTTCCGCCCGATCTTTCAACATGCTGAAAAAGAGCGCCTTCTCCTGACTGTCGGTAAACGTTCGCAACTGGATCGCCTTTGCCGGGCAGGCGGAGGCGCAGTTGCCGCATCCCTGACACTTGACGGCTTCGATCTCCGCCACTCCTCCGGCATTGATAAAGGGAGCCTCGTAGATGCATTCCCGGAGGCAGGTAAGGCATGAGGCGCATCTCTCCGGGTCGACCACTGAGATCAGACCGCCCACCTCCAACGTATCTTTGGAAAGCAGGCAGGCGACGCGGCCTGCAACGGCCAGCGCCTGGGTGACGTTCTCCTCCGTAAATTTGGGAGAGTGGGCCAGTCCGCAGACAAATATTCCCTCATTGGCAAAATCTACGGGACGCAGCTTTACATGGGCCTCCATAAAAAATCCGTCTTCGCTGAGCGGAATCTTAAGCAGCTCCCCGATCTGCCGATTGTTGATTTCGTCGGGAACGATGGCTGGACTCAACACCAACGTATCCGCAGAGAGAGTCAGCTCCCTGTCCAGTACGGTATTGCGGACCCGCACCTCCAGACTCCCGTTGACCGCCGAAACTTCGGGATAGCGGTCGTCGGCAAAATGGATGAACCGCACTCCCTTTTCCCTGGCCTTGCGGTAGTAGATCTCCTTGTAGGCGTAGGTGCGCATTTCGCGGTATAAAATGGAGACGGCGGTTTCGGGATATTTTTCCTTGATGGCCAGCGCGTTTTTGACGGCTTGACCGCAACAGACGCGCGAACAGTAGGGACGCTCTTCGTTTCTGCTGCCGACGCACTGGATCATAACGACCTCTTTGCCTATCGGGCCGTTTTTCAGTTTTCCTTCCAGCTCGCGTTGCGTGATCACCCTTTTGTCCGTTCCGAACAGGAATTCGTCCGGCGAGAGTTGACTCGCACCGGTAGCGACCACAACGGCACCGTGCCGGATTTCCGCAGTCGACTCTCCCTTGAGCACGGAGGTAAAATTTCCCAAAAATCCGCTGGTTCTCTCCACCTCGGAATGAAAAAAGAGCGTGATGTTTTTGCGCGATTCCACCGCAGCGATCGTATCGGAGAGGCGGCCCTGCCAATCGTATCCCTCCAGGCTCGATTCGATATGGGACAGTTCTCCGCCGAGCCGTGCCCCCTTTTCGACCAGGAACACCTCGATTCCCTGTTTGGACAGGGAGAGTGCCGCATTCATTCCCGCCATTCCTCCACCGACTACCAAAACCGATTTCGTGATGCCGACGGTTTTGAAGTGGATGGGCTCCAGCAGCTGCGATTTGCCGATACTTCCGCGGACCAGATCTTTGGCCTTTTCCGTAGCTTTGTCCGGTTCCTTTTGATGTACCCAGGAGCATTGCTCCCGGATGTCCGCCATTTCGAACAGGTATTTGTTGAGTCCGGCCTCGCGTAGGGTTTCCTGAAAGAGGGATTCGTGGGTTCTCGGAGTGCAGGAGGCGATGATCAGCCGATTCAGCTGCTTTTCGATGATCCTGTCCCGTATATTTTTCTGCGTATCTTGGGAGCAGGCATACAGAGTATTTTCCGCATGGGTCACGCCGGGTATGTTCCGCGCAAAGGCCACTACCTCCTCCACATCCACCACGGAGGCGATATTCACACCGCAATGGCAGACGAACACGCCGATTCTCGGCTCTTCGCCGGAGACATCCCGTTCCGGGGGGTATTCCCGCACTTCGATTTCCGTACCGCGCACCTCCTGTAGCAGCTCTCCGCACAGTGCCGCTGCCGCGCTGCTCTGCATCACGGTTTCCGGTATGTCCTTGGGACCGCCGACGGCACCGCTCAGAAATATGCCCTCCCGGCTGGAGAGCAGAGGCTGAGAGGTCAACGCTCCGGCAAATCCGAACTGGTTGCATTGAATTCCCGTCAGTTCGGCCATGCTTCCTATCGATCTGTCGGCTATCAGCCCGACCGACAAAACCACTAGGTCGAACTCCTCCCGAATTACGCCCCCTCCGTTTTCTGTGCCGATGTACTGGAGGATCAAATTCTCATTTTCCGGGTTTTCCTTGATGGAGGAGATCTGGCTGCGAATGAAACGGGTTCCGTTTTGGTTTTTCGCCCGGTTGAAAAAGGATTCGAATCCCTTGCCGAAGGAGCGCATATCGATAAAAAAGATCGTCGTCTCCAGGTCGTTTTCGTGCTCCTTGGCAATGATGGACTGCTTCGTGGCGTACATGCAGCATACGGAGGAGCAGTAGTCGTTGCCTTCCGGCACGTCGCGCGATCCGACGCATTGAATCCAAGCGATCCTTTTGGGCACCTTGTCGTCGCCTGGGCGTTTGATATGGCCGGAGTAGGGACCCGACGCGCTCAGGATCCTCTCGAATTGCATACTGGTGACGACGTTTTTATATCTGCCGTAGCCAAACTCCGGTTTGCGGCCGGCATCGAAGGGTTCGAAACCGTTTGCCAGGATGATGGCGCCGACCTCGAAATGAATCTGCTCGTCCCGCATCCCGTGGTTTACGGCCCTGGCCTTGCAGACCCTGACGCACTCCATACATTCGGAGCAGATGGCGCAGTTGACGCATCGGCTGGCTTCTCTGACGGCCATTTCCGCCGTAAAGCCGGTCTCCATCTCCACAAACGATTTGGCGCGGGCGGAGGGGCCGATGGTAGGCATAAGATGGCGGGAAATATTGAGAGGGTTCGAGTTTTCGCGCAGACCGGCAAATTGAGAGGTTGGCTCTATCGGTTCCCGATCCTTCCTCATCTCCAGACCGCGCAGATAGCGGTGGATCGATTCGGCGGCACGATGTCCTTGTGAGACGGCAACGACGAGCGATCTGGGACCCGTCACATTGTCGCCGCCGGCGAATACGCCCTTGGCCGAGGTCTCCAGCGTCAGGGGGTCCGCGTCGATAACGCCCTCCTTGACGGCAATCGATTCGTCCAGAAAGGAGAAGTCGCAGGCCTGACCGACGGCCAGAATCACGGTATCCGCCTTCAGCATGCGAGTGTTGTCCTTGTCGAACTTCGGATTGAACTCCTTTTGGCTGTCGTAGGCAGGGATGCTTTTTACGATTTCCATTCCCACGACTTTTCCCTCTTCGGCGAGAATGGCTCTCGGCCCCCACGAGTTGTGGATTTCGACTCCTTCGTCGATCGCCTCCTGTATCTCCCAGTCGTGGGCATTCATTTTTTCCCTGCTCTTCCGGCTCGTGATGCAGACCTCTCCGCCCTCGGCAATGCGTAGAGCCGAACGGGCAACATCCAGAGCGGTATTTCCGCCTCCCACGACGATGATTTTTTTGCCGATCTTCGGCCTTTTGCCGGCATTGGTCTCGGCCAGGAAGGGAATACTGTGCAGCACTCCCTCCGCATCGCTTCCCTCCAAGGGCAGTTTTCTGGCCAACTGGGCTCCGGTGGCGACGAAAATGGCGTCGTATCCCATCTCCTTCAGGTCGTCGAATTGGATGTCCTTGCCGATGGTAACGCCGGACTTCACTTCGATGCCCTGTTTGACGATCAGATCGAGTTCGAAATCCAGGAACTCCCTGGAAAGGCGATAGGGCGGAATACCGGTTCTCATCATTCCGCCCAGTTTCTCGTTGGCATCGAACACCGTAACCACATACCCCTGCCTGACCAGATTGTAGGCACAGGTCAACCCGGCGGGACCGCCGCCGATCACAGCAACCTTCTCCTTGTAGTCCTTCCTGATTTCGACCGGCTTCTCGTCCGTCGGCCTTTCGATGGATTTTCCCTTTTGAATGAGATTCCATTCGTAGTCCGCTACGAAGCGCTTCAAGTTTCGAATCGATACGGGCGCATCGATTTTCCCCCGGTTGCAGACATCCTCGCAGGGATGGAAGCAAATTCTTCCGCAGATCGAAGCGAACGGCATGCGCTCCCGCACCACGTCCAGCGCCTTGAGAAACTTTCCTTTTGCGATCAGGGCCACGTAACCGTGCGCGTTGGTTCCCGCCGGGCAGGTGGCCTTGCAGGGGGAGGGATGCTCCGTTTTCAAAACGGTAAAGACATTGGGAATCGCCTGCGGGTACATGCGATAGATCGCTCGATGCTCCGCCAGCTCTCCGTTGAACGAATCCGCCACATTGACGGGACACTCCCGCTCGCAGTCGCCGCATCCGTTGCACAGCTCTTCGTCGACCAGCCTCGCCTTTCGGTTGACCGAAATTCTGTAGCTTCCCGCCTCTCCCTCCACGCCCGTCAGTTCGGAATAGGAGAGAATCTTGATGTTCAAGTGCCTTCCCACCTCGACCAGTTTGGGAGATATCATGCACATGGCGCAGTCGTTCGTCGGAAAGGTCTTGTCCAGCTGGGCCATGTTTCCGCCGATAGAGGGCTTGCTTTCGACCAGATAGACCTTCAGTCCCGCATTGGCGCAATCGAGAGCGGCCTGCATGCCGGCAATGCCGCTGCCCACGACCAGAACGGACCCTACCTTTTTATTGTTCGCTTCGCTCATAGTTGATGAACTGGTAAGAAGTCGAAAATTGCACGAATTGTCATTCCCGCAAAGGCGGGAATCTATAATCAACTGGTTTTATTGGACTCTCGTTCTTTGCTCAGAGTATCGCAAATTCAATGAAGGAATGACGGTTTTGGGATTTTTTACCGTTTCGCTCATAGTTAAATTTGTAAAGCGGGCACAAAGTTCTGCCTAATGCCAAGTTGCCGTTCCTCCAGTCCGAATGCGAGTCCCATCGCTTGGGTGATGTAGTAGATCGGAAGCAGTTTGGTCGTTCCAAATCGTTTGCGGATTCGATCCTGCTTCGTATCCAGATTGACGTGACACATGGGGCAAGCCACCACGATCGCGTCCGCCCGTTTTGCGGCAGCGTCTCGAAGAATCTTTGCTACCAGTTTTTCGGCTATCCCTTCGGCCGTGACGCTCAAACTGGCTCCGCAACATTCCGTCTTATACGACCAGTCGACGGTCGCCGCCCCCAGAGATTCCATCACGACATCCATCGAGTTGGGGTAGTCCACCGCATCGTAGGGTTGCATTCTTGGAACTCTCGTGTTGAGGCATCCGTAGTAGCAAGCGAACCGAAAGCGGGTCAGCGGTTTGGACACATGGTCGGCGATCTTTTCCGGACCGACGAAATGCACCAGGTAGTCCAGCAGGTTCCTTACCCTTACTCCTCCCCGGTAGGCAAGTCCGGTCAGTCGGTTGATCGAATCGAGCACTGTTCTATCGTTGCGAAATTCGTTGTTGGAGGAGACCAGGCGGTGGTAGCAGGCGGCGCAGGGTGCCAGCAGCTCCTTGAATCCCTGCTGCTCGGCCAGAGCCAAATTCCGCAAATTGAGCCCCAGGTGAAACTCGTGGTCCAGCGCATGGGCGGATGTGGCGCCGCAGCAGCTCCACTCCTCCAACTCCCTCATCGGTTGGCCCAGCACGTCGAGCACCTTAAGAAGACTCTCCGCATAGCCGCTGGAAGTTCCCTCCAGCGAACATCCCGGATAGTAGGCTATTTTTTTCGATTCCATATTTTTCGGGACCAGGATGGGAACCCTTTGATTTTTTTGGGCGGCAGTACCTTCAATCGCCCCTTCAGGAACATTTTCGGAGCCATCTCCGCGTTGTTGAACGGTTTCCCGATCTTCATGTTGTATTCCCCCATGAATCTCAACTCGTGAACTCGTCCGCGACGGTTCATGTCGTTCAGAAACGTTTGGTGGAATTTCAGCGTTTCGGGTTTGGGACAGCGGCGATTGCTTTCGACCGCCTTTTTTCGCAATTCGTCCAAAACTGCCGTCACGTTGATATCGTTGGGACAGCGGACAGCGCAGGTGTAGCACCCGGCGCAAATCCAGATGGAAAGGGAATCCAGCGCGGCCTCCTCTTCGCCCAAAGCTACGGAGTGCATAATTTGATGCGGCAGCAGGTCCATCTCCTCCACGACGGGGCAACCGGCCGAGCACTTGGAGCATTGGAAACAGAACGAGGCGTTTTCGTGAAACGGGGAAAGCGGAGCAGTGCTCATATTTCGGGATTTCCTTTGATAGAGTTGCTTCTCCCGTTTTCTTGGCCTTCAATAGTGACGAAGCGGTAAAAAGTCCCAGAACCGTCATTCCCGCAAAGG
>CAZLTI010000060.1:0-14198 GCA_964562335.1 uncultured Pseudomonadota bacterium | reverse complement strand
AAAGGAGATCAGTCCTTTCGGACGAAAGATCATGACCAGTATCAGCAGCAGCGGAATGATGATCCACTTCCACATCTGCAGCGGTCGCAGAGCCTCGCCCAATACGCTGAGACTGACGGCCCCCACGATCGAGCCGTAAACCGAATTCAAACCGCCGAAATAGACCATGGCCAGCACTTCCGCCAGCTTTTGGATATAGAAGGTGCCCGGATTGACGTACCGCAGTACGTGTGCGAACAGGCCGCCCGCAACGCCCGCCCAGAACGCCGAAAAGAGGAATGCCACCAGCTTGGTGCGTCTTGTGTCGATCGTCATGGCGTTTGCCGCCGTTTCGTCGTCCCGAACCGCATTGGTCGCTTTGCCGACGATAGAACGGACAAAATTGTTGACGATCCAGACGCAAACGACGCATACGGCAAACACCGTCGGCAGATTGGCCCAGTTCGGCTGTCCGCTCAATCCTCTTGGTCCGCCTACGATCTCCAGGTTTTCTATGATGCTTTTGACGATGAACAAAAACGCCAGAGAGATGATGGCCAGGTAGTCGCCTCTGGTTTTAAAGGAGGGGATGGCGATCAAGAGAGCGCCAAACGATGCGAACAGTCCGCCCGCTATCAAAGCCAACGGAAAAAAGAGGAACGCCCAGGAGGAGGTCGTTATCAAAGCCTCGCCGAACAACCGGTCGTTGGAAAAAAGCAGCACCGTCAAGACCGAAGTGCCGTAGGCTCCCAATGCCATGAATCCCGGATGCGAGCAGGAAAATTCGCCCATATAGCCGTTGATCACGTTGAGGCTCAAGGTCATCATAATGGCTATGAACATCAGTTTTACCGTCAGTTCCCGGTAGGCGCTCACGTCCGCCCAAATGTGAAGGATGCCGTAAAGGACCAGCAGATGGACGAGGACGGAGACCCAGAGCGGAAGCTTTGTCAGCGATTCGGCGACGCCGTTCATCATCGTAGCGCCGTATTTGGATATGAGAGCGATCGGCAAACAGTAGATCGTGACCGTATACGTCAACACGGCGGGAATCTGGATGGGCGTTTTCAAGGCTATGGTGAAACCGAATAGCACCGGAATTTTTCTCAGCCCCAATATGTCTTCCGCCAGTTCCGCTCCGATAAACCTCTCCAACAGTACAGCCGCCAATATTCCCAAAAACCAGGAAAGCAGAGGTATATAGGAAAAAAACTCTCGGATTTTCCCCCTCTTTGCCGTAGATTCGGTTTGTTCTTTCTTTCTATTTGATACCATTTCAATCCTTCGGCTCTTTTGTGTCCGCGTCGGATGAAGATTTTTTCCGCCGGTTCCGCTACAGCCGCAGTTTGGCGCTGTAGGACTCTCCGAAAAATCCGTGGGGTCTGAAGTAAAGAATCAGCAGAACGATAGTATACGCAATGAGATCTCGCAGAGTGGAGGGAAAGGTCATAGCTACGAAAATCTCGATAAATCCAAGAAGAAATCCGGCGATGGTGGCGCCCATGATGGAGCCTCTTCCTCCCAGTATGGCGGCTACAAATGCCTTCCAGCCCAGTACGATTCCCATGTAGGGATCCAAAACGGGATATGCAACGCCGAACAGGATTCCGGCGGCGGCGGCCAGTGCGGAGCCGATGCCGAAAGTCAGGGCAGCCATTGTGTTCAATGGAACTCCCATGAGAGGCACGATAGCAAAATCGAATGCCATTGCCCGCATGGCCATGCCCCATTTGGTTCTTTTTACGAATTGATGAAGAGCCAGCATCAGCAGTATGGATACGGCGACGATCAGTATCTTTTTGTTCGTCACGAATACGCCGCCCAAATCGAATGTCGTCGATTCGATCAGGTCCGGGAACTTCCTCCGTTTGGCTCCGAGCAGTATCAGGTTTCCCGTCTCCAGTATCAGCCCGATCATCAGGCCGGTAATGGCAGCGGATGCTCTGGGCGCGTTTCTCAGGGGTCTGTATCCTACTCTTTCGACTATCACGCCGACAAAGGAGGTCAGAAACATTGTGACGATAATGGTCAGCACAAGAATCGCCCAGCCGGGAAGCGCAAAAGCACCGAGCGAAAACAGCGTCAATAGGCCCGTAGCCACGCCGAATCCGATATAGGCGCCCACCATGAAGATGTCGCCGTGAGCGAAGTTGAACAGCATTAAAATGCTGTACACCATCGAATATCCCAAAGCGATCAACGCATAAAAGCTGCCCCACTGCAATGCGTTAACCAGGTTTTGGAAGAAATATATCATTGTCCCTACTCCTGAATTTGAAGAGCCGGAGGGATCGAGAAAAACTGACGCTCGACTCCTCCACTCGATTTGACAAATAGCCGGCAGGGACTTCTGTCGGCTATTTTTCTCCCGCTCCTCGCAATTACGGACAGACCGACTTGTAGAATTCGTATTCTCCCTTGTCGCTGATTCTGACGATCACGGCGCACTTGATGGGGTCTCCGTCCTCCGTAAACGTCATGTTGCCGGTAATTCCCTTGAAGTTTTTAATCTTGGTCAGGGCCTTTCGCACATTGTCGCGGTCCGTTTCGATTTTGCCGCTCAATCCGCCGGTCGCGACAATGGCCTCTTTTACCAGGTTCAAGGAGTCCCAGGTCAATGCGGAGACATCGTCCGGCACGTACCCATACTCTTTTTTGTAGCGATCGATAAACTCCTTGGTAGCGCCCGTTGCTCCTGCGGCAGCGTAATGCGTACTAAAGAAGAGTCCGTAGCAGTTCTTGCCGCAAAGCTCCACGGTTTCCGCCGAACCCCAACTGTCGCTTCCGAGAATCGGCTTCTTCCAACCGAGTTCATGGGCCTGCTGCACGATCAGAGCGATCTCGTTGTAGTATTGCGGCGTAAACAGCACCTCGGCGCCCGACCGGATGATCTTCGTCAACTGAGAGCTGAAGTCGGCATCTTTGGTAGTGAAGCTCTCGAACGCAACCACGGAACCCGGACCGTTGTTCGCTTCGAATGCCTTTTTGAAATCTTCGGCCAGACCTTTGGGATAGTCGCTGGCAACGTCGTAGAGCACCGCCGCCTTTTTGAAACCGAACTCGTCCCTGATGAAGTTGGCCAATACCGGAGCCTGGAAGGGATCCAAAAAACATCCGCGGAATACGAACGGACGGTCTTTGGTGGTGTTGGGATTGGTCGACCAGGGACTGATCATGGGAGTTTTATAATTGTTGGAAACCTCTCCGGCCGGAACGGCCTGTTTGGAAGACTGGGGACCGACGATAACCAGCACCTCGTCTTCGGTGATCATTTTTGTCGCAGCTTTTACGGCGGAATCGGCCTTCGATTCGTTGTCCTCCAGCACCAGCTCGACCTGGTGGGTTTTGTCGCCCACCTTCAAACCGCCTGCGGCCTCGATGTCCGCCAGCCACATTTCGGCAGCGTATTTGGATCCTTCGCCGACTTTCGGGATGTCGCCCGTCATCGGGGCGTTGATGCCGACGTAGATTTTCTTGGTCCTGCCGAATGCTTCGGAGGTGAAAATCAATCCCATCGCTAAAACGCAAGTCAAAAGAACATACAGTTTTCGCATTTTTTTCTCTCCCCTACGGTTTTTTCAAATGAATCGATGCATCGGTTGTCAAATGGCAAAAGCGGTTCAAACGATTCATCGATAGCTCAAATGCGCTACTATCCCCGAATCCGACAAAAACAGTCAAACGAAAACCGGAAAAGGATCGGGTCTCGATGCGACGGTTTGACAGGAGATGGACGCTTCTTCATTGCGAAGGGGCGAAAAGAGTGCAAAGCTATTGCTGCATCAAGATTGGAACACTTTCTTAATTGGGCGGAACGGACCGCCGAAAAATGGAGATTGCCATGAAATATCGTCAGCTTGGTCAAACCGACATCAAGATATCCGCAGTTGCTTTGGGAGCCTGGGCCATCGGCGGCGGACCCTGGTGGGGGGATTCCGACGAAAGGGAGTCGATCGATACGATTCATGCCGCGCTCGATGCCGGCATCACTCTGATCGATACCGCGCCGATCTATGGATACGGAATCAGCGAAACGGTCGTCGGAAAGGCGATGAAGGGAAAGCGGGACAAATTCGTTCTCGCCACAAAATGCGGGCTGTGGTGGAAGGACCGTCGTGGAAGCCATTTCTTCGACCAGGGGGAACGCAGCGTCATGCGCAGTCTGCGCCCGGACACGATTCGGATCGAAATCGAGGACAGCCTGCGCCGTTTGGACACCGATACGATCGATCTCTACCAGACCCACTGGCCGGCAATCGATCCCGACAAAACGCCGATCGCCGACACGATGGCCTGTTTGTTGAAGCTGCAGGAGGAGGGAAAAATACGTGCGATTGGCGTATCGAACGCCAATCCGGAGGTGATGGAGAGCTACCGATCTTCCGGTATTATCAGCTCCAATCAGCCGCGATACAGTATGCTGGATCGCAAGATCGAATCGGACATTCTGCCCTACTGCCGAAAAAGGAGCATCTCCGTTCTCGCCTACTCTCCTCTCGAGCAGGGGCTTCTTACCAACAAAATCGGTATGGACCGCCAGTTGACGAAAGAGGAGGCCCGCAACAACATTCCTTGGTTTCGCCCGGAAAACCGTGGAAAGGTGCTCGATATGCTTTCGGGCTGGCAGGACCTATGCGAAGAGTATGGCTGTACCACGGCCCAGCTGGTCATCGCCTGGACCATTGCCCAGGAGGGACTGACCGTCGCGCTCTGCGGTGCCCGCAAAGTGGCGAATGCGCAGGAAAACGCAAAAGCCGGCAGCATCGAACTGAGCAAGGCCGCCATCTCCCGCATGCGCAAGGATGTAGAGGCTCTCGGAAAGCCGGCGGTCGATTGAAAGTGGCACCGGTTGCACTGGAATACATTTCGGGATTCGATGTAGCGGCAGGAAGCGTGCCCGCACTCTTTGCGGGAGTAGCCGACCGGCCGTCGAAATTTTTCCGGAGTGGTTCGGCATTGCACTTGCGTACCGGACATATCGACGAACTCGCGGATGCCGATTCCCTTTTGAAATTGAATCCTGTTTTGTGCCATGCCGGCCTTCGAGAGGGTTGAAGAGAATAAGCGTTCATCTGGCATCCTCTCGAACTGGCTGCCAACCATTGATAACCGGGTACAATTGACGAAGCAGTAAAAAATCCCAAAACCGTCATTCCCGCAAAGGCGGGAATGACAATTCGTGCAATTTTCGACTTTTTACCGGTTCATCACAATTATGTATCAATATGAAAATACACTGAATATTAACAAAACGCTGATTGTCAAAGAGGATGAAGCGGCTTATCGCTCACGTTGTTCTGGAGGATTGATTAAAAACCCAAGACGTTACCATCTTATAGACTTGTTTTCAGGTGCAGGCGGCATGTCTTTAGGGTTTTCAGAGGTCTTTGGACAACCATTTCAGTCCGTTTGGGCAAACGATTTCAACCCATTTTGCGTTGATACATATAATGAAAATTTTGGTAAACACTGTGTAGCGGGCGACATTGTTGAGATATTGGAACAAGGTAAAATAGAAATACCAAAAGCTGATGTTGTTATCGGTGGTCCTCCTTGCCAAGGCTTTAGTCTATTAAATAAAAATCGCGAAGATGACCCACGTAAAGAGATGTGGAGACCATATTTAGAGGTGGTCGAGAAATCCGGCGCTTCAATTTTTGTAATGGAAAACGTCCCTCAGCTGCTTGGTACTTTCGAACATGGGGAAATAGTTGGAGCTGCCGAGTCCCTTGGGTTTAAGGTTTGGCAGGATAAATTGATTGCCGCAGATTACGGTGTGCCGCAAACTCGTATTCGAGCTTTTATTATAGGATGTAAGTTTGCCGACCCTTCAATTTTGTTTCCACCTCGGAAAACGCATTTTAATCCCAACGACAATGGGAAGCAATTAACACTACCATTCAATCGAGAAGATTACCTCCCATCTCCCGTGCCTTGGAGAACCGTGAGAGAAGCCATTGGCGATTTGCCAGAACCTGAAGGAACTGAAATTAAAAATACTAATTCCCCATTGGATTTACACTTTGGGAGGAATCCAACAGAACTGAGTCGAAAAAGATACAGAGCAATACCTAAAGAAGGAATGAATCGTTTCGACTTGCAACGGATTGCTCCGGAGTTAACACCCGATTGTTGGATTAGAAAGAAATCGGGTGGTACTGATTTATTCGGTCGTCTTTGGTGGGATAAGCCTTCCGTCACAATACGCACTGAGTTTTTTAAACCGGAAAAAGGGCGCTATTTACATCCCGTGCAACATCGTCCGATCACTCACAGGGAAGCCACTCGCTTTCAGAGTTTTCCGGACAACTTTAAATTTTTAGGATCAAAAATTGAAATAGCCAAACAAATCGGTAATGCCGTCCCGCCTCTTCTTGCAGCAAGGGTTGCAGATGTGGTTAGGTTGCTGCTTGATAAAAGAAATGAACAATGGACGTCTTTTCACAAGGAAAATGAAGTCAAATTACGTCGTGCGCAAGCGGCAAAAACACGAAGCCTGGATTAGTTGTACGCTCTTTGCTGCATAATATGGGATACCGATGTAGGCTTCATAGAAATGACCTGCCCGGAAAACCTGACATAACATTGCCCAAATATAAAAAAATTGTTTTTATTCATGGCTGCTTTTGGCATGGTCATGCTGATTGCCCAAGGGCTAAACGACCGACAACCACTAAAAAATTCTAGAACGAGAAGCTGAATAAAAATATTGAGAGAGATAAAATTGCTGTTAATAATCTTAAACAACTGGGGTGGGATGTTTTAACGGTTTGGACTTGTGATGTGAAAAACACCGCAACATTAATAAATAAGACTCTTTCGTTTTTTGAAGGGAATAAAGAGAAAATTTTACATGAAATCTGAAGAAATAAGAAAACAATTACAGGAACTATTAAACAACTTTGAAAAAGAGCTAAAATCAGATAACTTACGATCAAAAGTCCTTTCGCTTATTCCTTGTTTCCAACACTTGCGTGATTTAGGAAAGTCTCTAATTCCCAATACAATTGCAAGAAGTGCCAGAGACAGAATTCTTCATTATTTTAAAAAATATCCTGCTGTCATGATCAGCGGAGATGAACTCCTTGTCGTTTCAGGTATCCAAGAATATGCCCGAAGAGTTCGAGAGCTGAAGGTTCAATTCGGATGGTCAATTGTCAGTGGCTTGACTGCAAAACAAATGGTCGAAGAAGATGAATTTCCCCTTCCGAATATTGATGTAACAAACATTGGGCCTTCCGATTATATTTTGCTTTCAATTTTACAGGATAGAGATGCTGCTCACAGATGGAATGTGGCCAATGAAATAAGAAAAGAAAATATTTCTGTTCGAGACAAGATATTAAAGTTTTTGAGAAAAAATGTTGAACAAAAAGTTACGGGAGAAGAATTGAAATATCTGGCAAAGGATCGCTCCGAATGGGCTAGACGCGTAAGGGAACTGCGTACGGAATATGGCTGGCCGGTCGTTACTCAAAACACGGGTCGCCCCGATCTTGAAGTAGGAGTCTACCTTTTGGAAGCGGATCGGCAGAGCCCGGAGCATGACCGCCGCATCCCAGACCCGGTTAAAAGAAATGTTCTAAGGCGGGACGGTTATAAATGCACTGTTTGCAATTGGTCACATGATGAGTGGAATAGATCAGACCCCAGTCATTTGGAGTTGCATCACAAAAAACATCATACAAAGGGTGGTGAAAACACAGAAGGAAATCTTATCACCGTATGCACTGTATGTCATGATGAAATACATCGAAAGAAACAGGGCCGAACAATCCATTAACTCGGACTGGGGAAAGCAGTACCGCTTCGCTTTGCAGCTTTCCCCAGTCGGTTATGCGTATCGTTTTCCGATCACTTCATTGCCTCTTTCCAGGTTTTTTTTGAGCTTTTTGATACCCGTAAGTATTTGCGTTATCTAAATTTTTTGTACGCTTCTTATACTAAGATTAATTGCGAATAAATTGTAGATATAACTGAACAAGATGAAAAAATATAAAATAAATTCTTTTACCATTTTATATGAAGCAAAAAGTGTGATTCATGCTTCGAATCAACACGCAAAAATTTAGCGCTTTTAATAATGTGATGTGAAGGCTCTACCGCCTTCACTCGGTTAGATTTGCTTGCTCATATTTAAAACTTTCTCATCGGGCAATGCTTCTTCGCCCGTATCGATTGCCAAATGGGGACTTCCGAAAGGTCCGGCGCTTTGCCGTACCTTCGCCCATTTGGCTTTTTTCGGAGGTTCCTCAAGACAAGTTCCGCCCTTCTCTTCAATCCTTCCAAAGATCCAGGCGCGATTTGTGGTGCTCCCGTACCTTGTCGCCCAGCATCTCGTGCTGGGACAGATCCGGGGAGTAGCGGCTAGCCGGGACCGTGCGGCCCAGGGCTTCCGCGACGGCGCGCACGTGATGCGGACCGGCTCCGCAGCAGGTGCCGATATAGTTTACTCCGATCTCTTTGGCCTCCCGCGCGAATTTTGCCATCTCGCTCCTGGTGTGTTCGAATGGATCGAGTTCGATGGGAAATCCCCGCTCCCTTCCCGGTTCTTTCAACTTTTGAAAGGTGGGCTGCTCCGAGGTGGTCCGATAGGTCACCGGCACGGCCGCCACGTAGCACTCTACCGCATCGCGAATCTGGCGGACGATGGGCATCATCGTGCTCGGTCCCCGCGTGCAGTTGAGCCCCACCACATCGGCGCCCTGCTCCTCCAAGCGCCGAAATGCCTCTGGATAGGTCAGTCCGTCGCGGGTTCCCTCTTCGGGCGACGCCATCATTACGATAGCCGGCAAATCGAATTTTTTGACCGCTTCCAGCGCCAGCGATGCCTCTCCGTAGGAATCGATCGTTTCGGCCAGAACGAAGTCGACACCCATTTCGACGGCCCACCGCACCTGCTCCTCGAAGATGGCTCTCACTTTGGGAGCGGTCTCCTCGTGTTGATCGGGAGAGTAGACCCAGGTATTGCTGATATTTCCGGCCACCAGGGCGTCCCCTTCCGCCGCGATCTCCTTGGCGATGTTTACGGCATTCCGATTGAGCGCCTCCAGATCGTCTTCGCGGCCGATGACCTTCATCTTTTCCCGATGTCCGTAATAGGTGAACGCCAGCATTACGTCGGAACCGGCACGCAAAAATTCCCTATGAAGCTCCCTGACGGCGTCCGGGTGGTCCAAAACGACTTCCGGGACGTAGGCTCCGGCTTTCAAGTATCCGCGGCGCTCCAGCTCAAACAGATATCCTTCCGCGCCGATAACGATACCGCTCTCCAATCGATCCAACAGTTTTTTCGTAGTGCTCATAGTCTCTCCAAAGACGGGGGTTGTCCGTATAGTCTCGGTCGTTTCCTATCGAATTGCCTGCTATTTTCGACCGAAAAGCACCGCCAAAACGGTGCCCGCTTGGCGGATTCCGGCTGCAATAGGAAACAGACTCTTCAAAGCGGGCAGGTTCCGAACCTCTCTTGTAGCGTTGGTCGAACGCTACACCCATCCTCTTGCAAAGTCCACCGATTCGAGGGAATGTCTTGTACGGATTTGGACTGTGCATCGGGGTGGCAGATCTACCCGCTGCTCTTTTTTTTCAATCTTGGGTTGGGAATCGTTTGCCTTTTGGGAGTCGAGAAAGGGCCTTGTATCTCGTTGGAGAATCATTTAAGCTCACCGGCACTGGCCAGATTTTCGCTTTTCCCGATCGCCGGATTTCATGCGATACCTCACCGGCGATTCGAACCGTTTCAATTTTTCACGAATCCAATTGCCATGAGAATACCCGGGACCATTCCGGCGCTTGAATATTCGCTGTTTCTTATCGTAGGGTTTGTTATCGGACTGTCCGTCAGAGGCGGATACGGTGCGTTACTCGTGGTCTGTATTCTAACCGTGCTTGTATTAATCTCCAGGCGGCGGAAGGCGAAACGGGAGAGGGAGGCTCGCGCCCGAATCGAATCGGACGTTTCGGAATCGACGGAAATAGGCAAGACCGAAGAGATGGGGCAGCCGCCGGAGCCCGCTTCGGCTTCCATTCAAGCTCCCGAAGCGTTGGCGGACAACAGACGGATCGAGTCGGATTTGAGGAAGAGAAGTGCCGATCTGATGGGGAAGTCGCTCCAGGATATCAGGGAAATCTATCGATTGATTCAAAGCCATCTAAAAAGCGTAGTCGACGAGACCGGACAAGCGGCAGAGGAATTGATCAAGAAACTGACATCGGTGCATGGGGCGATCGGCTCGTTGAACCGGACCATCGAAGAGCGCTACGACGAATTCGGCAACCTGACGAGAGAGAGCAAAACCACCATACCGGACCAGCAGAACATGACGCACCGTCTGCAAAACTATATCGACGGCCGCCTGAAGGAGATCGAGGAGGACAACCGCAACGCGCAGACTCTCATCGACCAATCGAGAAAGATGAAGACGCTGACGGATCAGATCGACGACATTAGCGCACAAACGAAGATTCTTGCCATTAACGCCAAAATCAATGCCTCCCATGCCGGAAAGTTCGGGAAGGGGTTCAGCGTGATCGCCAACGAGGTCGGTTCCCTTTCGCAAACGTCGAAAGACTCCAGCCGCGAAATTGCCGATACGATAGAGCAGATTTCGGAAAGCATCACCCGCTTCTACGAAAAAAAGGTGAACGAGGAGCATGTCAGCCAGGAGACGGCCATGCTGTCCGAATTCAAGGATCAGCTGGCGGGATCGGTGCAGAACTATCAAAATCTCGATCAGCTGACGAAATCGACTTTGGACGTAATCAATCAGAGCAGCAAGAATATCGCCAGCGAACTGATGGGTGCACTTGGCACCATTCAGTTCCAGGACAGTACGCAGCAGCAGATCGAAATTGTGCTCAAAAGTCTCGATCTGCATACCGACCACTTGAAGAAGGTGGTCGGTGTCATCGACAGCGCCGAAGAGGGGGTCAAAGCGATCGATTTCGAACTGGAATCCATCAGAAAGATCTACATCATGGCGAAACAGCGGAATATTCACGACAGAACGGTTTTTGCCGACGGGGAAAACAAAAAGGCAGTGATCGACATGGAGAGAGGAGGACGACAATGTCACGCTATTTTAGGCTCGCCGGAGGAATTTGAGGAGCCTCCGGCTTTCGACTGCACGAAGCAGGGTTCGTTGCTGAGAGCGTGCGGAACGTTGGCTGCGAATGGTCCATAATCGGATGGAAAACTGAATCGCCAAAGGAGATGATAATGAATTTTTTCAATTCGCTGCCGCTTCGGCTTCAACTAAGGGAGCTGGGCAAATGCAGCCTGCTCGATGCGTCCGAGTTTCATGGCGTCGAAAGGCTGAAAGGCAAAAGGATCGTCATTGCCGGATGCGGCGCGCAGGGTCTGAACCAGGGACTGAATTTAAGAGACAGCGGACTGGACGTAGCTTATGCGCTTCGGGAGCAGGCGATTCTCGACAGGCGAAATTCGTGGAGGAGTGCGACGGAAAGCGGATTTACGGTCGATACGTTCGCCAACCTCGTTCCGACCGCCGATCTGGTGATCAATTTGACCCCGGACAAACAGCATACCGACGTGGTGAATCGTTTGCTGCCGCTGATGAAAAGGGGGGCCTGCCTCTCCTATTCGCACGGGTTCAATATTGTCGAAGAGGGAATGAAGATCAGGGAGGACCTGACGGTGATCATGGTGGCTCCCAAAGCACCCGGAACCGAATTGCGCGAGGAGTACAAAAGAGGGTTCGGAGTGCCCACATTGATAGCCGTCCATACGGACAACGATCCCCAGGGCGACGGTCTGGAAATTGCGAAAGCCTACGCGGTAGGAACCGGAGGGCACAGAGCCGGGGTTTTGCTGTCGTCGTTCGTTGCGGAGGTGAAGTCCGACCTGATGGGCGAGCAGACCATACTTTGCGGTCTGCTGCAAACCGGATCCGTTTTGTGCTACGACAAAATGGTCGAAGGGGGAATCGAACCGGGCTATGCGTCCCGGCTGGTGCAGCAGGGCTGGGAAACGGTAACGGAGGCTCTGAAGGTGGGCGGAATAACCAACATGATGGACCGGTTGGGCAATCCCGCCAAAATCAGGGCGTTTGCTTTGGCCGAGGAGTTGAAGGAGATCATGCGCCCCCTGTTCGAAAGCCATATGGATCGCATTCTCACGGGCGAATTTTCTGCCGAAATGATGGAAGATTGGAAAAACGACGATGCGAATCTGCTGCAATGGCGGGAAGAGACCAACGCGCTGGCATTCGAAAGGTCGATTCCGACGAAGGCCGAAATGGAGGAACAGGAGTTTTTCGACAGCGGCATACTGATGGTTGCCATCGTCAAGGCGGGCGTGGAACTGGCCTTCGAGACGATGACGGCCGCCGGTATTAAGGAGGAGTCGGCATACTACGAGTCGCTGCACGAAGTGCCCCTGATCGCCAACCTGATCGCCCGCAAGAAACTCTATGAAATGAATCGCGTAATCTCGGATACGGCGGAATACGGATGCTATCTCTTCTCCCAAAAATGCGTCCCTCTTCTGGCCGGTTTTATGAAAAAGATCGATACCGACGTGATCGGAGAGGGATTGAAGGGCGGCGGAAACGGCGTGGACAATGTCCGGCTCGATACGGTCAACCGACGAATGAGAAGCCATGCCGTCGAAAATATCGGCTCTATTCTGAGAGAGTATATGAACAAAAGCCGCAGCTAGATCTCCCGATTACACCGTCCGTTCCCTTTTTCCTCTTTCGGGACATGCGTATTGAAGTCGAGAATCTCCGTTACGAAATAGATCGGGAGCGGTTCCTCAAGATAGACGGATGGGTTCTGCCGGATGGAAGAAACGCCTTGGTGTGCGGTAGCAACGGGAGCGGAAAATCGGCGTTGGCGCAGCTGCTTGGCGGTCGGATCAAAGCTGCGTCCGGCGAAATAACGTTCGACGGAGGAGACGGACCGGTCTACGTCGGTTCCGCGTTGGAGGCGGAAATTCTGGCCGAGGATCGATACGACGACGATAGCGAGTTTATCGAAGGCGGTTTGGACACGGGCAGGACCGTGGAGGAAGTGGTTTCCGCAGGGAAAGATTTCGCATCGGCGTGTCGTCTGCTGAAAATCTCGCATCTGCTGGAGAGCCCCTTCAACTCTGTCTCCACCGGCGAGATGTGTAGAGTCCTCATCGCCAGGGCACTGGCGCAGCGGCCCGAACTGCTGATACTGGACCGACCCTTTGACGGTCTGGACGCGGTTTCACAGCGGGAGATGCACGAACTTATCGCTCGGCTGATCGGAAAGGGCGTTCAGATTTTGCTGTTCGGTTTTTACAACGAGGATCTCCCAAAGGAGATCGACCATTTGGTTCTTCTGTCCGCCGGCCGTATCGTTTTGGAGGGAGCGCGAAAGCGGACGACCGCCTCGCCGTTATGGAAGGCCCGTACCGGCCATCGCGTCCATCTTCCCCATCGCCTGCCCGACCGCTATTCCTACGACGATTTGAGTCCCTCCTGTCCCCTGGTGAGAGTGATCGATCTCGACGTGGCCTACGGCGAAAAAACCGTCTTCAAGGGATTGAATTGGATATTTCGGCAAGGTGAACATTGGCACATTGCCGGTCCGAACGGATCGGGCAAGTCGACTCTGTTGGGGATGATTTCGGGAGACAACCCCAAAGCGTATGGGAAGGATATTTTTCTTTTCGGCAAAAGGCGGGGTAGCGGAGAGAGCATTTGGGAGATCAAGCGCTACTTCGGCATCGTCAGCCCCTCCCTGCATCGGGACTATCGAGTATCCGCTACGTTGCTGGAGACGGTCGTTTCCGGTTTCTACGACTCCATCGGCCTGTACGACAGGCCCACCGAATCCCAATGGCGCATAGGACGGGAATGGATCGGCCTGCTGCGGATTCGCGGCGGAGAGGAGACGCCCTTCCCCTCCCTCTCCTTCGGAGAGCAGAAGCAGGCTCTTATTGCTCGGGCAATGGTGAAGCTACCGGCGATTCTCCTGCTCGACGAACCCTGTCTTGGTCTGGATGAAAGGAATCGCTCTCTTGTGCTGACGTTGATCGACTATATCGCATCCAACAGCCGAACCCATATCCTGTTTGTCAGTCACGACTACCGTTGCGAACTAAAATGCCTAAATCGCAAATTGGAATTTTTTGCCGACGGCAGTTATTATAAAGCGAAAACCGCTTGAGAATTTTTTTTTATCGGGAGTTCCCATGGCCCAAAAAATCGACCGGCCCTCCATTATCG
>CAZLTI010000059.1:0-14512 GCA_964562335.1 uncultured Pseudomonadota bacterium | reverse complement strand
ATTCCCGCCTTCGCGGGAATGACAATCCGCGCAATTTTCGATTTTTTACCGCTTCGTCAATATTGAAATCGGAACTCTTAAAGGAGCAGCTGCCAGCCGTCTCCCGGATGATCGAACATGTCATAAAGAAGCGAATGGTATCGTTTGTGCTTTTTTTTTATTTGACCATTTGCTAAGAATGACGAACCGGTAAAAAGAGGTATGTCAAAACCTTAAACGTCAAAAACGCATCATGCCAAATTTTGATGAATTAAAAAACCCAAAGGTAAGGTCCGAATTTGTGACTGGCGTTACGAACCTCGTAGCGAAAACACTACGAACTTCTGTAAACTTAAATGCAGGAGTTCGGACGGAAGAGGACTTGAATGCAAGGTTGAAAAAAGGAGACGTCACCCCCTTCCAATATTCTAGGTTGATATCCGAAGCGAAACAGGAACGGGATGGGTGACGGAACTTTAACGCTGAGCTTTGAAAAAGAAACTGTAGATAGGATTGTCAAGAGATATCTCCTGGTCGTTCAAGATCTTATAAAAGGTCTTCAATGGGACGGATCAAAGATAAGCGTGTCTCTATTTACATTAAGCGATTCTATTGCGGAAGCCGTTCTTGATGTAAAAGCCATGAAGGTCCGCCGCAAGCCCGATAGCATTTCTCTTGGAAAAATTGCCGGGATTTTTACATTTCGGCTTTGCAGGCGGGGACCGATTTTTATTCATGAAGAACTCATAGAGGATGAAATAGCGAATAAAATCAATTTGCTTGCGGCTATGGCATTTAGTTTGAAGTATCTGATAAATGTGGATATTGCTCAGTTTCCGAGGGATGTGACACGGGAACTGCAATACTGCTTGGCAAAAAGGCATACCAACCAAGAAACTCTGGGACTTGTCTACGATACGATGCGGTCCTATCTAAATGGCGACGACTAATCGCATTGACGTATTTCCTTCGCCATACTCTACCGCCGACTTTTCGTTGACGTCGATGCATATACCCCTCTAACCTAGATACATCCTTTCTCGATTTTATTCTTGACGGGCCGCGTTGCCCTTAAGACCAATACGGTGAGGGGCTACAATAGCCTGTTCCGTTATTTTCCTGCGTATCCGAGAAGAAAAACGAAATGCTGCGGCAAGAGTGTCGAAATGTTTCGGCATTCCGTTATGCTTTTGATGCTCAAGTGGAACGACGGTATTCTTCTATATTTAACTAATAATACCAAAGTCATGGAAGGCAAGATCTACGACCCCCGGAAGCAGCTGCTGGTGGCGGGGAACTGCGTTTTGGAAAACAGGGCGGTTGCCTTTCAAACGGCGGAATTTCTCAAATCGCTGGCAACGAAGCTCGATGTCGACTTGGTGTTTAAGGCAAGCTACAAAAAGGACAATCGATCTTCGGAAAAGTACTTTTCCGGACTTCCCCTCCCCGAAGCGTTGCGGATCTTCGAGGATGTCAAGAGACAGTTCCATCTGCCCGTCCTTTCGGATGTGCACTATCCGAACGAACTGGACGAGGGGGTTGCGGAGGTGGTCGATATCCTGCAGATACCCGCCTACCTGGCGATGCAGACCGAACTGGTGGTCAAGGCCGCAAAGACCGGCAAGGCGATAAATCTGAAAAAGGCCCAGTTTTTGGCGCCCGAGGGGATGGAAAACGTCTGCAGAAAAGTGGAGTCGACGGGAAACCGTTCGATATTTCTGACGGAGCGAGGGAGCTGCTTCGGCTATCGGGATCTGGTTGTCGATCTGCGTTCCTTCCACGTGTTGAAGTCTATCGGATATCCCGTTCTCTTCGATGCCGGCCACTCCATCAGGAGATACGGCATTCCGAGCGCCGATCCGAGCGGGGGTACCAAACATTTCCTGCCCACTTTGATGTCGGCGGCGGCTGCGGCGGATATTGCCGGACTGTTTGTGGAGGTGCATCCGGATCCGCAGAACGCGCTGTGCGATGCCGCCAGCCAACTGAGTTTCGACGAGGCTGCACGCCTGATCCCCAGATACTTTAAGATTGCCGAATTTGTGAAAGAGCTTGGGAAGGAATGAAATCGATTGCCGTAATCCCGGCGCGACTGGCCTCCCGCAGGCTGCCCAATAAGCCGCTGCTGAAGATCGGAGGGAAAAGCATGATCGCTCTTACTGCGGAGCGGGTGCTGGCTGGCGGGCTATCGCCGGTCGTTGTTGCGACCGACTCCTTTCTCGTACTGAAAGAGGTGGAGAATTTGGCGGGGGTGGTCCCTGTTTTGACGTCCGCGAAGCATACCTGCGGGACGGAACGGGTGCTGGAAGCATACGAAAAACTGAAGGAGCGGCTGGGGCCGTGCGACGTGATCGTCAACGTGCAGGGGGACGAACCCTTTGTCGATCCCCGGCTGTTTCCGGAGCTGATGGAGGAGCTGGCAAAAAGACGGAACGGCTGCGAATTCTGGACCACCGTCACCGATCTCCCGGATATTGAAAGAGACGACCGCAACGTGGCGAAAGTTGTCCTGAATCTGCGGAACGATGCGCTGATTTTTTCGCGCGATCCCCTAGAGAATGCCTACAAGCACACTTCGATCTATGCGTATACGCCGGAGTTTCTCCGAAAATTCTGCAGTCTTCCCCGTTCGCCTCTCGAGGATGCATACCGTCTCGAGCAGATGAGAGCATTGGATCACGGAATTGCGCTCAACTGCATTCGCCTTCCCTACGATGCGATCTCCATCAATACTGTGGAAGACTTGCAAAAGGCCAATATTTCGGATTACGAACCGTATAGGTAGACCCTTTTTTTCATAGCTATATGTCGAACCTGCGATAGGCCAGATCGGACCTATTCCGCTCCCCACCATACCATGATCGAATCGATTGGAATAATAGGCGGTTCCGGGCAGATGGGACGAATGTTCAAGGAACATTTCGAAAGGATCGGCAGAACCGTGGCGATCTCCGATAAAGAGGCTCTCGGCGAAAAGGAGCTGGTCCGCAACTGCGAACTGGTCGTCGTCAGCGTTCCGATTGCCGTTACGCCGGAAGTGATCGGGAGAATTAAACCCTGGCTGAAGAGGAGCCAACTGCTGTCCGACTTTACTTCGGTGAAAAACAGGGCCATTCCGTGTATGCTGGAGACCGATGCGGCCGTGATCTCGTGCCATCCGCTATTTGGGGGAATGGCCGACATGGCGGGACAAAACATCATTCTGCTTCCGGTACGAAGCGGAAAATTCCTGGCTAAATATAAGAGGCTGTATCGGGAATTGGATCTCAACATTACGGTGATGGAGGATTGGAGAAAACACGACGAATCCATGAGTTTCGTTCAAGGATTGATGCACTTCCTTCATATTGTGTTCACGCAGACGTTAAAGGCCAAGCGGGTCGATCTGGAAACGATCATGTCCATGTGCAGTCCGATCTATCGCGCATATTTTGCGTTTGCCTGCCGAATTTTGCAGAGAGAGCCACGCCTGTATACGCACATTTTGATGGACAATCCGGAAAATGTCGCCGTGTTGAAAAGGTTTGTCGAGGAGGCGAAAATAAGCTTGAAGCTGATCGAGAAGGGGAAGGCGGATCAATTCGTCAAAAACTTCGAGAAGTGTCGGGACTATTTGGGCGAAATCGGGAAACGGTTCGGCGAAGACAGCGACTTTCTGGTCGAAGAGTTGAGAAAGCGCAACGGATAGTGGGTGTAGGGCTTTCCGGTTGCCCTCCTCTCCATTCCCCTGCCCGTCGCGGTTTTCGGGGGCAACGCTCTCGGCAAGGCCGAAGCCGCTGCGGGATTGGCCCTGCTTCCGGCGCGAATTTTGCCATACTGCCGGTTTTGCGGTACGGTTTCGGCTGTACGGCTCCGAACCGTTTTTGCGGTCGGGGTGGAAAGGGAGGGTTCCGACGTTCCGGCTTACTACGGAGGTTGTTTATGAAACAGCGAGGATTGAGTCTGATGGAACTTATGATAGCTTTGGTGATAGTGGCTATTGTGGCCGGAATGGCCTTTCCGAGATATCAGAAAATGGTTGCGCGGTCGAAGCAGGCGGAAGCAAAAACCATCCTGAGGGCAATTTATATGGGGCAGGATCTCTATAGAACTTCAAACCAAATCTACACGGCCAACCTGGAGGCTCTCGATGTGCAGATCCCCGGCGATGCGAAATATGCCTATTCGGTCGTCTTGACCGACAACGGGGCCTCTTTCCAGGCTCGAGCTTTGGCGAATATAGACAGCGACCCGACAATAGACGAATGGACGATCGATCAGGACAACAAACTGGTAAACAAAATCAATGACGCGATCGAATAGCATCCGGCCTGAAGCGGTCCGCCAGAATTTGCCGGCAGAGGTCTTTGTCTGCCGACGGACGGTAGGTTCCTCTGCTGCCGCTCTATCCGCTGCTTGCCCGCCGTTGGTTACAGGGGCATCGGATTGCACAGATAGTCCTCCGTTACCGCCACTCTTGCGCAATTGAAGCAGATAAATTCGGGGTTTTTGACGGCGGCAGAGATTTTTTCCAAATTTTTATTGCGATCCACCACCAATTGGCAAATGTGATTGGAATGATCGCCTTTGCATTTCTTCGAGTCGTTTCCCATCCTGTTTCCTAAAAAGTCGCCGCACCTATCCTGTAGGCGCAATTCGGTTCCATTTTTTCAATTGCCGCCAACGCTCTCGCTGATCAGTTCGTTATCGAAAAATACCTTGATCGACGTTGCCGTTTCGCTCGCATTGGCCTGCCCCTTCTCCACTTTGATTGCCAAATTCTCCTTCAGAATTTTTTTTATGTCGTCTTTGTCGATGATTCCGCACATGGTTTCGCTCCCTGTTCGCATGTAGTGCATTCGTCCTCTTCAGGCCGCTGAAATTTTGTCAATATAGACTCGGAAGTTTCGTCTTGCAAACGAAAACCGCAAAAACCGATATCTGCGGCGTTCCGAAGAGGACAAAATTTGACATTTTCGTTCCTCAAATCTTTTTCGGCAAGAATTGATTCAGTGAAGTATTCGGAATTAAGTCCGGCAAAGTCTTTAAGGTGAATACTTTCCCTTTTGTTGCGAGAAGCATATCTTTCATATCTTGTCGTCTTACCCCAAAACCTCGGCCATCAATACAAGCAATAACCTCAAAGGCTGGTTTTCCTGCTCTAATTTTCTCGTCACGCATATTGGCGAGCCGTAAAATACGTGCAACTTTATCTCTTGCTGTTCCATCATCGCCAATAATCTTTGCTTCGATTATTGCCTTAGGAGATATTTCATCCGGTACAAAGAAGTCTGGAGCCTGATCAAAACCAGGCAATCTTTCCGTACGTCCTGTTCTCCTGAATGAAATTTTGCTTTCATGAAGTAGTTTCTCAATCGCATTTTCCATTAGATCGCCAACCAACTCCGAAACTGAATCCCTATGAGAAGCAAAAGGTCGCCCCAGATACCTTTCATAAAGCAACATTGAATATGGAACATGGGCGCTCGCAACATGTTGCAAAGATTCAATCCCTCTATCTGTATCTACCTTATCCAACCTGTGAATTGTATCGTCTGGCAAGATATCTCTTTTTGTGCCTATTAGAGTTATAGCTGATTTAATAAGAGCCCTAGTCCTCTCATACGTCTTGGAAGACTCCTTCATTGAGGAGAAGTATTCCGTCTTTTTCCGAACATTGCTGTCAATTTGTCTAGCGACCCCCTGATTAATATCGACACCTAGATGTTCTTTTGCGACATTTGCCCATTCGGGTGGGCTAAATCCTAAAATAGTTCTTAGAACAAGAAAGACTAGACTATCCTCACAGCACGCAGCCCATACTGAATCTTCATCCATTTTGTTAAATGCGCTTGTGTGAGATTTTAGTAATTCATACGCGTCTCTGAATCTGTAAAACTTGAGGAAATTATTTCCTTTAGGAACTACCAAAAACTGACTTTGAAGATCACCAAATGTGGTATCAACGTATATTTCTATATCCTTTTCGAGCAGGGACTCGGTACTCTCAAAGGGCCGCTTCATTTTCTTTCCCTTTTTTCTTTAGGTTCTGCTCAATGCATTTTTGATAACTAACCGTCTCACTGATCTCATTCAAAACTCTAATCGCTAATTTCATTTTTTCTTGTGTTGATTCGCTACTATCCCAAATTGACTGCAACATTTTGATTGAATACCGAGCAATGTGCCCCGAAGCCAAGCAGCGAAGATCCCCAGCCGTGACTTTTACTCCAGCGGCTCTCATCATTGATGCATCTCTTTTTAAATCAGCAGGAAAATGTTTGGCCATTGTGACACTGTCTTTTTTCACTTTTGATTTGGCAATCTTTCGACACACAAACACCGTATCCAATGTTGACGAAGATGTGCCTGCTATATGTATAGATGCCGACATTTCGCCAACCACGGGCAGCGTAGCTGTGCAGCTTAGCCCTGCATCTAAGATCCCAACAATCAATGGCGCATAAGCGGATGGCTCGTTGTGGTGATATGTAAATACAAACGGGCCGCCATCCTTTAAGCCCTTAGCATAATGACTAAAGACCTTAGAGATTCCAGATGTAAAATGCTCTAGGTCGCGCCCCTGAGCCTTATTGCCGGTCAATTCATGGGAGCTTGTAGTTAGTTCTGATCGAAATTCTTTGTGTGTTTCTTTCAGCCCCTGTCTGAGCCATGTATAGCAAAAATCCATCAACTCCGAATATTGAACATTATTAAAATAGGGAGGGTCCGTGAAGACGCCATCAATAGAATTTTCCTCAATATCAACTGACCAAGAGGGGGCAGCCCTGAGTAAAGACCATTTGTCACCCGAACTGTCAGAACCTTTGGTCACATTTTTCTTAACTTTCGCAGAGACCGTCTCGTCTAGTATCGGAACAATCTTCTTTTTTCCTGTCACCCAACTTGTTTCAAATGGTTGTTGAGTATAGGTCTTTGCCTTCTTGTATTTTTCAACAAAATGGACAAAGGAACCTGATCCCACCTTGGGGATTCCAAGAACGTTGTTCTCACACTTAATTAGTCCTACGGGAAAACCATGAACACTAAATATGTCCTGGCATTTTAGCGCATAGGTATCATACCTGCAGAGCATATTTTGGTATCTCAGAAAATCTGAAAAGACGGTTAACAATGCCTCTCGAATACTTGTGTCTTCGACATCCAGTACCTCTCTCAATAAAATTGGCAGAACAGTCTTTTGTCGACCGTTGAATAAATCTGAAAAATTCTTATATCCCCAGTTAAACAATCGTTTTGTTTCTTCCCCGAACGGGATTTCAGATTCCGGCAACAAATCGATATATCCCTTATTGATCGATCCAAGAAGTTGAGCGGCTTTTTTCAAATCTTGCTTATCTGGCTTCTTAAAAAACCTGCCTTTATGGCCCTCCGGTTTCTCGGATGGCGAATACTCTATTGCAAACAGTCGATGCCTAAATGGTTTTTCGATATGTTTCCCCGAGTATTTATATTCATGATTACAGTTGGTGCAATTCAGCCTACCTTTACCAATTTTGCGATCGACATTAATTTTCTCAGAGCAGGACTCGCAGTTTTCAAATTTGTCACCTTTTGGGACTTTTTCATGCTCGTTAAGATGTCCACAACTAGAGCAGACAATCACATTTTTTGGATGCCTAACATTTTGCGCTAGAAGGTAACCAGGGAACAAATCATTCTCATGAGAACACTCAGGGCAATCAGAAACCTTCACCCAAAGAAAGTACTTTACTCTTTCGATCTTTCCGGTCTTGGGGCATTTTGTTTCATAAAGATGGCCGACTTTTTCCTGAACATTTGAAATTACTTGTTGTGCTGTTTTATCGAACTCAACCAAATCTAGGGGATCAAGAGTTTGCTTTACTACCCAATAAGCCATTGGGTTTATGTCAGCGCCTATTGTGTTGAGTCCAACTCTATTAGCTTCATAAATTGGAGTTCCCCCTCCCATGAATGGATCGGCAATTACCCCATCGAAACTGTTAGATCCAAAATATAGCTCCTCAAGGCACTGCTTGCCCTCTGCAAATTCAGAAATAATCAAATTCCTAAACACAGAGCCTGGTCGTCGAGCGAACCATTTGTGAACTCCAATTAAAGGACGATAACTCTGTTGGATTTGTTTTTCTTTCAACGCCAGCTCAGACGTAAACACGGGATCAAATCGGTTCTCTATCAAGTTGCTTCTCCTTTTGGTGAACTGAAAATCTTACATATCTGAACTAAACTGTCCAAAGCTGATCTCATAATCTCTTGTATAATTCGAAATCTTTAAACAATAATCAACAGGTTCTCCGACTCGCTTAGGAAGATGGCTCTCGCTGGTGAAGGAGATTTATCCGAAGTCTGTAAAGAATTGATGGCTGAAAAACAGAAAGGGGAATCTGAACTTGAAGTTGCAAGACATCGTCTGGAGGAATCTCGAACCAAAAAGGAAGAGGTCAAAAAGAAGTTCGAAGGCTACTACTCAGGATTGGTTGGGGCGGGTCTTCTCAAAATTTGATGGTAAGATGGACTTGAAGAAAAAACGTTTGGTTCAGGAGATCATCCCTGAAGTCATTTTGCATGAAAATCAAAAGCTGGAACTCAGAATCAATCCCGATCCTGCTGAAAATATCGATTCGACTTGGTCCTCGGAGGCTAGTCAATCTGGAGGAGGAATATTAGGGATAGAAACAAAATGGCGGAGCTGACGGGACTCGAACCCGCGGCCTCCGGCTTGACAGGCCGGCGTTATAACCAATCTTAACTACAGCTCCGCATTTGTGGTGGGCGCTACAAGGTTTGAACTTGTGACCTACGGCTTGTAAGGCCGTTGCTCTCCCAGCTGAGCTAAGCGCCCGTCAATTCCGTTTCTAGTCACGATACCGGCAGAGAATATAGCCGGGAAAAAAAACCGTCAAGAGAATCCTGCGAAACTAGCTGGCCTTATCCGTTTCCTTTTTATACAGCAGGATCGGTTCCAGATTGTTTTCAATCACATCCCTGTTCAATACGATTTCCTTGATGTTGTCTGCCGAGGGGATTTCAAACATTATGTCCAGCATGCTGTCTTCGAGGATGGCCCTAAGTCCCCGCGCACCGGTATTGCGCGAGATCGCCTTCCGCGAGATGGCCCGAAGGGCCTCCTCCTGGAACGTTACTTTGGTGCCGTCAAGCTCGATGAGGCTGGTGTACTGCTTGATGATGGCGTTTTTGGGCTCCGTCAGGATCTTGATCAGGTCGTCTTCGGTCAGTTCTTCCAGTGTCGACAGTACCGGTATGCGGCCGACGAATTCCGGGATCAGGCCGTATTTTATCAGGTCTTCGGTTTGAATGTGCTTTAGCGTGGACCCGACGGATTTGCTTTCTCCGGAGTGCAGTTTGGCACCGAAGCCCATTACCTTCTTGCCGATTCGCTCGTTGATAATAGTTTCCATGCCGACGAACGCACCGCCGACGATGAAGAGGATATTGGAAGTGTCGACCTGCAAAAATTCCTGCTGCGGGTGTTTCCTCCCTCCCTGGGGCGGGATGTTGGCTACGGTCCCCTCGATGATCTTCAACAGGGCCTGCTGTACGCCCTCTCCGCTGACATCTCTCGTGATGGATACGTTTTCCCCCTTTCGCGTGATTTTATCGATTTCGTCTATGTAGATGATGCCGTACTGGGCCTTTTCGATATCGTAGTCGGACGCCTGCAGCAGCTTTAGGACGATGTTTTCGACATCTTCGCCGACGTACCCCGCTTCGGTCAAAGTCGTTGCGTCGGCCATGGCGAAGGGAACCCTCAGTATTTTGGCCAAAGTTTGCGCAAGCAGAGTCTTGCCCGTGCCCGAGGGCCCCAGGATCATCACGTTCGATTTATGAAACTCTACGTCTCCGTCGTTCGGAGGATTGTTGATCTTTTTGTAGTGATTGTAGACGGCGACCGACAATGTGCGTTTGGCGGAATCCTGCCCGATCACGTACTGATCCAGAATCTTCTTGATCTGCTTCGGTTTCAAAAGAGAGGCCGGAGCCTCTTCCGGTCTCTCCTTGCGCCGCTCGTCCTCGATGATATCGTTGCACAGCTCGATGCATTCGTTGCAGATGTATACGGAAGGACCCGCAACGATTTTCTCCACATCCTCTTGGGACTTTCCGCAAAAGGAACATCTCAAAATTTTCGGTTTTTTTGCCATATATTGTTTCCGGTACAGAAGTTTATTCGTCTCTGGACTCCATCGTAGAGTCGATTATCCCATATTCGACTGCTTCCTGGCAAGATAGATAGCAGTCTCTCTCTATGTCCGTGGCTACTTTTTTGCGATCCTTCCCGGTATGCTTTACCAGGATGTCGATAATATTCGATTTGATGCCGACGATTTCGCGCGTTTGAATTTCGATGTCGGTTGCCTGTCCGCCGATTCCGCCGATCGGCTGGCGCAGAAGAATCTTGGCATTGGGCAATGCAATTCTCTTTCCAGGAGTGCCTGCGGCGAGCAGTATAGCCGCGATGTTGCTCGCCTGCCCTATGCAGATGGTTTGCAGACTGGGTTTGATATACCGCATGGTGTCGTAGATTGCCAGACCGGCGGAAACATGGCCGCCTGGAGAATTGATGTAGAAGCTGATGTCGGAATCCGGCTTCTCCGCTTCCAGAAACAGCAGCTGGGCGATGACGACATTGGCTGTCTGCGGGTAGACTTCGTCGCCCAAAAAGATGATGCGGTCCTTCAGCAGCCTGGAGTAGATGTCGTAAGACCGCTCGCCGCGATTCGTCTGCTCGATAACGTTGGGGATGAGTATGTTCATGACTCGAATATTTTTTTGGTTACGAAGTCCAAGGCCATCTCTTCCGCTATGACGTTCTGGGTCTGCCGATACATTTGACGGCCATATTCCTGCTTGATCAGATCGCCTGGATTCAAGCCCAGTATTAGACAGTTCATCCGAAATCGTTTTGCCACCTCCTCGTCTTCGATTGTAATCTCCTCCCTCTCCAAAATCCTTTGAATGTAGAAGGAGAATCTCAGCTCCTCTTCCGCCTTTTTTTTCACCTCGTGTTCGTTTTCCGTATCGTCCGTACCGGACTCCTCGGCCCGTCTTTTCCGAAAGTCGACCTCTTCGGCCAGAATCCGTTCGGGAAGCTCGAAATCGAGCCTATCGGCCAACTGGGCCTTTAGGCCCTTGCGATACTCCGAGCTGTTTTCGTACTCTTTGATTTCCGCCGCCTCTCTCTTTAGGTAGCTCTCGAAATCCTCTTCCGACTTGACGCCGCTAAAGCGGCTGAAGAACTCTTCGTTCATTTCCGGCGGAGTTTTTCTTTCGACTTCGTTCACCCTTACTACCATCGCGACCGAAGTTCCCTGCAGCTCCTTCACGGCACAGTCCTCTGCGTATTTGACCGTTACGCTCTTTTCCTCTCCGGATTTCATTCCGACAAGGGCTTCGTCTACTTCCGGCTCCAAAGTCTTGGACCCCAGAAGATACTGGAAATTCTCTTTGGGAGGGACATGTTCGTTCTCCGGATTGGCGGAACAGTCGATCGCAACTCGGTCTCCGTCTGCGGCCGGTTCGTCGGTGGGGCGATAGGTCGCCGCCCGGTTCAGGTGAGATTTGCGTTGGGCGTCGATATCCTCCCGAGTGATTTCGGTCTCCCTCCGCTCCAAACGGAACGAGCTGTAGTCCGGCAACTCGAATGCCGGCTGCAATTCGAACGTTGCGGTGAAAACGAGCGGTTTCCTTTTGTCCACTTCCAGATCTGCAAAGTGGGGTCTGCCGACCAGTTTCATGTTTTCCTGCTTCAACGCCTTCTCGAAATATTCGGGAACTAGAGTTTCCAGTGCATCCTGGCTCATCTGCTTCTTGAATCGTTTTTCCAGGAGCGCTCGAGGATAGTGACCCTTCCGAAAGCCGGGAATGCTGATTTTATTTATCAGGGTTTTGTAGGTCTTGTCGTAGGTATCCCGGACGGCTTCCATCGGCACGGTAATTTGCAGTTTCCTCTTCAGTTTTCCCAGGTTTTCGACGGATACGGCTAGCGATTCCATATCGGCATGTATGCAAATAGTGGGTTGGCCCATTTCGTTTCAACGAAATGCGGCAAAAGGGGCGATCGTGAAAGCAGGAGATGGTGGAAAGCGTGCGAAGCGAGCGAGTCTCCGCGAAAAACACAACCAAGGGCGAACTTGCTTTGCCGCTAACCGCTGCGAGGTTTCCGCAGACGAATTGTGGAGCGAGAAACGGGATTCGAACCCGCGACCCCGACCTTGGCAATAGCAGTGTTTCTGAGAATATAAATAAAACATATCAACTATTTACCAAGAGAGCAATGTTCGTGAACGGTTCGATTTATTGAATTTCTCCAAAAAGCTCATTAGGCAACATTTCGTATCGCTTTCAACTGAAAATTGTCCGTTATTACGCGATTCATTGTTTCCGGTCTATTCTCGATCTAGTTTTGGTACGACTTGGGAGTAAACCCCTCGGACACTTGGATACTGAAGGTTTCGTCGTGGATCTTCGCCAAGTAGATTCCCGATCGCAAAACCCGGCGCTCCAGATGTTCGGGAGCGTCGACGCAGGCTAGGATGCCGAAGAGCCGCTTGTCGCTATGCTCGGGGAAAAAGGTCGGGAAGTCGTGGAGAACCTGCAACAGGCGTTCGTAGCCCTCCTCCCGCAAATGGCTCTTCACCTCTACGATAAAGGCTTCGTTGCTTCGGGAATTGGAATAGGCAAATACGTCCAGCTCCATCGTTCCGCTACCGTTTCTCCTTTGATGACGGAGGGAAATGACTTCCATGCGGAATCGCTCTCTCAGCACCCTCTTCATGGAAGGAAAAGCCATCCCTTCGGTAAAGCCGCCGAACTTTTCCCCCAGCCCCCCAATCTGTTTCCCCTGCTCTTTGATCTGTTTCCACTGCTCTTTGATTTGTCTGCTCACCTCTTGCTGGAAGACGCGCAACTCCTTTATCTCCTCTCTGGCTTCGGTGTGGGATTCGCGCAACCCCTTTATGCTCTCGCTAGTCTCCTTCAATTGACGGTCTATTTCCGCTCGGGATTCTGCCTCTTTTCTGGCCAGCTCCGCCAGCAGTTCTCTGTATTCTCGATCAGTCATCCGGATCCGTTTTGATGGGTTGTGGTACGGTTTTGGCGATTTCCATGATGTCCAAGGAGACAAAACAGACAAAAGTAAAAACGAAATAACCTTTGATACTTGGTCCTCTATGAAGTCTGCGGGGAACTAAAAGCATGTGTCGTGCGATTTTTCACAGCGACGGAGGAACGATGAAAAAAATGCACAATGATTTTGTTAAAGAGGCTACGGATCGCATACTTGCAACAATTGCGGGGAGCGTCAATTTTTTTCAGTTGCATTCGCGGCCTCTCGGATTAGGTCGTCGATATCTTCCATTGTCGCTTCGGCCTGCTTTTTCGTTGCCTTCTCAACCGATTTGGGAGTTTTCCCTCTCCAGAACTCGCGACTTTTTTCCGCTATCGCCTCTCCGTTTGGCTCTCTTTGGAGTGTGTGTATCTCAAGCTCACGGAGACTTTCCAAATCTCCCTCGAACGAGCCTGTTCCCGCGATATTCACCCACTCATGAAATAGCATCCGGGCGCTGTTTACCAAATGCTCCGGAATGACAGGTTTGAATTCTCTATTGTCGAGGGTTTTGACCGTAAGAGTGGTATTTTTTTTGCTTTCGTTGATGCCGACCACTTTGGCCAAAAGCTTCAACTCTCCTTGCTTGATAAGCGGCTTCGCATCCTTTCTAAAAAAGATCGGACGCTCGTCGTCAATAACAACTCTCCTTTTCGTACCATTTCTCGCGTTTTCGAAAACAAACTGCTCCGCACCGTTCCTCTTGGCTTTGTCAATAAAGCGCAAAGTCTTTTTATAAGCCGATTCGTTTAAGGATTCCGGCGTTCCCTGCCCGATTGCATCAAGATAGTCTTCTATATGGGTATCGAACCATTCGGCTTCCGAACCAGACATATCGAAAGCAATACAGTTGTCTTCGATGCTTGTTAGGCAGATGAAGAAATCCCTATACTGCGCAGCAGTCAATTTGGTTTTGAAAAATTCGCTCAATGAGCCCGCTATATCTCTTATCATTGCCGCAAGGTCATGTGCGGGCACAGTTTTGGGAATTAAATTGGCGCCGTCAATCGTAATTTTCATGAATCCTCCCCCATGTAGTTTTTCATTCCTTTTGCCCTTTCTCTCATTCACCGCAAACGACTTCTGTACATAAGGATTCGAGTATCTTATATCGGGTATCGAATTTGTATCAAATCAAGCCGATTTCCAGTGGATTTCGACGAATAAATAAAATTGACGGACCGGTAAAAAGTCGAAAATTGTGCGGGAATGACGGTTCTGGGACTTTTTACCGGTTCATTAAAATTGTACAGCGAGATCGGGAGGGATTCAACCAACTGAATTTACAGGATAAAAATTATGTATCATTTTCAGGGCCTGTGTATCACTTGCTTTGCGAAGGATTAGGTGGCGTAACACGCTGATTTTATTGGAGCGAGAAACGGGATTCGAACCCGCGACCCCGACCTTGGCAAGGTCGTGCTC
>CAZLTI010000058.1:0-14568 GCA_964562335.1 uncultured Pseudomonadota bacterium | reverse complement strand
ATCGCCGATCTGCAAGGCATGGCAAAAGATCGTCGGCATTTCCATCTTGGACTGCATTGGCTGAAAGAACTCCTCAAAAGTGTCCGACAGAATGATCAGCTGGTAGTTGCACCTGATCCATCTCGATAGCTCCATAGCTCCCGGTAGAGGATCGATTCGTCGGATTATATCTTGAATTTCCCCGAACGAAATGCCGTTCTCCCGCAGTATTTGAAGCCGCATCCGCATCAGCCGATCATAGTCGGGAATGTCGCGGGTGGTTTTGTTCAGTGCTTCGACCCCGACGGCTTCCGCAACGTTCATCCAAATTTCAGGCATCAGGATGCCTTCAAGGTCCAGACAGACAACGATCATTTTGTCTCTTTTTGTATTGTTTTCGTGACCGTCCCGCTATTTCAGGAAACGCGATTTCATTTTGATTTATCACTGGTTTTTAATCGACCAGCATCTCCGTCCTTAATTCCGCCGCCTTTTCGATACCGTATAATACTTCGACCAGTTTCAGAGCAAAAGCCAGTGCCGTACCGGGTCCCCGACTGGTAATACAGTTTTGATCCTCTATCACCGCCGCATCGCTGCAATAGCTCTCGCCAAGGTCGTTCGAATAGCTCGGATAGCAGGTCGCACGCTTTCCATCCAAAATGCCGTGCGCTTTGAGAACCACTGCCGGCGAGGCGCAAATGGCTGCATATTTCAAACCCTTTCGGTTTTGCTTGATCAATAAACTCTTTAGCTCTTCCGAGTTTTTTAGGTTGGACGCCCCAGGCATACCACCAGGCAAAACGACCAGATCAAACTCTTCGGAAAGACAGTCCCGAATCAGTTTGTCGGCTTCCATAACCACTCCGTGAGCGGCCAAAATCCGTTTTCCCTGTACCGACGCAACGGTCAGATCGACACCCGCTCTTCTCAGCGTATCGACGATCGACACGGTCTCGATCTCCTCTATTCCGTCTGCTACGGCTACCAATACCTTTCTTTTCATACTTCCGTCTCCTGCTCTAAAAATCGGTTCTACCGGCCCCTCGCGGAAACCGGAACCGCCGAATGGTTCCGGGAAAAACTGATGTGGCCGCATTGTTTACCGCAACGTTGTCCGAGCAGCATAGTAAAAAGGTCGCTTCCGTTCAATCGGATAATGACATAACCGCCATTGTATTTCGCCTTTAACGCACAGTCTCGGATTTGTCGTCATCCAACCGGCGCAAAGCAGCCTAAGAGAAAGAGATTGTCATTGCTTGTATGATGTCCGGTAGGATAGCGTTGGAACCGTTTCCATGCATGGGTGGATACGTTGCGATCGGATTCCCGTTCTTTGCTCAGGTTCCCGTTCTTTGCTCAAAGTATCGCAAATTCAGTGCGGGAATGACGAAACGTGCGGGAATGACAGTTGCGGTGCGGACGTTCGTCACGCATACCTAAAGCGCAATATGAAAGGAAAATGGTGGTTAAGAGTCTTCCTGCTGCTTGTATTGGCCGTATCGATAGGAGCGTTCTACGTCTATGATCTGGGGCAGTATTTCACCATAGACTACTTCAAATCCCGACAGCAGGCATTTTCGGAGTTCTATCGGGAGAGACGGATTTCGACAATCTCCCTCTATATGGGCATCTATATCCTCGTTACGGCACTGAGTCTGCCGGGAGCGGCAGCGATGACTCTGGCGGGAGGCGCCCTGTTCGGACTGCCGATGGGTACCGTCATCGTCTCCTTTTCCAGTTCCATCGGAGCAACGCTGGCCTTTCTCGCGTCCCGGTTTCTTCTAAGAGACTGGGTTCGGAAAAGATATGGCGGCAAGCTTGCCGCAATCAATCGGGGGATGGAGAAGGACGGAGCCTTCTACCTGTTCACGCTCCGGATGGTCCCTCTCTTTCCGTTCTTCGTGATCAACCTGGCAATGGGAGTCACTGCCATTCGGACATCGGTGTTCTACGCCGTCAGTCAAATCGGCATGCTTGCCGGTACCCTCGTTTACGTCAACGCGGGAGTGCAGCTTGCCAAAATCGATTCTCTATCCGGCATTTTAAGTCTCGAACTCCTATTCTCGTTCGCGCTGCTGGGGATTTTTCCGCTGGTCTCGAAAAGGGTCGTTTCCTATTTCAAGTCGCGTAAGACGATGGGGAGATATCGAAAACCCAAAAAGTTCGACTTCAATTTAATTGTGATCGGAGCCGGTTCCGCCGGTTTGGTCAGTGCCTATATCGGTGCGGCCGCAAAAGCCAAAACCGCACTGATCGAAAAGGACAGGATGGGCGGCGACTGTCTCTATACCGGCTGCGTCCCCAGCAAAGCGCTAATCCGATCCGCCAAAATGCTCTCCTATGCCGCTCGGGCAGAAGAGTTCGGATTCGATAAAACCGACGTCGCCTTCAATTTCGCCGGGATCATGAAGTGCGTAAGGAAAAGGATCGAAGCGGTGGAGCCGCACGATTCCATCGAGCGCTATAGGAACCTGGGAGTTCACTGCTTCAAAGGCAAAGCGACGGTCGAATCTCCCTGGGTAGTCCGGGTAGACGGAAAGTCGCTGACGACCAGAAGCATTATCGTTGCCACGGGAGCGCGGCCCGTCGTTCCACCGCTACCCGGACTCGACCAAGTCCGCCATTTGACTTCCGACAATATCTGGAACCTGGAAGAGCTGCCGGAACGGCTGGTCGTGTTGGGCGGTGGACCCATCGGGTGCGAAATGGCCCAGACCTTCGCCCGCTTGGGCTCCAAGGTGACGCAAATAGAAATGGATCCTCGCATTCTGGCCCGCGAAGACAGGGAGGTCTCCGCTTTGATGCAAAAGAGATTGCAAAAAGAGGGCGTAACCCTCCTCACCAAACATCGGGCATCAAGAATCGAAGTCGAAGGGAAAAGAAAAACCCTAGTATGCAGCCACGACGGTGCCGAAGTTCCCGTTTTGTTTGATGAAATTCTGTTCGCGGTGGGCCGTATCGCCAATACGAAAGGATTCGGGTTGGAAGAGTTGGGAGTGGAGATTGCGCAGCGAGGAACCATCAAAACCGACAAAATTCTCCGCACCAACTTTCCAAATATTTTCTGCGCGGGAGACGTAGCGGGACCATATCAATTCACCCATACGGCAGGACATCAGGCCTGGTACGCATCCATCAACGCTCTGTTCGGTCGATTCAAATCGTTCAAGGCGGACTATCGGGTCGTTCCCTGGTCGACGTTCACCGATCCGGAAGTCGCCAGAGTCGGATTGAACGAGTTGGAGGCGGACCGGCAGGGAGTGGCTTACGAAGTCACGAAATACGGGATCGAGGAGTTGGATCGTGCAATTGCCGATTCGGAGAATGTCGGTTTCGTCAAGGTTTTGACCGTACCGAATTCCGACAGAATTTTGGGCGTCACCATCGTTGGACCGCATGCCGGAGACATAATCGCCGAATATGTCCTGGCTATGAAATACGGTCTCGGCCTGAACAAAATTCTGTCCACTATCCACATCTATCCGACCCTGGCAGAGGCCAACCGCAACGCTGCCGGAGAATGGAGGAAACGGCACCAGCCCAAAACCGCCTTGAAGTGGGCCGAACGCTATTTCAGATGGGTCAGGAGATAGAGATAGAAGTTTACTCGTTGATAAACTCGGATTGACCCGTGGATTCGATTACTCCGATCCAGTCCAGCCCCTTGGGATTGATCGTCTTGCTCCTTTGAATCGTCAAATCGATGGGAATCAGGCAGTAGACGCCGTGCCACATGGAAACGACAACCCTGGTTTTGCCCGCCATGGCTGCGTGAACGGCATTTTGTCCCAAGTTTGCGCAGAAAAGCCCGTCCGAAGTGTTTGCCGGTACCGACCGAATCATATAGCTGGGATCGATATATTTGAGATTGACGGGGATGTTCTTTTTTCCGAAGTGCTCGATTATTTTCCTCTTTAGATAGACACCGATATCCTTGAACTTGATGTTTCCGGAAGGATCCGTTTGCCGGTCCTCCCCCTTGAAGAATTTTTGACCGGCACCCTCGGCCACAACAATCACGGCATGGGACCTCAATCGCAGTCTCTCTTCCAAATGGCGTAGAAAGCCGTTGGGTCCATCCAGGTCGAAATCGACTTCAGGGACCAGAACAAAGTTGACGACCCTTTGCGCTCTGGCAGCCGTGGCGGCGATAAAGCCGGAACTTCGCCCCATCAGCTTGACGAGTCCGATGCCGTTGGGGTACGAGATGGCCTCCGAATGGGCGCACTGGATGGATTTGGTCGCCTCCTCCACGGCAGTCTCGAAACCGAAGGATTGGGAAGTGTAGGAAATATCGTTGTCTATGGTTTTGGGAATCCCCACTACGGCAATCTTCAATCTGCGTTTGGAAATTTCGGATTCGATCCTCGCTGCCGCATTCAGCGACCCGTCGCCTCCGATGACAAACAAAAGATTCATGTTCTGACGCTCCAGATCGTCCACAACCTCTTCTATCGACTGCTCGCCACGCGAGGAGCCTAGAATCGATCCTCCCATTTCGTGAATTTCGGCAACTCTGCCGGGGTTCAACTCGACCAAACCGTGTTTGTACTTGGGGATAAAACCCTGCAAACCGTATTTCAGTCCGAAGATGCTCCGTACGCCGTATCCGTAGTGCAGTGCCAGCACGATCGCTCGAATTACGTTGTTTAAACCAGGGCAAAGCCCACCGCACGTGACAACGGCCGCCTTAACCTTTCTAGGATCGAAATAGATCTTCTTTTCGTGCCGGCATATTTCGAAGGAAATTTCGGTATTGACCTGACCATCCACGATGTACGGGTGGAACAGCAACCGACGGTCCTTAGCCGTATCGGACAGTTTATTCAACGGTGTGTCGATTTTGGCTTGGCCCAACGATTTGATCATCGTCTCCTTTGCCGTAAAAGCGGGTTTCATATTTCTCCTTTCAGTCTACACCGACCCGTTTCATCAAGCGGGTACGGCCATTATAATAAACGCACGCACGATCGAACCGGCAACCGGCCTCCACTCTATCTCCTTGTTGCCGACTGCACTCCCTCTCAAACAAACAGATGTTTTCGATAGTACCGCAACTCGTCTATCGACTCCTTAACGTCCTCCAAAGCCGTGTGCTTTCCCTGCTTTCGGTATTTTTCCACATGAGGATACCAGCGAAAAGCAAGCTCCTTGATGCTGCTGATATCGATGTTGCGGTAGTGTAGATACTGTTCCAACAGCGGCATATGACATTTGAGAAACGCACGATCCTGATGAATGCTGTTCCCGCAAAGCGGAGCCTTGCCTTTTGGAACAAATTTCTGCAAGAACTTCAACGTCTCTCTTTCGGCCATCCGGCTTGTGACGTTCGAATGCCGTACGCGCTCAATCAGGCCCGAAAGCACATGATGCTTCCGGCACCAGTCGTTCATTTTCTCCAGCACCTCTTCCTCCTGATGAATCGCGAACTGGGGTCCGATTTCAATAGTGTTCAGATCGGCATCGGTGATGACGGTCGCAATCTCGATAATCGAATCCCGCATTGCCGACAGACCGGTCATTTCCAGATCCATCCACACTAAGTACTCCGTTTCGTTCATCCGTTTCCCTACATTTTCGACTCGTGCATTTCGTTTTTGGAATCCACCGAATATTTCGACAAGCGGCCAGATTCGGGAAAGGGGCGTCGGCCTTCGCCGCTGCCGGTCAACCCGAAACAGGGTTTTAAAACAATCGAACGCCGCCAGCAGCAAAGGAGAGTGCCGCAAAATAAAGGATTGGCAAAAGACCGAATTCTGCCTAGGTGCGCTTCCTGATGCGATAATGGATGGACCTTCGAGGGTGAATTTCTAAAGCAATGCCGTTTCGTCTATCTGCCTGCCTCTTTACTGTCTTCCGCCCGAACGACTTCGCTAATTCTGATGCCGTAGCGCTCGTTGACCACGACAATTTCGCCGCGGCACATCAAACGGCCTCCGATTAAAACATCCATCGGTTCCCCGACCACTTTGTTGAACTCGACAACGGAACCCGGTTTCAAAGACAGAACCTCCTTGATCGTCTTTTGCACTTCGCCTATTTGAGCCTGCATATCCAGAGGAACGTCATGGATGTACTCCACCTCCCCGATGGGAATCTCTTCCTCCTCCGATCCATATTGATCGGGCTCCTGATCGGATAGTTTTCCGCCGTATAGCTCGTCGTCCTCGTTCTCTTCCACCATCTTTCCTCTTCAGCACAACGGTGAATCTTCGCAAAAACAGATTCCTACCTTCCATTGCCGACAGACGATACAGGCAATTCGATGCCAATCTGCCGCCTACTTGCCGCTTTTAAACCGGGCGATATCTCCACACTGCTTTTATACGATCAAAAAATCAAGCACTTGATCGTACAATCCACAGCTCCTACCGTAAAAAAGCAAGTATGATTCCTTTTTTCCCACGATTGCCCAAACGAAATTGCCGGTTGACGCTTTTACGCCGAAGTTGCTTTAAATGTCACTCCCGCACGGGCGGAAGTCTTGGGAACGAATAATTGAGATGACTTGTTCCATTTTCGTCACTCCCGCACGTTTCGTCATTCCCGCACGTTTCGTCATTCCCGCACTGAATTTGCGATACTTTGAGCAAAGAACGGGAACCTGAGCAAAGAACGGGAACCTGAGCAAAGAACGGGAGTCTTGAAACGAACATCTCAGTCGCTTGCCGAAAGTACTGACGAAGGTCCAAAGCCGTTAATCGACCGTACCCGTACCAAACCGGTTCCGTGCCCATCATCTATCTGAAAGCCATCGTTATAGGCATCGTCGAAGGTCTGACGGAGTTCATCCCCATCTCCTCGACCGGCCACATGATTCTGATCGGCAATATCATCCGGTTTACGGGAGAGAAGGCGGCTACATTCGAAGTGTTCATACAGATGGGAGCCATTCTGGCCGTAGCGATCATTTACAAGGATCGGTTTCTCGGCCTGATACCCATTGCGAATCCCGGAAAACGGGTCATACGTCGAGTGCTGGACGGAGACAGCATGCCGACGGTTCGGCATCTTATTTTTGCGATCGTTCCCTTCCTGATCGTCGGTTTCGCGTTGCACAAAACGATCAAAGGATATTTGTTCAATCCATCCATAGTCTCAGCCGGACTGATAGTAGGCGGTGTTGTGATGATTCTGGTCGAACGGCTGCCCATCAGAAAAACCGTGACGACTATCGACGACTTCACCCTCAAACACTCCTTTTTTATCGGCTTGGGTCAGTGCTTTGCGGTCTGGCCGGGCATATCCCGATCCGGAGCGACTATCGTAACGGGACTTCTAATCGGGGTGAAGCACAAACCGGTCGCGGATTTTTCCTTTATCATAGCCGTACCGGTCATGTGCGCCGCAGTAGGATACGATATGTTCCGGTCGATCGGAATCCTGAATTTGACCGATCTGCCTGTTTTTATCCTGGGTTTTTTTGTCTCTTTTGTTGTGGGTTGGGCTTCGGTGAAATGGTTTTTAAGGGTTCTCGTAACCATTCGGCTGATTCCCTTCGGTATCTATCGCATTCTGCTGGGAAGCTTGGCGCTGTGGTATTTCCACTAATCGCCGCACCGCTTCGATGAAAAACCGCGACGGAACCGGATGCCGACCGTCCGATCGGTTTCTCCTTCTCTCCCTATTACCGGACCCAAACATCCGCTCCGCCGTAGGGCAGACAGTTTGGAATTGACAGGTAGGGTTCAACTCGCTATTTTCGAATCGTTCGAGGCGTAGCGCAGTCCGGTAGCGCACATGTCTGGGGGACATGTGGTCGCTGGTTCGAATCCAGTCGCCTCGACCATCTCATTCCTTATCAATAAGGACTTTCCCGTCTTCCTCAAAATTCCATTTTCCCTGAAAATTTACTTCAGTAACAATTTGTGCGTTCTCACACGGACTTCAAACGCCCAATAATTCAAAAATGATTGAGCTTAGATAATTTGGCTATAATATCTCGCTCGCCAATTGATGTGTAATCTGCTCGTTGATCTCGATACTATATACTGCACTTAGATTTTTGGACAGTTTTCATGGGATCGGATATTCCCGAAACGGAACTTCACGATCGAATTTCGGGAGAAAAAACAAGCAACAGGAAAAAGACATACGGCCCCGAATTCAAAACCAAGGTCGTATTGGAACTTCTACCCGGAGAACGAACCCTCGAACAGGTAGCCGGCAAGTATGGGATCACGGCTACGACGCCGAAAAGCTGGAAAAGGAAGTTCTTGGAGAACGCGTCCACGGCTTTCGATTCGGGCAGGGCAACCAAGGCATACAAAAATGAAATTGCCGACCTTGAAAACGAAAGCGACGCTCTAGCCAAAAAGCTCGGTAAAACGACGGTAGAGGGGGATTGGCCGGTGGGAAAGCCAAGAGGCTTGGGATCCTCGACTAAGAAAGATCCCGTCGATTCCAAGCCGAGCAATTCCTCGATATCCGTAACGAGACAATGCGTTCTCCTAGGCCTCGATCACGTCAGCCCGTACTACAAGCCCAAGCCGACCGGCGAGGCCGATCCGAAGAGCATGAGCCGTATCGACGATATATTCGCCAATATCTCTTCGACCTATGGCTACCGGCTTATGCACCGGCAATTACGGTTTCACTCTGCCCTGGGATATCAAAAGCCGACGAATGTCTACCGGCAGGGATTGGATCGGGCAGCATGAAAAATAGTGGTTGCAGTGGATATCGAATTCTCCGAAAAACTGTCTAGACGATTGGGTGCACCTTCACCATAATCCCTTTAACATATGATCTAGGAGACACTTTATGCCTTCAAAATATTTACGAGATATATCCAGAGATGAATACAAAAAACTTTCTGAAAAACTTTGGAAGATTCAAAATCAAAGATGCTTCATATGTGAGCAAATAATTGATGAAAAACTTCATTTAAGCAAAAATACCAATATTGATCATATTATTCCACTAGCTAATAAAGGCAAAGATGCAGAAGAGAATTTTGCTTTGACTCACGAAAGTTGCAACAAATCAAAACAGGACGCAAATCTTTCTATTGCAAGGATATTAAAGAGATTAAATTCAATACAGGAAGCTGTAAAAAACCAATCGGGAAGAACTGCATCATTGAAGGATATTTTAAAAGAATATGGTGGTGAAAAATTCGATTTTAATTTCTATATCGAAAATGGAATTTTAACATACTCTTTCCCGGAAATTGATGACAATAACACTTATTCAACTCCAATATTTACTGACAACCTATCAGGAGAAACATCTTGCTTTATTGAGGTTCCAATTCAATATCTATTTCATGATGAACTTATAAATCCAAGGGGTATAAATAATAGTATTCGAAAATTGATTAAAGAGTTCGATAAAAAAAACCCGCAATTGCACCTTAGCTTATCCAGGATTGATAAAGGAAAAATAAAGATATTTGACGGGCAGCATAAAGCAGTAGCACAAGCTTTACTAGGTACAAAAAAATTCGTTGTTCGCATTTTTTTGGAACCCAACGTTGATCGACTAACTGAAACTAATACAAACGCTGGTAGTATATTAAGACAAATAGCTTTCGACAAATCAATCATGCGTCAGCTGAACAATACACTGTACAATGAAAGGGTAAAGAAATACCAAAAAGTACATAATCTAAACTATGATAAATTTTCGTTTTCTGAACAACAGCTTGCAGATTTTTTTAAAGGCGATGGTGCTAATATAAAAAAATATATTATTGACTCCATCAAGCATTCGATAACCAATGCAAAAGATAACAAGTTAAAAGACTATATTGATTTTGATGGAAAGAGTAAGGAATTACCAATTTCTTACAGTGCATTTGATAAAACAATATTATCTTCGTTTGTCAATTCAAAAAAGTTACTTATGACCCCTATTGATTTTCAATCTGATGAAGGAAGGAATCCTCGTGAATTGGAAATCATACAGATAATAAAAATTCTAAACATTATCGCTAAACACATTTATATAAATCGATTCGAACCAGAAATAGGCACAGCTCGAATCGAAAAGAAAATCATCGATAAAAAAGATACAAATATTTCCGATGACCACCTCTTAGCTTTTCGGATAAGTAAAGAAGAAATACTATACAACTGGCTGCAATATTTAAAAATGGTAATAAAAGCCTACTATACTAATACAGGAAAACTTATTCCGGAAGAAACGATATTTCAATCAGAGTTTCCTGACCAGCTTTGGACTAATATTGAAAACTTTATAAGAAATTTGATTTTGCTTCCTCTTTGGAAGGACCGGACTATGGCAAGCACCATTTTCTCTGGTAAAAACAACTATGAATATTGGAAGCACATATTTGAAACCGGCAAAACTATAGATGGAGCTCTTGTTTTGGCAAAACCTTTAAACTTCATTGAAATGATACATTTTGAGGAAATCGCTTACCATTAAAAACCTATCTAATATTTGTACTCAGGACGGTGACTTAGTTTTTAGATTTTTTCGCCGGTTCTGGTACAACTACACATGCACTTATGCAACTCAATTTTGAAGATAATGCTAAGCGCAAGTATATTGTTGTCCAACTCCCTGAAATCACGTCTAAAAAATCAGAAGCGTACAAAGCTAGTTACAAAACCATTGCCGAAATAAGCAAAGAACGCATTCGCCGGGCTGCCACCAAGATCAAGGAAAAAAACCCTGATTACAATGGCGACCTTGGTTTCAAGGTATTCAAACTCGACTCTACCAATATCAAACCATGGGAAGTTGACTTTGATATGACGGAAAAAACTCTCGAAGACTATATCTCTAATATTAAGACAGATCGTAGCGAGGTAGATGTTCTTTACGAGATTTTACTCAAATACGGTCTTGATCCGACACTGCCGATTACCGAACACACCATCGCCGGACAAAAAGTATTTGATATCGGTCTGGGAGCTCTCATTATTTGCTTATCGGATAATATTTCTCTTGATGTAGTTGAAGGCATCGCTAAATTGAAGGATGAGCTTAATCCAGAAATCATGCGGGTAGTATTTAAGGACTCAGGGTTTCCAGAACCAAATCCAGACACAATTAAAACAAATGCCGTTCAAATTCTTAAACAGGCCGGAATTGTCGATATCAGGAGTCTGTGATGGCTGACAAAAAGAAACAAAAGAAGAGTGTGCCCAAAGAGCTTAGTAAACTGGAGTTGAAATTCGATGGGTTAATCGGACTGTTTGAACATACACAGACTGCTATGCAAGCTCAGGCCGCACACTCACTCGATATCTCATTAGTGGTTCGGAATTGGCTGTTCGGTTGGTATATAGTGGAGTTTGAACAAAATGGTTTTGACCGAGCATCATATGGTTCACGATTCATCGCTAATTTAGCTGAAAGATTGAAGCCATTGAATATCAAGGGGACATCGGAAACTCGTTTGAAACTATATCGTTCCTTTTATCAGAATTTTCAGACAAGTCCAGCATTGTCGGACCAATTGAAAGTCTCAATACAAATAAGTCCGACAGCGTCGGACTTATTTAATAGCGACAAGCCAGGATTAAATTTATTGACATCGGCGAATCTCAACATTGATAAAATTTGGCAGACACTATCAGCGCAGTTTCACTTAAGCTGGTCGCATTATGTCGTATTGTTGACCATTAAATCTGAAGATGAACGCAGGTTTTATGAAATCGAAGCTACTGAAAACACCTGGAGTATTCGCGAGATGAAGCGTCAAATAAAAGTAAGTCTATATGAACGCCTGGCATTAAGCCGGGATGAAAAAAAAATGCGAGAGCTGGGCTTAAAAGGTCAGTTAATATCACAACCATCCGATATTTTGAAGAGTCCTTATGTTCTTGAATTCCTGGGTTTAGAGGAACAACCCGCATATTCCGAACATGAGCTAGAAACCGCTATTATCGACAAAATCGAACATTTTTTGTTGGAACTGGGAAAAGGTTTTCTATTTGAAGCCCGCCAGAAACGGTTTACCTTTGATGACGACCACTTTTATGTAGACCTGGTCTTCTACAATCGCCTGCTTCGCTGCTATGTCATCATCGACCTGAAACGGGATAAACTCTCTCATCAGGATTTGGGACAGATGCAGATGTATGTCAATTATTTTGACCGCTACGTAAAACTGGAAGACGAAAAGCCGACCGTTGGTATTCTACTTTGCCATACGAAACAGGATGATCTCGTTGAGCTGACACTTCCCAAAAAATCCAATATCTACGCCACCGAATACAAGCTTTATCTACCATCAAAAGAAGAGTTCAAAAAGCAACTTGAAGAGGCCAGGGCGGAATGGGACGCAATCACCGTGGATTCCTCGGCAGTTCGCAAAGCAGATAAACCGAATAAGAAAAAAGGAGAAGGGGAGTGAAATTTCAATTTGATCCTAATTTGAACTATCAAAAACAAGCAATAGAATCAGTTACAGCTGTTTTGAAGGACAGGAAATATATAAAACCAATTTTACGGTAGCTCCATTATTTAACGCCAAAGAAGCAGCTATACGTCAAACTGGGCAAACGGATTTTCATTCTGATAATACGCCGGGAATCGGGAATCGATTAAAACTGTTGGATGAGGATATCCATAAGAATATTCGGAAAATTCAGTTACGGAACGGGCTGGCACCTTCCGAGTCATTCAGTTCAAAAGATGGAATTCACCTGACAGTAGAGATGAAAACGGGCACAGGCAAAACGTATGTTTATTTGCGCTCTATCTTCGAGATGAACCGGCTGTATGGCTTTACAAAGTTTATTATTGTTGTTCCATCTATTGCCATCAAGGAGGGAGTTGCCAAATCATTGGAAATGACTGCCGAACATTTTAAAGAGTTATACGAGAATGTGCCCTTTGATCCATAAAACATGATTGAAAGTCAGAAATCAGTTTTTGAATACGTGGTGTATGATTTCGGTATTGAACTGGAATTTGCTATCTCTTTAGAAAAAAGTGACGATGTTAAATTATATGCCAAGCTTCCAGATTGGTTTAAAATCGACACCCCGCTTGGAACTTACAACCCGGACTGGGCTGTTCTAATTGAGGTGGATGGCAAAGAAAAATTCTACTTTGTTGTCGAAACCAAAAGCACAGTATTTACAGATAAGCTTCGACCTTCGGAAAAAGCCAAGATCGCATGCGGTAAGGAACACTTCAAAGCTCTGGGCAATGAGGTTGAGTTCGCTATCACAAATGCGTTTGAGGATTTTTCAAGGAAGTATGTTTAATTCAAAAGAGAGGTTTTTATGAGTAACGATAAGAACGCGCTCGCAGAATATAAAATACAAATTGGCACCGCCTTTTATCAGGAGCCCTTTAATCAAAATGGAGAAGTTAATGAAACAGACTCTGAACATAAGAAGGATTGTATAAATGCTCTCTTCGATGGGGACAATCGGCTGAGAATGGCTTCGTGGTTTTTGGAAGCCGTGTTGTAGAGGAAGCAAACGGAGTCGGTATCGAAAAGGTAGTTCACAATACTTCCAAGTCATGTTTGAAAGCAAATTCCTCGCGAAATTCCTTTGAATATTTGACTATGTGTTCCCACACTTCCGGCGAATAGTCTCTCTTTTGAATCTTTTTTGTCAGATTTGCCCATTGCGAAGTTTCGGAGACTTTTTCCGCTTTCCGCTGCGCTTTTGAAAGCAGCTTCTCGAGTTCGTCGACTGGGATAGTCTCCAGCTTTTCCGCAATCTCCGGTTTGAAGCTTCTTTGCACTTGCATAACCGATCTCCTGATAGTGTTTTGCATGGCATCCTTTAATATATCGGGATATTCTACAGGCATTGCGGTCGGAGCGCAAATGGCGAGTCCTGCTTTTTTCCATGGGAATGATAAAATTGACGAAGCGGTAAAAAGTCCCAGAACCGTCATTCCCACGAAGGCGGGAATGACAATCCGCGCAGTTTTCGACTTTTTACCGCTTCGTCAACATTGATAAAATTTGGCAGACACTATCAGCGCAGTTTCACTTAAGCTGGTCGTATTGTTGACCATTAAATCTGAAGATGAACGCAAGTTTTATGAGATTGAAGCTATTGAAAACGCCTGGAGTATTCGCGAGCTGAAGCGTCAAATCAGCGCAAGTTCATATGAACGCATAGCGTTAGACCAGGATGAAAAAAAGGTGCGAGAGCTGGGCCTAAAAGGTCAGTTAATATCACAACCATCCGATATTTTGAAGAGTCCTTATGCTCTTGAATTCCTGGATTAAAAGGAACAACCCGTATGTTCCGAACATGAGTTGGAAACCGCTATTATCGACAAGATCGAACATTTTTTGTTGGACTGGGAAAAGGCTGGCAGACCCGTCTCAACGAAGTTTTGCTGAAGTATGTGAATTCCCGCAGATATACCGGCCGATGAAAATCACCGCAAAAAAAGGAGCGCCGGTGAGCAGAGCCTCTTTCTTGACGAATCGTACAAAAACAGGAGACAGTCGCCATTAAAAGAGTGAAGGGAAAATAAAGTAGAATCAAACCGGATGATATTATTGGACTTCGGTCTCCCATGGCCACCCAGGGCATAGATAGGAAGGCAACGGCAAATTGTTAAAAGACAAAGCTGATGAAGCGGTAAAAAGTCCCAGAACCGTCATTCCCGCGAAGGCGGGAATCTTTAGTC
>CAZLTI010000057.1:0-15143 GCA_964562335.1 uncultured Pseudomonadota bacterium | reverse complement strand
TTCTTCGGAGTGATGTACTCCTCCACCGGAAGTCTGTTCCTGTTCGGCCGAAGATACTGACCCAGAGTGAAAAAATCGGTATTGATAGCCCTTAAATCCCGCATGGCTGCCAAAACCTCCTCTTCGGTTTCGCCGAAACCCAGCATCATGGAGGATTTGACGGTGAGATGCGGATACCTCTCCTTTAAATATCTCAGTACGTTCAACGACCGATCGAAATCCGCACGCGGGTCCCGCACCCTTTTCGTCAAACGTCTCGCGCACTCCACATTGTGCGAAATCACCTTGGCACCGGAAGAGGCGACAACGTCCAAGAGATCGGTCCTGCCCTGAAAATCGGGAATCAATATCTCTACGATCAGTTCCGGTCGCACCTTTTGAACCTCGACTACGCACCTTTTGATGTGATTGGCTCCCTGGTTCGGCAGATCGTCCCGATTAACCGTTGTGAGCACTACGTAAGAAAGATCGAGATCCAGTAGCGTCTTGGCCAAATTCCTCGGCTCTTCCTCATCCAAAGGAGGCGGACGTTTCGACGTGCCAACGGAACAGAACCGGCAGCCCCTGGTACAGGTATCCCCCATCAGCATAAAGGAGGCGGTGCCTTCGCTCCAGCACTCGCCCATGTTGGGGCAGTTGGCCTCCTGGCAAACGGTATTGAGACGATAAAGGTCCCGACGTTCCTTGAGTTTACGATAGCTCTCTCCCGAAGGAAGTTTGACCTTCAGCCAATCGGGTTTTTTCGCCAGCTTTTCCGACATCTTTTCTCTTTTACAAAACCGTTGGAATCTACTACAAAGCCGCTTTAGAATCGCTTGGGAAAATTGGCACTTCGAAACCGAAGAGCGTATGGAAAAACTGCGGCTTCCCGATCTGAGAATCGTTCCCTACCGGCTCTATCCGGCGGAATTCAATATGGCGGCGGACGAATTTCTACTCGCAGGCGACAAACCGCAGCTTAGATTCTACGGCTGGCAGAAGCCCACCCTCTCTTTCGGCAGAAGCAATTTCAGTCCCGTCGGCCTCAATCCTCGAATCGTCGACGATCGGACAGTCGGCAAAGTCAAAAGGCTGTCCGGCGGAAAAACCGTCCTCCACCAATACGAACTGACCTACTCCTTCTCCTGCGATTCGAGTCTGTTTCCGTCCTCCATTTTGGAGACCTACCGACTGTTAAGTCAACCTCTTGCGGCGGCGTTCGAAAAGTACGGCCTGAGTCCCCGCATGGAAAGGATGGAAAGGCGGAAGTCGGAGAGTTCCATCTGCTTCCGGGAGGTTTCGTCCTACGAACTCGTCGTCGGAAAAAAAAAGATCGTGGGCAGCGCGCAATACCGCCGCAGAAAAAGATTTCTGCAGCACGGCTCCATCCTGCTCAAAATCGATTGGGACCTATGGAAGACTACTTGGTGCATTCCCTGCGGATCGGATCGACTGGAGCGACATATTACCAGTTTCCACGACGAGCTGGGCCTCCTTCCCGAAGCGGAAGAGGTAGCGGAAACCGTCAAAAGGGAGTATTTGTCTTTTTTTTCGGCGGGAGGGACAGTTGAAGATTTTTCCGCAACGGAGCTGGCAACCATTCGCGGGCTTGAAAAAAAATATATTTGGAACGGCTTTGTCTAGCCGCCTCTCCTCGACCGACACCGAACTCTATCGATAGTGGAGGTCGTTCTTCCGTATCTGCGGGGATACCAAATTCAAAGCGCGACGATAGTGGCTCGGATCGTCGATCTCGGTCCAGGCCAAATCCCCCACTTTGAAATACTCGATTCGCCGGGTCTTCGAAAGCCCGGAGATACAGTCCTCGTAGTGGAAATCGGAAGGAAATTGAACCTCGGTCCGATAGTAGGCGCACATCTCCTCATACAACTCTTGGGAAATTCTTGAGATTCCCACCAGCTCTCCCTGGACCTTCAAATCGTCCAGAGTCTCCTTGGTTATCCTTTGGATACTCCCCGATTCTCCGTAAATATGGACCTCGTCTCCCGAATGGGTCGGACCGGATATAAGAACCGTGCTGTTTCTTTTTTCCTTCAATATGGAGATTGCGCGCCTTTCGTACAGGAGGTCGGATTCCAGCAGGATAAAGCTTCCCCTTATCCGTTTTCGCGCCAGAAACAGCGAATGCATGCTGCCGGTGATGGAGTAGTCCTCGTTGGTTACATAGACGATATCCGGGTATTCGTCGCGCAACTGCCGCCTGTACAGCTCCTCCTTGTATCCCGTGACCATAACGACATCGCGTATCCCGTTTTGCTCCAGGCAGTCCAACGAGGATCTGATTAACGGATACCCGTCGATTTCCAACAGACCTTTGGGGCGGTCGCCGACGACATCCCTAAGCCGAGTCCCCATACCGGCGGCGAGTATGACTGCGGACAGCTTTTGCGGTTTGCGATGCTCTGCCATTTTCGATGGGATACGGCTCAACCCCTATTGGTTGCCGGAAGTGCCCGCGAAACTCCTGCAGAAAACTCCGATGCCCGAAAATCCTCAAAAAAAAAGGAAAATCGAAAAAGCCATACCGTGGCACAAAAAAGGAGAGGGGTAAATGGAGAAAGTCAAAACCTCAATCCCGAAATCTCCGGGAGGTGTTGTCGCAAGCGGAAGTTTCTGCCGGAACTTATGACAATACGTTCGATCCAAAATGAAAATTACTAAAGCTATATTTTATATGTAAAAAATATAGTTTTAAAAAAGAAAATTTGCCTAATAAATAAAATAAAACATAATATTACAAATAATTAAATTGGTCCGACCCTATATAATTTCTACCCTTCATTTCCTAAATAATTCTGAGTGTGAACCCGTTCTTTCAAGAAACAGGTTATTGTCAGAGATGCGGTAAACAAGAAGCCAGTTTGATTCCAGATGACATTCGCTGTGATTTTTCCAGTTTCCCATTAATCGGTGATTTTTGTATTTGGCATCAAGTATTCGTTCATTTGTCAGTTCGTTGACGACAAAATGCAGGATTGATAGATCTTTGCATTGTTTCTTGATGCGTTTGTAGTCTTTCTTGAATTGGGTTGTATAAATGATATTTAGCAATCCAACTCCTTAAAGAGATCATTAACATTGTCAACCCGATGCAGGTTTTCCCCTTGTTTTGATTCTTTTAGTGTTTTTGCAGTCAAATCATTCGGAATCTTGATGTCAAAGGGAATGCCTTTATGGAGTGTAATTTGAGTCAAGTACATTGCAATAGCTTCAGACATTGATATATGAAGCCGACTCAATATTTGTTGAGCTTCTCGTTTAATTTCTGGATTTATACGAGCTTGTATAGTTTCCGATTTTGCCATGTTCCGACCTCATCTATAGTGTAGAGACAATTTACGTACGTTTAACATACAAAATCATCGGTGCATTTTGCAAGTAGAAATTGATTTATACTGAAGAGCTACCGGCTGAAGATCGTTAGTCCTTCAGTTGCCTTTCGGATCCGGCAATATTGCCAAATCCAGAATCGAAGTAGGCATGCTGTCAACTGATTGACAACAGGCATGCTGTCACCCGACTTAAAAGGCCGGCATTCTTCGTTACGCTAAATTGTCGCCTGTGATTGCGCAAAGGAAACATTGCGTGTATAGGAAAAGCAGCGATTGACGATTGCAGTCAATGCTCGTCTTATCGATGTTCGTCTTACAGGAACGGACGGAAGACGTTTAGGAGGCGCTTGTATTTTTGCGCTATTTTTCGAGTGTTCCCCGATTTGCCACCCCAATCGGCATCAATTGCATTCAGGAGAAAAAATGATTCACGGCAGCAACTCGTTCGATATTATCACAAAGCTGGGCGGCGCGGAGTCCGCCGACGTGCAGCGGATCTTTTCCGCTTCGATGGATGCGGAGAACCTGGCCAAGATCGAAAGGATTTCAACCGCCGACGCACTGCTCAAAATCGCCAACGCGATCAACGTTTGCCAACCCTCCTCCATTTTCGTAAATACGGGATCGGAAGAGGACGTGCAGTATATTCGGGAGCTTGCCTTGAAACAGGGAGAGGAGAGGAAGCTGGCCATGAAGGATCACACGATACATTTCGATCTTAGCGAAGAGCAGGGTCGCATTGTGGATCGTACCTTCTATATCGCCAACGAAGGAGAGCGAATCAGCTCCCTGGCGAAACGGATGCCGCGAATCGAAGCCTGCCGGGATCTGGAGGCCAAGATGACCGGCATCATGAAGGGCAAAAAGATGGTCATCGGCTTCTATATGAGGGGACCGGTCGGATCGCCCGGATCGAACCCCGCCATCGAGGTCACCAGCTCGGCCTACGTCTGCCACAGTGCCGAGCTGCTCTACCGCAACGCATACGAAAGCTTTGATGGAGAGGTTGCGCGGCTGGGCCACTTCTTTACCAATATTCACAGCGAGGGACCGAACCGACCGGAAGATCTGCCCAATGCGCGGATATTTATGGACCGCAGCTATCAGACCACCTATAGCGTTTTCTGCACATACGCCGGGAACACGCTAATGATGAAAAAGGGAAATCACCGATTCTCCGTAGACCGCTCCGTCTACGAAAAAAGGGGGACCGAACTGGCCGAGCATATGTTCGTCACGGGTATCGAGGGAACCGGCGGCAGAATTACATGGTTTGCCGGCGCGGCGCCCAGCGGATGCGGAAAGACGACCACTGCCATGGCGGGCAAAGTGTTCCTCGGAGACGACCTCGCGCAGATGTGGATCGACGAAAGCGGGGTCGTAAAATCGATCAATCCCGAATCCGGCATTTTCGGCATCGTCGAGGATGTCAATTGGGAAGGGGACCCCAAACTTATGGACTGCCTGCGCAAGCCGGGTACGGAGGTGATCTGGTCGAACGTCCTCATCGACGAAAACGATGTGCCGCACTGGGTGGGAAACGGCGAAGAGTCCCCGACAAAGGGGTTTAACTTTCAAGGCGAATGGGAAAAGGGCAAACTGGACAAAAACGGCAGGGAGGTTCCCCTGTCTCACCCCAACTCCAGGTGTACCTTGAAGGCGGATGCCCTGGACAACTGTTCCGACCAGCTGGACAATCCGCAGGGTGTGGAAACCCTTGCGATAACCTACAGCGGCCGGGATGCCGATACCATGCCACCGGTTTGGGCAGCCAAAAGTGCCGACGAGGGAGTCGTGATCGGTGCCTCCATCGTATCCGCCGCCACTGCGACCGAAGTCGGCGCGACAGGCGTCAAACGCGCTCCTTGGGCCAACGCTCCCTTTATACCCGGTGCTCTGTCGGACTATATGGACGCTCAGTTCAAATTCTTCAACAGCCCAAAGATAGCGGCGGACAAAAGGCCGATCATGGCCGGTCTCAACTACTTTCTGACGGAAGAGGCGCGAGGAGGCAGCTCGAAAAAGCTTCTGGGCGAAAAGAGAGATGTCAAAGTTTGGCTGGCCTGGTTGGAGAGAAGAGTCTGGGGAGAGGTCGGGGCAATCGATACGCCGATCGGGTACATCCCGAAATACGAGGATTTGAAACTGCTGTTCAAATCCATTATCGACAAAGAGTATTCTCAAGAGTTGTACGTCAAGCAGTTCTCTATTTATGTCGACAAGATTGTCGCCAGAATCGATCTCCAGACCGAAGCCTACGGTAAGGAGAGCGACGTACCGCAAGAGCTGTTCGATGTACTGTCGCGACAGAGAAAGGAGCTAAGCGCCCTGAAGGAAAGGCACGGATCCGTCGTAACGCCGGATCGGCTCGTTTAATCCCCAACCGCCAACACAGGGCGGCTCTCTCTCCTAGAGAGGGACCGCCCCCTCGACCTAGCGGGATATATGGCGACTCCCGTAAAAATCCTCCGACGCATTCCGCAGTAGCCAGCCGATCCGCCCGACTTTGGAACCCTATTTTCCCTCTTTATTTTTTTTGATTGAACAACGTCGCAATAAGAACTAAATTTGACAAGTTCAAGCCGTTCGATAGCGTTATGCTACCCGGGCTCGAAAGGGAGAAAATCCATCGTTCGGATAGCGAAGGACAAGCGAAGACTTTCGTCAATTCGGAAAGGTCTATGGGAAGGTCGATCCTGCAAAGCATCCAGATAGCCGCAAGCGCGGGTTTTCTGCTGTTCTGCGTTTTCCCGGTAGCGGCGTCTTCGGCAGAGGGAAGCCTTGCGGCGTTTCAACGCGAGTTCGACAGGGTTCGTGCTTTTGCGGGACGATTTCGGCAGGAGTTTTACGATGCCCTTCTGGAAAGAAGAAGCCTATCCGAAGGTACGGTCCTTTTCAAAAAGCCGGGGCTAATGCGCTGGTCCTACCAAAAGCCCGATAGAATGCTGATCGTAATCGGAAGCGAAAAAATTTGGATTTACGATCCAGATCTGGAAAACGTGACGATTCAAAATGTCGACGACGTAAAAAAATTGGATTCGCTGTCGTTTCTATTCAAGAGCGAAAATTTGGACCTCCACTTTGAGGAAGTAGCTCCGACAACCCTGTTCTTGGATGCGTCGGCAGAAACGGCACAGCTTTATCTCAAGCCCAAAAAGCCGCACCAAAATCTGGCGGAACTGCAGATCGCACTGGATAGCAGAACCCGTCGCATCAAACAGTTCGTAGTTGTCGACGCGCAGCAAAGCTTCCGCAAGATTACGTTTGCCGATCTCAACTATTCGGTGGAAATCGATAGTTCCCAGTTTCATTTCGTTCCGACCGAAGGTATGGAGATTATCGAGGAAACCATTTACTAACGACAACCCGTTCAAGTTGCTCCGATTCGCCGGGGCAACTCCCTTTACGGATCAGTGGATGCCCAATAAACGGAAAAAGATGCCGACAATCCTATATCGCGCCGGTACGGCCTGGATTTTGCTTCTTGTTTTTGCCTGGAGCGCGGTCGCCGAGACGGAAACGAATCAAAAAAAAACAAGTACGCCGATCAACGGAGTCCTGACGTTCAGGGAGAATTTTCAGATTTTTCCAGTCGGCAAACAGGGAAACGCAATCTACTTCAACGAGACCAAAATCCTGTCCAAACCCGACCTTACTATGCACGACGCCATCGGACTGTTCGACGGATACGTCTATTACGGAACCAATGGAAAAAACGAACCGGTGCTGGGATTCGAAGGGGATCCGCAAATATCGTTTAACGCCCTTGAGGGCGGATACGGCACATTGGCAACGCCGAAAAGACAGAAGAAAATAGTGAGAATCGGACCCAAAAAGAGAATTCAGATACTCCTGCCAAACTCCAATACGGCAGCCGGACTTGTCTACAACGGTTTTGAAAAGGCCGCGTTTTTCCATATCTACAAAGGAGAAACCGTCGAAACGGAGGAGGGAAACTTCAGATATCAGTACACATTCAAGATTCACATAGTCCGTTCCCGCGAAGACGAGACCGTCACTTTGCGGAATACCGTTACCGGTTTTTCGCCGAACTTGAAATTGAAATGGATAGACAGGCATCGACTTCAGTATCAATTGAGCAATGGTAGGGTAAATTCAATTTCCATACGATAGTTCCCGTTAGGAACAGCGCTCCATTCCGAGGCGGGCGGGTCGACCGATGCCGCTTCGATTTTTTCCGTCGGTTGTTGCCTCTCGATAGGCGGCAACCATTTTTTGCTGCCGATACGAAAGAGAAATATGTCGAATCCGCCGGTAGCACCCAAAGCCCGAAACGGGCGCAACGCAACATGAAAATGCATATTCGCAACCCCATGCCTGGGTCGGGCACAGCACGATAAAAGCATGAAATGCATTTTCGTACAAAGGAAAGAGGCCAGATGGAATTTACGGATTCTACCGACATAACGGTCGAAGAGAAAAACTACTATCGAAACAAACTCGATAGCATGCTGGAAAAACTCCGAAACGATTTCGGGGAGACGATACAGGATATGAAAAAGGGGAATCAAGACTTTCCCGATCCTGGAGATAGGGCAAGTTTCGAGTTCAAAAGAAACACGGAGCTGAAAATACGGGACAGGGAGCGCAAACTGATTAAAAAAATTCTCAAATCGATCGAACGACTGGAAGGAGACGAATACAACATCTGCGAAAAATGCAGCAGACACATCCGAAAAAGCCGTCTGGCCGCGAGGCCGGTCACGACTCTCTGCATTGGGTGCAAAGAGGAAGAGGAGCAGATGGAAAGAATCCAACTGCGATAAACTCCCTGCGGAAAATGCCGACATGCGCTTCCGTTTCCCAACGCATCGTCGGCTTCCATTTTTCCCCGAATCGAGCGGGAAGAGGATTTCAAGATCTCCTTGACAAATCAAATCTATGAAAATTTTAGATCGACTGTCAAAACTCCAAGCGCATTTCGAGAATCTTGCGCTCGACAACAAAGAGATTGACGAACTGCTGCGATATCTGTCGAAAGACATCGTGGAACAGGAACGGCAACTTGACGTTTTGTCGGTTGCGGGAGCCGAATTGAGCAAACTGCAAAAGCAAAGCACCGCACTCGAACTGATTCTTAGTACGGCGCGCGATCTGACCAACGCGGATGCCGGTACGGTCTATATCCTGATCGAGGAGTACGAGGACAATCCGTTCGATCCGGGAGCCGTCAAGTCCCAATCGCTGTCGTTCGAAGTAATGCAGAACGAGACGATGAATGTCTACCGGAGACGTACCGAGAACGGAAGGGACATTCTGCCGCCGGTACCCATGAGGATAGACGGCCGCCCCAACCATCAGAACGTCTCGGCCTACTGCGCCAATACCGGAAGAATCGTAAACATTCGGGATGTCTACCACGCCAAAGGCTTCGATTTCAGCGGAATGAAAAAATACGACAACGCCACCGGATATCGATCCAAATCGATGTTGATTCTTCCGCTGCGGGACCACGAAAACGAATTGATCGGAGTTCTTCAGCTGATCAATCGGAAGACGACCGAGGGGGAAACCGTCTCCTTCAGCACATACGATCAGACCATCGTCCATGCCATGGCCTATCAAGCCGCCATTTCCCTAACGACGCAGAAGCTGCTCAAAGAGCAGGTCCGGCTTTTCGACTCTTTTGTCCGCGTACTGGCCGAGGGGCTGGGAGAAAAATCTCCTCACACGTTCGGACACATAAACAGGGTGGCCAATCTGACGGTCGATCTGGCCGAAACCATCAACGAAAATTCCAGGGGGATGTACAAGAATGTCCGGTTCGACAACACCCAGATGAAAGAGATGAGACTCAGCGGGTGGATGCACGACATCGGCAAGCTGACGACACCGGAACATGTCGTTTCAAAATCGATCAAATTGGAACTGCTGCTGGATCGCTTCGAACTGATTCTGGAACGGTACAATTCCAAGATCAAGGATTTCGAAATCGAGGCACTGAAGGAGAAGATCGCGATTCTGGAATCGGACAAGTCTACCGATTCCCCAAAAAACATCGAGAAGAGAAAAAGGCAACGTGTCAACCGATTGGTGAAGGATCTGCAGCTTCTGATCAAAACCAATCTCGGCGGCGAAATCCTTGAGGAAAAGGATATCAAACTGATCAAAAAGAGCGCGGAACTGACGACAACCCAACATCTCCTGCCGAAACGCGAGACGATTTACGGTGTCGAAAGAGTCACCTCGGTTTCTCTGGCAAAAAAAACCTGTCGGACTCCAATGCTGTCAAAGGAGGAGCAAGAGCACCTGTCGATTGCAAGAGGTACGCTGTCGGACAGCGAACGCAAAATTATCTGCGATCATGCCGACCGATCGTGGCGGTGGCTGATGCGGCTTCCATTCCCCAAGAAAATGATTCGCCTGCCACTCTATGCGGGCGCCCACCACGAAACTCTCGACGGAACCGGCTATCCCAACCGACTGACGGCGGAACAGCTTCCCATACAATCCAGAATTGTCGCCGTTGCGGACATATTCGAAGCGCTAACCGCATGCGACCGGCCCTACAAGCCTCCAATGCCGCTTTCCCGAGCTTTGGTCATTTTGGGGAAAATGGTGAAAAACGGTCGTTTGGATGCGGAGATTGTCAGGATTTTTTTGGAATCGGGATTGTACATTCAATATGCGGAAAAATTTCTAGACAAAGAGCAACTCGATCCGGTCGATGTCGAGCAATGGATCGCCAACTACTACCCCAAAGACTTCGCCAACACGCTGCCGCAGTGCAGCACCTCCTAGATTGAATCGATATTGATGAGAACTGTCTGCAAGCGATGCCTTTCTGTCCTGTGGATTCTAATTTACACTCCCCTGCTGCTTTCGCAGGAAACCAGGTCGTTCGAAGATACCGTAACGGTTCCCATTCCGGAAAAGGATAGGGTCTATGCCAGAAACAGGGCCTTTCGAACCCTTGAAAACCGTCTTCTGGTCCAGGCAGTCAAGGAGTTGATCGAAGTGCCTCTGTTTGAGGAGTATCGCAACTACATCCTCCGGCAAAAAAACATCGTACCCAAAAACTACCTGGACAGCGTGCAAATTCGGCAGGAGTATGCTGCGGGCGAGGAGTTCACCATGAATCTTCAGGGAGATATCCTGATGTCCGAACTGAAGGAGGATCTGCGCAAACTGAACCTCGTGCTGTCCGACGATCCGATCGTTCCGATCGTTCTGCTGCTGGAGAGGGGTCTCCTCCTTCCGAAGGAGAAATTGGCGGAAAGACTTCGTCTATTTCGTATTGAAATAGCGGAGGAAGATCGGGTCGACGCGAGTGGAATCCCCTTCGAAGAGAGGAGCCGGCAGCCGTTTATCGAGAACCTGTTCGACCGTTTCCCGGACCGTCGCACAATATACTTCGTCGAAAAGGCAGACGCCGTGTCGGGAGAGGGAGTAGGGAAAATTCGAGTTCGGATCTACCGCTCGACGGACATGAGCCAGATCGGCTTTTTCGGGCTCAAACTTGTGCCGCCCATACCGCTTTTCCGGCAGGAGGCCGAACTCCACCGCATACTGCCGCGGTTTTTATCGCTCTTTACCATCCACTCCTGTAAGAGACACCTGTACAATAAAGGAATGGAATCCTCCGTCGAATTGGAGCTGTCGGGCATTCATACGCCCTTTTTGCGCCATCGGTTTGAAACGGGAATTCTAAAGCCGGACCGGAACATCCAATCCTTTTTCTTGAAGACGCTGTCGAAAGGGACCGCCGTCTATCGGCTTGCAACGGAATATTCCGCTGCATCTCTTGTACAGGCTATCGAAAGAGACAATCCCTATTTCGAATTTTACGGGGAAGAGGAGGGACAGAACCGGGTACGACTGCAGGCTTTTTACAAAAGCAAAAGGAGGATCGCCGAACCGGATCCGTGGGAAACCCGACAGAGCACGGTCGATGCGATTCGAAAAAGCTATGGACTGTCCGACGAAGAGGTTTTGGAAGAGGATCTGCTGCCGGAAATCGCGGAGAAGGAGCCAAACAATACGAGTAACGAACTGAACTTCCTACCTCCATCCACACGTTTGATCGGCAATATCTCCTCGCGTGCCGACGAAGACATCTACCAGTTTCGGCTACCGGCGGAGAGACGGGCGGCAACCCTCCTCATCGACTGGAAATCCATCGGAAGGACCTCCCTGATTCCCCAGCTTCGGATCTACGACGAGAAATTCGATCTCCTGCAAAGCTACTCCGTTTCCGTAGGCCGCAGAGGGACGAGAATCGGCTATACCCTGCCCGACCGGGAAATCAAGGAGCTGTATCTGCGGATTTCCGATGCCGTCGGCTTCCTTCAAGGAGAGACGGGCGGCTATAAATCCTGCCGCTACCTGCTGCGTTTCGACTGGAAAGACTAATGTGCCGTAAATCAAACCACTCCTCATACAGTCCCTATGCCGCCTTCCTATGTTTTCAAAGAGGCTCCCATAGAGCGAATCGTCCGTAGCGACTCTGCCTTTCTTTTGCCATCGAAAAAGAGTACGGAAAAATGGACGCTCTTCGAAGCGACTCCCCTCAATCCAATCTGGTTGCAGTGTATCACCGACACCAGCTATAGAATCGTCGATGGATTTCGCACAGTCGACCGATTACGGCAAAACGAAAAAAATGGGACGATACCGGCATTCGTCTTCAACAAAAACGAACCGAAGTTCGACCTTTGGAAACTGAGGATTCAAAAGCGGCTGCTTGAGGGAAACTTTCCGGTATTTCCCATTGTCGAGCAGCTTTACCGATTTGGCGAAGCGGAAAATTTTGCATTGGATAGCACTCTTGCGAAAATATTCGACGAAGCGAAGGTCCCGCTGCGAAAATTCGACAGATCGTTGGTCGAAAGAATAGGAGAGGGAGCCTCCGCAATTGGCTCCTTCTCCGATATCGACGAATTGGACTACAAAGAGTTGCGGCTGCTCGGCAGATTCACAACGGAGGAGATCGGCATTCTGGCCGATCTGTTTCGAGGGCTGCAGCTAAAGGGCAACAAGCTGTCGAGCATCCTGCAAACGATCGACGAGCTGAAAAATGGATTTGGCATTTCGCTGCGGGACATTCTCGCCGACCAGACGGTCGCCAAGATAGTCGCCGAAACGCGGAACGGTGGCAAATACGCAAAACTCAAGTCTCGCCTCGTTCTGTTGCGCTATCCGATTCTAAACCGATTGAGAAGCGACTGGAACAAAAAGAGGAAGGAGTTGGACCCGCCGGCCGAAATTCGGCTGGAAAACGATCCCCAATTCGAATCCGATACTCTCAGGATCGTGATGGAGGTGGAATCTCCCGAGCAGTTCGAAAATGCCGTTCGCTGGATGGAAAAAAAACTGACCGCAAAGGAGATGGACGGGTTGTTCGACTTCGTCTAAACGCGAAACTTCGTGCGCCGACCGGGAGTCCGCAGCCGTTCGAACTGCCGGACTCTTGCCTTCAAGGAAAAGGCGGCAGAGATCGCATTCGGGTTCCCGCCGGTCTGCGAAGTAGGGTAGGAAACGCAAAATATGCTGGGATTCACGATCACAAAAAAAAGGCTGCTTGCCATGCCGGTAGCAAGAAGGCACAAATGGGTGGCGTTGTGGTGCAGAAGGCTGTACATCGAATCGGCAGGAGGCTCTCTGCATCCAGATTCCTTGGCGCACTGCTGCCGTTTGTATCGGCGAATACAAAACTGGCTGCAGGAGCCGACTGCGGAAGTCCGACCGGACGCAGATTCGTCCTATTGGACCGAGTTCTTCTCCGACAGATTTCACCATCATCGGCGAAAAAGCGGAGTGGGTGTTTCCGAAGGCGACCTCCTGCCCCATGTAAGAACGAAGGACAAACCGGCGCCCGACCGCTGGCAACCATCAATCCGCTACAAGGTCGCCCTGGACAATTTGAGGAGTGCACACAACGTGGGATCGATCTACCGGACGTTGGACGCCGTCGGATTCGAAGGTGCGATAGTGGGAGGGAGCACCCCGGGAAAAGGGAATTCGCAGGTGGAAAGAGCAGCCATGAACTCTACCCAATGGATCCCCCAGGAAAAGGCAGAACGCTTGGCGGAGCGACTCGCGGACCACAAGAAAATGGGCTATCGGATCGTCGGCGTAGAAACCGTCGAATCCTCGCAGAGCTATCGGGATGTCCTCTGGCCGGAAAAGGGCGTCGTCGCAATGGGAAACGAAGAGTACGGACTCTCCCGCGACTGTTTGAAGGTCTGCGATCGGTTCGTTCACATCCCTATGCACGGATTTAAAAACTCCATTAACGTAGCGAACGCATTTGCCGTGGTCGCATTCCATATCCGCTGCCAACTCCCCGGCAGCAAAGAAAGTTGACATGCTAAGCGGTCCCCTGTTGATCACCAGATTTAGAAACGGCAGAGCCTATCCGCTGAAACTACGGGCAGATCAGGGAGATTGGAAGACTGCCGAAGAGTTGATTCGGATATTCAAAGAAGCCGAAAATCTGCGTCGCTTCGAATTGGAGGAGGAAATAAGGGGTCTCGATAGCGGATATTCCAATCCCAAGATTGTGCAGGGTCTGGCAAAAATCCTGATGGACCGCTGCGAATTCGCGCATTCCGGAGCTGCCGATCCGACGGAGACGAGAAAACTCGTCTTTTCCGCATCGGCCAAATATTGGTCGACCGTTAAGGACGAAGGCAGCGCACCGGAAACCCACCGGAGCGCCATGCTCGATTCGCTTGAGTTCGACGACTCCCAAACGTCGGGAAATATCGAATTGTGGCTGTTTGGCGATATAGTCTCCAATCAAAGGCTAGTCGCCTTCGACCCCATTTTGCCCGATGGGTTGATTCACCGCTACAATGTCGCTCAGGTTCAGGGACTTCTGCTCCATGCCGTAAGCCTGGAGATTCGCATCGGAAAGTGCGGAGAATCGGGATTCAGGCAGATGATGCAAATGATGAAGTTCTTCCGGTTGATGTATTCGATTGCCGACCGTCGGCATTCGCAACTGACCCTGCGGATCGACGGCCCCGGTTCGATTTTGGAAAATGCGCGGTCGTATGGACTGGAAATCGCGCAGCTTTTCCCGGCCATTTTGTTGCTTCGGGAATCCTGGGAACTGACGGCAGAACTCAAAATGAGCGGAAGAAGCGGAATCTTCAATCTGGAATTGTCGGATCGGGACTCCTATCGGACGCACTATGTGGAAAAGGGGGTCTGGGCCAATCGAAAAGTCCAGAAGCTGATCGACCGCATCAATCATAAGTACGGGGACCGGCTCACTGCATCCATTGCATCCGATATCGTTCCCCTCGGACGCAACCGCTATCTGCTGCCGGATATGACCCTCTGCAAAGCGAATTCGGACGTTGCCTATCGACTGGAGTGGATTCGCTACCTGTCGCCCACAAAAATCAAGTTTTTAAGCGAAATAAAAGGGGAACTGCCGCAGAACTATCTGATCGCCGTAAAGAGAAAAGGGGCAAAGACGGAATGGCTGTCCGATGCGTTGGGCAAGCGACTGCTCGTTTTCTCCGGCGATCTTACGGCACCCGCCATAAAAAAAGCGGTAGACGCACTTGAGTAATGCCCTGCTCTTCCGAAGAAGGCGGGACGCTCCAATATCCCGACGCGAAAAAGGCAATCCCGGTTTCTGTCGCCTGATTGGATGACTGATGTAAAAAATAGCATGACAAGGAGCATATTGCACGGCAATATGACCCCAAGGTATTCATTTTATCGTTATTGAGACGGCGACTATTCCGGACAGGATCGCATGACTATCCCCAGACTGTTGAGCAAGGAGCTGGAGGAATCCCCCAAGAGCCTGCTGCTGTTGGGACCGAGGCAAAC